>JAAZAP010000051.1 GCA_012514255.1 Bacteroidales bacterium | reverse complement strand
TCCTCACCGGCAATATATATATCCCTGTCAGTGACCAGCGTTATCTCCTCGAGGTTGAGAAAAGGGTCTCCGGTATGGGAACTGATCTCCTTTGTTCTCTGTGCGCAGAGCGAAGCAGGCATAAGCATAAGACTGATCAGTAACAGAAGAGTCATCAATGAAATGGCCGAAGGGATTGTATGTGGGTCAGGTCGTCTCATATCGAAGGTCTTAGTTGAGGTCAACCCAGAACCAGGGCTTTTGCAGGGTTCCCCTGAGCGTACAGTCTGCACACGCGGATCTCACGAAGGCAAGCCGGTAGAGTGCATTTTGGTCAGTGAATATTGGCTTTATGAATGTGTATCCTGAATTCAGATGGGCCCAATAGATCTCATCAAAGGTCATTCCCCCGCCTGGTGAGATTGACGGATAGTCAATCGGCCCCTTTTCCTGCCTGTCACATTCATACTGGTACATCGGAAGCCCGAGAGCTAAAGCCTCCCTCACCGTTACGTACAGGCGCTGCATCTTGACAGCCGAGACCTGGAAGTACCCAATTACCTGGTCTTCCGGATCATTCAGGTTTCTGATGTTGCTGAATACCTGGTAGGGTTGCTTGTCAAAAATGTCTCCACCTGCCTCGTTGATGCCGCTCATGAGGTACCAGAACTCGTACTCCTCTGCTGATAGCGACATCTGCCTGACCTCCAGGCAGTACTGAATAAGCAGCCTGTCGCTCTCATCCGGGGCAACAAAGTGAACCGCCTTCCCCTTCAGGTTTTCAGTGTTTCCGGAAACCGTGTTTTCAATATCTATGACATCCGAATGGACATGGGCATAGCAGGTCCGTTTGATTGTATCAACCTGGAGGATGGTAGAATCATTAATATACCTGAAAAGGCTGGGGTCGGGAACCGAAAACTTCCACCACTCGTCATATGACCAGCGGTAATGCCCTGCCGTGCTTTCCTCTTCTGAATCGATATAAAAGGTAATACCCTCCCTGAATTCGCCCGTCTCATCAGAAAAGATCCTGTCACGTTGATAATAAAGGCTGTCTATATCCTGAACCGGTAACATCATGCAGGGAGTTGATTCATATTGCCCCCCTTCCGCAGTCTCAACAGACAAAGTGTAGGTCCTGCCCGGCTCTCCCCTGAAGAGAAGGCTGTCAGTGCGGTAATCGCCAGGGTTCCTCTCTTCAAGAATGAAGGAGTTGCCAAGGTCATCAGTGAGAACGACAGTGGCGCCTGTTACCTTTTCCGTTACATCATCAGGTTTGCTGACAGTACGTGACAGACGTACGTAATTTGCAGTTACCTCATCGGTGATCAGGGCATCTACCACCAGCCTTGATTCAAAGCTTCGCAGTTGCGGGACATACGGGTCTATACATGTAAAAAGGGTAAAGGAGATGAGAAGAATAAAAATAATCCTGTACCATTTTTTCGCCATGCTGTTCCGGTAATTAAATCCTGTTTGCCTGTCAGTAGTGGAAGAATTGACAAAAATAGAACTTAATCACTGCCGGATAACATTCTTCTGTTATAAAATGAGTTTGTGAAACATTAAATTATGTTAACTGACCTGCAATTAGAAATAATATTTGTTATTTCGGCTGAACTTTTGCAATCCTGACCTTAAATGACAAGAATAACCTCCCTATTGCTTTTCTGCTGCTGCACCCTGTCAATCTGTGCACAGCAGGGAACACCCGGAAGCACTGACAGGGAGTCAGGCAGGTTTGCCTTAATTGAGGCTGCTCAGCGGGAGTTGCTTGACAGCATATATATAGCTGTCACCGGTAATGAACATGCATACATCAACGGAGATGAATACTTCCTTTATCATTTCAGGGCGAAGAACAAGCCGCTCCTCTACTACGGAGAAGACCGCACCTCTGAAATAGTGGTCGGAGGCAGGCGGTTTTCAGGCCTGGTGCTTCAGTATGACACATTTACTGATGAGGTTATCTTTTCTGAGATAGACAATGGCTTTGGCAACAGCCGGTATAACATTTCAATCAAACCTGACCATTCAGGCAGCTTTGCACTTTTCTTCAGGACAGACACACTGCGGTTCAGATACCTCACCACAGCTGATACAGGCGGTGAGATACCGGAAGGATTCTATGAGATTGCATATGAAGGACCCACCAGTTATATTATAAGGCACAGGTCAGTTGTCCATCAGCGGAACGGCATTGATGAGTATTTCTATTCTCCCGTAAGTTACATCAGGACCCCTGACGGTTACCGGAAGATTACCTCCGGAAGGAAATTCCTGAAGCTGTTCGGGGAGGGAGCAGCGGAGATAAAGAGAATTGCAGACCAGCGCAGGATTAAACCCGGTAAGGCCACGAAGAAACAGATAAAATATATGATACAAACCTACGACAGCCGTCGTGGTGCCACCCGGGGATCATGAGGAAAAGCCTGTTCATATCGGTACTGCTTGGATTATCCCTTTTCCTGCACGGTCAGGAAAGCAATCTCACCTTCCAGTTAAACAATATTCTCTTTGAGGATTTTGTTGACACCCTGGAAAGCAGAGTTCCCGTAAGGATTTATTACACTCCCAGATGGACTGACTCCCTCTGGCTCAATGTGTCTGCCACAGATGCCACCATTGAAGGAGTGCTTGACAGGGCCCTGCGCCGCGACGGTCTTCTCTTTATGCTCACCCCTGACAACAGGGTAATTCTTTCCAGGGGTTATGCCTTCAGGACAGGCTTCGCCAGGGAGTATGAAACATATGTCAGAGAGAGGTATGCCGAAGCCTCCTCCGCTGAGTTCGTGAGACTGTCAGATCAGGCTGACGAGTCTGCGATAAGCGATGATTACCGGCTGTTCAGGATTGGCAGGCCATCAGTCTCAGGGACATCTGAGAGGGTCACTCTCACAGGCGTCGTCAGAGATGCTGCTGACGGTACCACAATGGAGAGTGTGGTTGTATACATTGACAAGCTCCGCATGGGCTCAATGACCAACAGTACAGGTTTCTATTCCATCTCCATGCCGCCGGGCCAGTATCGTATAGAGTACAGGATGATGGGAATGAAGTCGGCCAGCAGGAACGTAATGATCTATTCCGATGGTTCCCT
>JAAZAP010000050.1 GCA_012514255.1 Bacteroidales bacterium | reverse complement strand
GCACGGACTGTTTACAGTAAGCACCGAAATGCCATTCTTTGCCGGAGCCGATTTCACTCACAAAGAGAGAACCGTTCGCATAACCCTGAAGAAGGACCTCGCTGAAAGGATCTCCGGTGAACTGAAGGAGATAAATTTCATCTATGGCCTCGACAGCGATATCTACTGGGAACTGGTAAGACAAAACTCAATCAAGTACTGGTTGCAGTTTGACAGACATGAAATATTTGATATAGATATTATTAATTAACCCATGAAAATGCGACTAACCTCTTCAATAGTCATCGTTGCAGCCATTTTTTTCATGACAGCCTGTAGTTCATCAGAAGAAAAGAATCCCGCCCTGATACCACTTCCAGCAGAGATTAGTAACCACCCCGGACACTTCGTACTTAGACCTGATACCCGTATAACATGGTCGGGCGGAGTAGGTGCAGCAATCACATCAGAACAGCTTGCCTCTATGCTGAAAACGGCAACACGATACGATCTGTCAACTGCCGGGGGAACTGAAGGTGACATTCGCCTGATAATTGACGCCACCATCATATGGAAGAAGGAAGAGTACCGGCTTGAGGTAAAGAGGAAGAGTGTAACACTGACTGCCGGCACGGCCGAAGGGCTCTTCCGCGGTGCACAGACTCTGATGCAGCTCCTGCCGCCACAGATCTACGCCGATGATCCTGCTGACAATGTGAGATGGAGAATTCCGTGTGTCCGCATAACCGATTACCCCCGTTTCGGATGGAGGGGAATGCATCTTGATGTAAGCAGGCATTTCTTTGATAAGGAGTTCGTCAAGAAATATATTGACATTCTCGCGATGCACAAGATAAATGTCTTCCACTGGCACCTTGTTGATGACCAGGGATGGAGGATAGAGATAAAAAAATACCCGAAGCTCACTGAGATCGGAGCATGGCGCGTTGACCGCGAAGAGATGCCATGGGACTCAAGGGAGCCTCAGCAGCCAGGCGAAAAAGCCACTTACGGGGGATTCTATACACAGGACGATATCAGGGAGATAGTAGATTACGCAGCTGAGAGACATATTACTGTCGTTCCCGAGATAGAGATGCCTGCACACGTGGGCTCTGCACTGGCAGCCTACCCGGAATTTTCATGCACCGGCGGACCATTCACGGTGCCCCCCGGCGGAGTGTGGCCCATAACTGATATCTACTGCGCCGGGAAGGATGAGACATTTGCTTTCCTGGAGGAGGTGCTGACCGAGGTGATGGATCTCTTCCCATCAGAATACATACATATCGGCGGCGATGAAGCCGATAAAACAGAATGGAAACAATGTCCCGACTGCCAGGCGAGGATCCGCGAAGAAGGATTAAAGGATGAACACGAACTGCAGAGCTATTTCATAAGGAGAATTGAACGGTTCCTCAATGCTAACGGACGAAAGCTGATAGGATGGGATGAGATATTACAGGGCGGACTGGCCCCGGAGGCCACGGTGATGTCATGGCAGGGCTTTGAGGGAGGCATTAAAGCAGCCACCTCAGGCCACAGGGCGGTAATGGCACCCGTCTCTCATTGTTACTTCAACGTCTACCAGGGCGATCCGGCATCCGAGCCGGAATCGTTCCGCGGCCTTCTGACTCTCAGGAAGGTATACTCCTTTGAGCCGGTTCCCGCTGAACTGTCAACGGAAGAGAGCGATTTCATCATCGGGGCACAGGGTTGCCTCTGGACCGAGTATATTACTGACGGAACAACAGCTGAATACATGATACTGCCAAGGCTGACAGCTCTCTCAGAAGTTGTGTGGACACCCGCCGGAGAGCGAAGCTGGAAAGGATTTAACCACCGGCTCACACAGATGATGAAGAGATATGATGAAGCAGGAATCAACTATTCACGAGGCTCCTACCGTGTTGACATGTCAGCTTCATTTGATGAAGGATCAAACAGCATCCTCCTTGAGATGACATCGGAGCAACCATCTCCGGAGATACGGTACACAACTGATGGCACAGATCCCCAGGCAAATTCGCCAAAATACCGTAAAGCCATGAAAATGCGCGAGTCAGCTACAGTCAGGGCTGCCATTTTTGACAACGGGAAAATGATCGGTAGCATAAACCAGAAAAAGATAAGCATC
>JAAZAP010000049.1 GCA_012514255.1 Bacteroidales bacterium | reverse complement strand
GCAACTTCGTAATTTTTACTAATTTTGCACCACTTTTTGCGGATGTGTCGTAATTGGTAGCCGAGCAAGACTTAGGATCTTGTGCCTCAGGGCGTGGGGGTTCGAGTCCCTTCATCCGCACCAGGTAACAGAACCGCACTGACACTCCGGCGGCATACGGAGGTTATGGCGGTTTTTTAAATCGATAGTAAACTATTAAAAGATGAATGTCACCAGAGAGAACACTGACGCACTGAACGCAACTGTCAGAATTGATGTAGTAAAGGCTGATTATGAAGAGAAAGTTGATAAAAAGCTCAGGGAATACAGGAGAACGGCCAGCATAAAGGGATTTCGTCCGGGGCACGTCCCCTTCCAGCTGATCAGGAAGATGTACGGCACAACCATCCTTGTTGATGAGATCAACAGGCTCGTATCAGAAGAACTGTCAGAATATATCAAAAATGAAAACCTGGATGTCCTCGGTGATCCTATACCGAGTGAGGACGGCCATTCATTTGACCCGGAAAAATCTGATGAGTTCAGCTTCACCTTTGATCTCGGCCTGGCGCCGGAGTTCGGATTGAACCTCAGCAAGAAGAATAAGCTTACCCGTTATCAGATTGAGCCTGATAGCAAGATGATTGCAGACTATATTGATAATTATGCCCGCAGGAACGGGGAATTCATCACTGCTGAAACGTCCGATGAGAAGGATGTGGTCAAGGGCGACGTGGTTTCGGAAGACGGTTCAGTGATAAACGAAGATGCCACCATCTCAGTTGAGATGATCAAGGACGAAAAGATCAGGAATGAGTTCATCGGACGTACCGCCGGCGAAACAGTCGGTTTTGATTTACGCAGGGCTTTCCCGAACGACAATGAGATAGCAGGACTGCTGAAGAAGCAGAAGGATGAGGTGAAAGACCTCGAAGGCCATTACTCCATGACCATCCGGGAAGTCACCCGGTTCACTCCCGCAGAGAACAACCAGGAGTTGTGGGACAAGGTCTATGGGGAAGGGATCGTCAGCTCCCCTGAAGAGTTCGAGGCCAGGGTTACCGATGAGATAAGAGGTTTCTTCAATCGTGAATCCGAATACAAGCTGCATACTGATGCACGTGACCTGGCACTGGATAAGACAGAATTTGACCTGCCGGAAGAGTTCCTGAAGAGATGGCTGCTTCGGGTTAATGAGAAAACCACGGCTGAGGATATTGAGAAGGACTGGGATCATTTCCGCAAGGATCTGCGCTGGCAGTTGGTAAAAAACAGGATCGCAAAAGAAAATGATGTGAAGATCTCTGACGAGGAGATACTGGAGGAGGCAAAGTCATTCACCCGTCAACAATTCTCACAGTACGGTCTGTACTATGCTACTGATGAGCAGATTACGTCATTTGCGAAAGATATGCTCAATAAAGAGGATGATGCCCGTCGCATAGCCGAAAAGGTGCTTGACACAAAGGTGCTCAATATCATAATTGACTCAGTTAAGGTAGATGACAGGAAGGTGAGCCCGGATGAGTTCAACAAGCTCTTCGGGGAGAAATGAAACCTTTAGGCCTATATTTTCGTATATTTGGAATTCACAAGAACTAAGTAAACATGTCAGATATAAAGGATTTCAGGAAATATGCCACTGACCGGTTCGGGATCAGCAGCCTTTCCATGCACCGTTACATTTCAGCAAGCAACGGATACATATCTCCCACGATCATCGAAGAGCGCCAGCTGAATGTAGCCTCGATGGACGTTTTTTCGCGCCTGATGATGGACCGCATCATTTTCCTCGGACTGCCGGTAGACGATTATGTTGCAAACATCATCCAGGCACAGCTTCTCTACCTTGATTCATCTGACCCTGGCAAAGATATCCAGATATACCTTAATACGCCAGGTGGAGTAGTACATGCAGGGATGGGCATTTATGACACCATGCAGTACATCTCGGCTGATGTGGCAACCATCTGCACAGGAATGGCTGCATCAATGGGTGCCGTGCTGCTGACAGCAGGAACAAAAGGCAAAAGGTCTGCACTGAAGCACTCCCGCATTATGATCCACCAGCCGATGGGCGGTGCAGAGGGCCAGGCTTCAGACATTGAGATTGCAGTAAAGGAGATACTTAAAATCAAGAAGGAGCTATACGAGGTCATTGCCTTCCACACCGGACAGACTCTGGAACAGGTGGAGAAAGATGCTGACCGCGACCACTGGATGACAGCCACTGAAGCCAAGGAGTACGGTATGATTGACGAGGTTCTGTCAAGGACAAAGAAATAATTCCTTACTGATGGATAAATGCTCGTTCTGCGGACGGACTAAAAAAGAGGCTAATCTTCTTATTGCGGGTCTTGAAGGTCACATATGCGACCATTGCATTGAACAGGCCCACAACATCATGGTTGAGGAGCTCGGCGGCAAATCAAATTTCAACCTTGACGCCATTAAGCTCCGCAAGCCGGATGAGATAAAAAAATTCCTTGACCAGTACGTCATAGGACAGGACAAGGCCAAAAAGATACTATCCGTAGCCGTTTACAACCACTACAAGAGACTGATGCAGAAGGCTGACAGTGATGATGTGGAGATTGAAAAATCAAACATCATCCTCGTTGGCGAGACCGGAACGGGCAAGACCCTTCTTGCCCGCACCATAGCCCGTATGTTGAATGTCCCCTTCACCATCGTTGATGCTACCGTTCTTACGGAAGCCGGCTATGTGGGGGAGGACATTGAGAGCCTCCTGACCAGGCTCCTTCAGAATGCCGATTATGATGTCAAGGCAGCCGAAAAGGGTATAGTATTTATTGACGAGCTTGACAAGATTGCCCGCAAAGGCGATAATCCCTCCATCACCCGTGACGTCTCCGGCGAGGGTGTGCAGCAGGGTCTCCTCAAGCTTCTCGAGGGTGCGGTGGTGAACGTCCCCCCGCAGGGAGGCAGGAAGCACCCCGAACAGAAGATGATACCCGTGGATACAAAGAATATCCTCTTCATCTGCGGAGGTGCCTTTGAGGGTATAGAGAAAAAGATAGCCCACCGGCTGAACACCGCCGTTGTTGGTTACGCTGCCAGCCGCTCACGCGACCATTATGACAAGGATGATCTGCTGAAATACATTGCCCCTCAGGATCTGCGGGCTTATGGCCTTATCCCCGAGATAATCGGTCGTCTGCCGGTACTGACGCACCTCTCACCTCTTGACCGCAAGGCGCTGAGAGCCATCCTCACCGAACCGAAGAATGCCATCACCAAGCAGTATATCAAGCTCTTTGCCATGGACAACATCCAGCTTACCTTTGCCGCGGAAGCGCTGGACTATATAGTTGACAAGGCCGTGGAGTTCAGGCTCGGCGCCAGGGGCCTCAGGGCCATCTGTGAAGCAATAATGATGGATGCAATGTTCGAACTGCCTTCAGCCGAAACAAAAGAGTTCACCGTTACCCCGGAATATGCGGAACATAAGCTCGAAAGAGTTGACATGAAGGTGCTCAAGGCATCATGAGACCGGTTTCTCCAGGCGCAGGTAAGTAGTATAGGAGAAACTCAGGCCATCCGGGTCATCAGTGATATAATCCTCCTGTTCAGCGATATACCATTCATCACTGCTTATCTCCGGGAAAAAGGTATCAGCCTCGAAAACAGCATGCATGTGAGTAATCATCAGCCTGTCAGCCATAGGCATAAACTGCCTGTATACCGATCCGCCGCCAATAATGAATATCTCCTTCCCCGGGTCACAGAAACCCAGAGCCTCTTCAATTGAACGGGCTGTATCAGCACAATCAAAACAGTCAAGCTCATTATCAGTTAAAACAATATTCTTCCTTCCCTTCAGGGGTTTGTTTGGCAGAGACTCCCATGTTTTCTTGCCCATAATCAGACAATGGCCCATGGTGATCTCCTTAAACCGCTTCAGATCTCCCGGAATGTTCGCCAGCAACCCGTTTCTGTAACCAATGCCGTTATTACGGTCTGTTGCTACTATAATTGTTATCATCTCAGACAGAAATTTCACCTTTGATGGCCGGATGCGGATCATAATCCGAGAGGACGAAGTCGTCATACCGGAATGCTAAAATATCACTTACCTCGCTGTTGAGGGTCATCACCGGCAACCGGCGGGGATCACGTGTGAGCTGCAGCCTGACCTGATCAAGATGGTTGAGGTATATATGAGCATCGCCCAGGGTATGGATAAACTCCCCGGGTCTGTACCCCGTCACCTGCGCCATCATCAGTGTCAGCAGGGAGTAAGAGGCTATGTTGAATGGCACGCCCAGGAATATGTCTGCGCTCCGCTGATAGAGCTGGCAAGAGAGCCTGTCATCAGCAACATAGAACTGGAACAGTATATGGCATGGCGGCAGCGCCATCTTGTCTATCTCCCCTACATTCCATGCAGAGATGATGTGTCTTCTTGAATCAGGGTTTTCCCTGAGGGAGGAGACCACTGTCTTTACCTGGTCTATGGCCCTGCCGTCAGCGGCGGGCCATGAGCGCCACTGGAAACCATAGATGGGGCCGAGGTTACCATCAGCATCAGCCCATTCGTTCCATATCCTGACCCCGTTCTCCTGGAGGTAACGCACGTTGGTGTCTCCTCTGAGAAACCAGAGAAGCTCATGAATGATTGACTTGAGGGGGAGCTTCTTGGTTGTCATCAGCGGGAACCTTTCTGCCAGATCAAACCGCATCTGGTACCCGAAGGTGCTGATGGTTCCCGTGCCCGTACGGTCCCTCTTTTCCGTGCCATGTTCAAGCACATGGCTCAGCAGGTCAAGGTATGGTTTCATGATTCTCTTTTCCTGTTAATTGACTATCGGAGTGATCCTGGCCACCCATCCGCCTCCCGGGGCAAGGCTGATCTTTATCCTTTCACCGGCACTCACTGTGAGGACCATGCGTTTGTAATCCTCCCCGTGATGATCGGCATTGATGCCGTCACTGAAAACCTCCATCTGATACCGGCCTTCCGGCAGTAATGACAGTCCTGTATCGGTTGCAAATGCATTCCAGTCATTCATGGCGGCAAGGTACCATGTGTCACCTTTCCTTCTGGCAATAACAATATAATCACCCTTCCTGGCATCCAGCACCCTGGTCTCATCCCAGGTCACGGGTACACCGGCGATGAAGGAGGTGCACTCCTGGTTGCGCAAGTAGTTTGACGGGCTGTCAGCCAGCATCTGCAGCGGGCTCTCGAAGACCACATACATGGCCATCTGGTGCACCCTGGTCCCCTGGCTTGCCGGCCTGTAGAATACCGGCGAGAAGTCGCGTTTCTGCATATTGACCATTGCTCCCGGAGTATAGTCCATGGGACCTGCCACCATCCTGGTGAAAGGCAGGGTAAGGTCATGCTCAGGATTGCATTCGTAGCTCCACTTGTTGTTCTCCAGCCCCTTGACCCCTTCGCGGGTAATGACATTGGGCCATGTGCGTTCAATACCGTCAGGCTTGTAGCACCCGTGAAAATCCACAAGCATCCTGTGCTGCGCAGTCTTCTCTGCCACCTCATGGTAGTAATTGACCATCCACTGGTCGTCACGCTGCATAAAATCCACCTTGATACCCCTGACACCCCATTCCTCATACTGGTCAAGGGCTTCATCAATCCTGTCATGGAAGGTCTTCCATATCACCCAGAGTATAATCCCCACATTCTTTGAGGCGGCATAATTGCACAGCTCCTCCACGTCAAAGCCCGGGGCCTGGTCAAGGACATCACCCAGGTTATACCATCCCTCATCAAGAATGACATATTCAATCCCGTTTGCAGAGGCAAAGTCTATATAATATTTATAGGTATCATTGTTCAGTCCTGCACGGAAATCAACCCCGAACAGGTTATTGGAATTATACCAGTCCCATGCCACCTTACCCGGCTTCACCCAGCTGAAGTCTGATCCCGCAGCCGGTGGTGCGCCAAGCCGATAAACCATCTCACTTTCAGCCAGTTTTGCATCATCATCTGTGATAATGAACAACCTCCACGGGTATGTGCGGGTGCCGGATGTTACGGCAAGGTAATCCTCGCGTCCCGTTACATATACATTCCGGTCATTATGGGCTTTTACCGCTGCGGGATATGCAGGCAGCACGCCTGTCACCCCGCCCTGGCCGTCGCCGGTGACCCACAGTCCCGGATAATCACGAATGTCAGCCTCGGAAAGAAGGATATTGATATCGCTGGTCATAAAAAGGGCAGGCAGGCTGGCAAGGTGATGAGTATCAATAGTATCCATTGATGCCGGAAGAAAGGTGCATTCATTGTGTGACATGAAACCCTCTTCAAGCGGGTAGAGAGCCTCAGCCCCGGCAGGAAGGCTGAAGGCAAACCGTTCATCTTTTACGGTCACACGGCCCTGCAGGGTGGTGGTGAACCTGTATGCCACTCCGTCATCATAGACCCGGAAGTCAATTGATGATCCGCCCCGGAACCGGAGAGTCAGACCATTGTAGATATCGGGCACCCGGTTATTCCTTCGTGGCACCACCGGGACAAGAGTATCATTTACTGATGATCTTATTGCCCGTGTCACAGACGGCTTCTGTCCGGGGATAGCTGTTCCCTCAAGCTGCAACTCCGGGGAGAGGTCTGTGATGACCTCCCGGTTGTCATATTTAACGCTTAGTGACAGGGAGCCGGCAGTCTCAACGGAGAGCGTGATCCGGCTGTCAGGCGATTTGACATTGTACTCTTTCGACAACAGGGGCGCTGTGATGAGCAATCCTGCTGCAACAAAAATCCAAAAAATCCTCATTTCTGTTTCGGTTTTTTTATCCTTGTCCTTTCCTTCGTGCCATCTCGTCACGGATGGCTGCGGCCTGTTCATAGTCCTCGCGGGCTATGGCATCAGCAAGCAGATCATTGAGTTCCTCAACTGAATACATGCCATATTCGCTTGCCGCTGTCTGTTTTTTCTCTTTTGCCGGCTCCGGTGTTTTTTTCTGTTCTTCCTCGGAGGTTGCGCTCATGACTATCCCGGCCTCATTGAGTATCTGCGGGTCAATGAATATCGGGCATTCAAACCGCAGGGCCAGGGCTACGGCATCCGAGGTGCGGGAGTCGATCCTGAAACGCTTTTCACCGTCAGTACACAGTATCTCTGAATAGAAGATCCCTTCTCGGAGCTTGTTGATCAGCACCTGCTCCACCGTCACGCCGCATGCCTGTGCAAAACTCCTGAACAGATCATGTGTCAGAGGTCTTGGCGGCTCCAGGTTCTCCAGCTTGATAACGATTGCCTGAGCTTCAAAACCTCCGATAATAATGGGGATTCTCCGCTCTCCGCTCTCCTCCGCCAGAATGAGAGCATATGCGCCGGACTGAGTCTGGCTGTATGAAATACCTATGACCTTCAGACGTATAAGATTATTCTGCATAACTTCTCAGATTTACAACCTGACGGGCCGATACGGCAAATATAAGTAATATGAATCTTTATCTTCAGTGACAGGGAAATTTTTATCCACAGTATGCTGGTGATAAAATATGCGGGGCGATTTGCAGATTAGTTAATTTTTATATCTTTGCAGTCCGAAAAACAGAGATCCGGCGGGGCCCGCAGAAGAGTCATGCACAGATGAGCATGGCCGCCTCACGGAGTAATAAAATAGAGATTGAAAATGTACGCAATCGTAGAAATTGCAGGGCAGCAGTTCAAGGTCGAAGAAGGAAAGAAGATCTTTGTTCACCGTCTTGACGCTGCTGAAGGCGATAATGTAAGTTTTGAAAAGGTTCTGCTTCTGGATAATGACGGAGCCGTCACTATCGGGGAACCGGTCATCACAGGTGCGGTGGTTGAAGGCAGGGTTCTTGAACACGTCAGGGGTGACAAAGTTATTATCTTCAAGAAGAAGAGAAGGAAAGGGTATCAGAAGAGGAGTGGTCATCGCCAGGATTTCACACAGCTGGAGGTAATAAGCATCGGATCTGCAGTAGAGACCAGTAAGAAGGCA
Source organism: Bacteroidales bacterium (assembly GCA_012514255.1). The sequence goes on along the minus strand of JAAZAP010000049.1, from coordinate 6,780 downwards.
GCTCCGAAGAGTGAGAAGAAATCAGCAGAGGCATCCGTTGACAGTGAGGTAAAGGAGGAGGTGAAGAAGGCTCCGGCAAAAAAGGCCGCAGCAAAGAAGGAACCGGCAGCAAAGAAGGAACCGGTAGCAAAGAAGGTGCCTGCAGCAAAGAAGGAGACCACAAAAAAGGCTCCGGCAAAAAGCACCAAAAAGACGGATAAGGAATAACCGATAAACAGTAAAAAGAAAACGATATGGCACACAAGAAAGGTGTAGGCAGTTCGCGTAACGGCCGTGACTCAGAAAGCAAAAGGCTTGGGGTCAAGCTATTCGGAGGGCAGGCAGTCAAAGCAGGCAGCATAATTGTTCGCCAGCGCGGGACAAAGCACAACCCCGGTGACAATGTTGGCATTGGCAGGGATCATACCCTTTTTGCACTCATTGACGGAACAGTGGAATTCAAGAAGAAGCGTGACAACAAATCATATGTTTCGGTTAAACCCGTAACAGAATAAGGTAGAACCACAGGTTTTACAGGACTCCTGAAAAACATGCGTAAGGGCATCTTTTCAGGAGTTTTTGTTTTAATTTTACGCCACTTATCAAAATATCCTTCCGGCATGCTTACAATCAATCTTATCCGTGAACAGTCATCGTTTGTTATCGAAAGGCTGAAGGTAAAAAACTTCGATGCCACAGAAACCGTCAACCGCGTCCTTGAGCTTGATCAAAGGCGCAGGGAGTTGCAGGCTGAGAGTGATTCAATCCAGTCGGAGCTCAATTCCCTCTCGCGTGAGATAGGGACAATAATGAAGGAGGGGAGGAAGGATGAGGCTGACACTGCCCGCCAGGGGATAGGCACCATGAAGGAGAAACAGAGACAGCTTGCTGACACCCTTGAGGATGTCACTGTCAGGATGCATGAAGAGCTCGTCAGTCTGCCTAACCTGCCGCATAAGCTGGTGGCGCCGGGCAGGAGTGCCGACGACAACGTTGTTGTCCGCAGCGGCGGTGTAATGCCTGAGCTTCATTCCGGAGCTGTTGCTCACTGGGACCTGATAAAGAGATATGACATCATCGATTTCGAACTGGGGATCAAGATCACCGGTGCAGGGTTTCCGGTCTACAAAGGGAAGGGCGCAAGACTGCAGAGGGCTCTGGTTAACTTCTTCCTCAACGAGGGGGAGAAGGCAGGATACCGGGAGATTGAACCACCGATAGTGGTCAATGAGGATTCCGGTTTCGGGACGGGCCAGCTCCCGGATAAGGAGGGTCAGATGTACAATGTAGGCATAGACAACCTTTATCTGATCCCCACCGCCGAGGTGCCGATAACCAACATTTACCGTGATGTAATCCTTGACGCTTCCGACCTGCCTGTACGCAACATGGGCTACACCCCCTGCTTCCGGCGTGAGGCCGGTTCATGGGGAGCTCATGTGAGAGGTCTCAACAGACTTCATCAGTTTGACAAGGTTGAGATAGTACAGATTGCCCACCCTGACAGGTCATATGAGGCACTTGAAGAGATGGTTGCCCACGTTGAGAGCCTGCTTGTTAAGCTTGAGCTTCCCTACAGGATAGTGAGACTGTGCGGGGGAGACATGTCATTCACCTCTGCCATGACCTATGACTTCGAGGTATGGTCAGCAGCACAGCAGCAATGGCTTGAGGTGAGCTCAACATCCAACTTCGAGGCCTTCCAGGCCAACAGGCTGAAGTGCCGCTTCAGGGAGAAGGGAGCCAGGCAGACAATCCTCTGTCACACCCTGAACGGAAGCGCTCTGGCACTGCCACGGATAGTGGCCGCCCTTCTGGAAAACAATCAGACCCCTGAGGGCATAAAAATACCTGCGGTGCTGGTGCCATACACCGGATTTGATATCATCAGCTGAGCCATATGAAACATGGCAAACAGGCATATATCTATGCCTCCCTGGCAATCCTTCTCTGGGGAACCATCCCCACAGCCTTTAAGATCGCTCTGTCAGAACTGACCATAGTAACAATGCTTGGCATCACCACGCTGGTATCCACGGCAGTACTTTTCATGATCATGCTCCTGACGGGAAAGATCACCATGCTCCGCAGAACAACCGGTAATGAACTGTTGTGGTCTGCCCTGCTCGGACTTATCACACCGGCAGGGTACTACCTCATACTGCTGACCGCGTATAGCAGACTCCCCGGGCAGGTGGCACAGCCGATAAACATGATATGGCCCATCATTCTTGTTTTTTTTTCAATACTATTACTCGGGCAGCGAATACCGTCACGAAGCTTCCTGGCCCTGGCAATAAGCCTGGCTGGTGTATATATCATAGCCTCACAGGGTGCGCCACTCAGACCGGGACGTTCAGACACCACTGGTGTCATCCTGGCACTGGTAAGCGGAGTGCTCTGGGCCCTCTACTTCATCCTCAACGTTCGCGACAAGCGGGATGAGTCGGTTAAACTCTTTACAAACTTTCTTTTCGGATCACTATATATGGTCATCCTGATGGCCGTAACCGGATCATTCACTCACACGGTGAGCCTGAAAGGTGTGGCAGCATCAGTCTACTGCGGGTTCTTTGAGATGGGCGTCACCTTCTGGCTATGGCTGAAAGCTCTCCAGCTGGCTGAGACCACTGACAAGGTCAGTAACCTCGTCTATTTCGCCCCTTTTATATCAATAATACTCCTGCACTTTATCATAGACGAACCCGTTTATTACACCACCCCGCTTGGCTTGCTTCTCATCATAGGAAGCGTCGTTTACCAGAACAGGACCGTTAAGGGATAAACTACCCGGCATTATTTTTGTTACTTTTGCGTAAAATCTGCTAATGATGAAAAGAATATTACTAATCTCTGCTCTTATTATACCGATATTCTTCGGCTGCAGGGAAGAACCGGATCCGATTGATGAATACACTCTTGAGGAGCGTGCCCGTGATGGTCTCTATGACCTGATGAAGTATGTATATCTCTGGTATAACACTATGCCTACGGTAAAGGTCTCAGACTATGAGGGTCCGGAAGAGATCCTTGAGGCACTCAGGTTCAAACCTAAGGATATGTGGAGCTTTGTGGCCGACTGGGAAAGTTTCATGGCATCCATGGAAGGAAGTTTTGTAGGTCACGGCATAAGGATGGGCCTTGATGGTGACAACAATGTCAGGGTGGTGAGCCTGTACGAAGGGTCTGACCTCTGGCCCAGGGGTGTGAGGAGAGGATGGATAGTGAAGGAGATAAACGGCACAGCCATTGCTCCCATCTTCATCTCCGGCAACAATACCGCATATAATAACCTTATGGGACCATCAACAGCAGGTGTCACCAACACCTTTAAGTTCCAGAAACCTGACGGGACCGAGGTTACGTACACCGCGGTCAAATCAAGCTTTACAATCAACTCTGTCACCGCCGCCAAAACGCTTGACCTTACAAGCGGCAAAACAGGGTACCTGGCTTTCGAGACCTTCATTGACCCATCAGAGCAGGAGCTCAACGAGGCATTTGCCGAATTCAAAGCCAACAGTGTCACAGACCTGATCATTGACCTCCGTTACAACACCGGCGGTTATATGGACATAGCACAGCAGCTCTCCAGCTTTGTGCTGACATGGGATGACACCACCAGCGTGTGTTACAAACTCACATATAACAGCCTCGTGGGACCGGAGTGGAATGAAAGTTACAATTTCGTAAAAACCCAAAGCCCGCTGGGCCTTGACAGGGTAGTCTTCATAACCACCCGCAGCTCGGCATCAGCCAGCGAGGTGGTGATCAACAGTCTCATGCCCTATGTCGATGTCATGATAGTCGGTGACACCACTCACGGCAAGCCTGCAGGGATGAACATATGGGGATTTCCCTTCCCCTCAGACAGTGACCCGGAGCCTGATTACAAATATGTCTTCGCTCCCATCACCTTTGAATATCTTAACGCAATGGAGCAGGGGCGGTTTTATGATGGCATAGCTCCTGATGTCAGGGCTGAGGATGATATTACCCACGACTTCGGTGATCCGGAGGAGGCCTCGCTCAAAGCGGCCATAGGTATACTGGAGGGCACCAAGGCAGCACCGGCAGCACCGGTGAGACGCAGCCGCATATGGTCGGAAGGCAGTCAGCTCCCGACGGAGCTCTTCCTTGCTCCGCCACAACAATTCAAAAAGTGAAGTCTGAAGAGGCTGAGAGGATCATCCTGGGCATTGACCCCGGCACAACAGTCACTGGCTATGGCCTGATAAGAGTGACCGGCAGGAATCCCTCCCTCATAACACTGGGGATAATTGATCTCCGCAAGAAGGAGGATCATTTCAGGAAGATAAGAACCATCTTTGAGCAGACGCTGGAGCTCATTGACCGGTATCACCCTGATGAGTTTGCCATTGAGGCTCCCTTCTTCGGCAAGAACGTGCAGAGCATGCTCAAGCTTGGCAGGGCACAGGGTGCAGCTATTTCAGCAGCGCTCTACCGTGACCTGCCGGTGTTTGAATATGCTCCGAGGATGATCAAGGTCTCCATCACTGGTCGCGGTCAGGCCAGCAAGGAGCAGGTGGCCTCCATGCTGAAGACCATACTCTCATTCCAGAGTGAGAAGATGGTGCTTGATGCCACTGATGCCCTTGGCGCTGCACTCTGCCATTTCTATCAGAGCTGTAAGCCCGCTGCCGCGAAGGAATACAGGAACTGGTCTGATTTCATACACAAGAACAGCGACAGGATCAAAGGGTAAGCTTCTGTGCCACGGCGAGGGCAACAACACTCACTTTCACATCACCGGCATCATGCAGTGCATTGACGCAGGCTTCAATTGTTGAACCCGTGGTTATCACGTCATCAACCACAATCAGGTGCCTGCCCTTAATATCCCCGGGTCTCCTGACTGCGAACAATCCCTCAACATTCTCCCATCTCTCATACCTGCCCCTTCTTGTCTGGGAACCGGACCTGCCTGTACGGACGAGGATGTCACTGCGTACCGGCAGGTTGCAGTGAGAGGCTATACCCTCTGCAATGCAATGGCTCTGGTTGTAACCTCTTCTTCTCTCCCGGGCAGGGTCAAGAGGAACGGGGATGAGTATATCTATTCCTTCCATGAATCCGCCGGACACCAGGTATGATCCATAGAGCCCGCCAAGCAACCTCCCGATATCCTGCCTCCCTGAATATTTGAGAAGATGGATGAGTTTTCTTATGCGGCTTCCCCGGTTATACACAGAGAAGGCGGCAGCTCTCTCCACCATGCACCTTCCCCAGAAAGCCTGTTCAAGCATATTGTCACGCCGTGAATGAAAATCGGTCCGCGCCATGGCCAACAGGCATTCAGTGCACAGCACCTCCTCTCCTCTCACCAGCTGAGACCTGCAGGTCAGACACAGCCGTGGAAGGAACAGACTGATAAAGTCGTCGGCAATATCCTTAATATAAGACACTTCGCAGCGAGAAACCGAAACAAAGGTATGATATTTGTAATATTTTCTTCACGCCCTGAAAAACTTTTATATATTGCGGACGTTTAACATCAAACCAATTAACTTTTAGTATGAAGAAATGGATGATTGGCAGCCTTCTTCTCATCGTAATGATGGTTGTGGCTGCAGGGGTCTATGCTCAGACTACCGACAAGGGAAAGAAGCACACAAAGAGTGAATGCACCTTCGTCGATAAGAACAAGGATGGCAAGTGCGATGTATGCGGCTCCACTGCTGATGCATGCAAGAAGGAGAGCGCTACGGCCACCAAAAGCACAGACTGCTCAAAGTGCCCTTCAGCTGCTGAATGCGGCGACAAGAAGGGAGAGGTGGTTCCGGCAGGCAAGAATGCCCAGACCGGCACACCTTGTTGTGCAGGTAAAAAGTAACAGTGCTTGTAGAAAAAAGAGGCTGCCCCATATGAGACAGCCTCTTTTTTTTACTGATCAGAGTCTGACGTGACGTCCTATCTCTTCTGCCAGGGCCGTGTTCTCCTCCGGGGAGGGTGAAACCCTCGGGTTGGTGAAGAGCATATCGCCTTCCCTGTTTATAGGTATGAGATGTATATGTGCATGAGGTACCTCAAGGCCAAGGACTGCCACTCCTATCCTGTTGCACTCTATCACCTCCTTCATTGCCCTTGCTACTTTGCGGGCAAATATCATCATGTCTGAGAGAGTTCCCTCGTCAAGGTCAAAGATATAATCCACCTCCTTCTTCGGAACAATGAGGGTATGGCCCGGCTTGAGCGGCCTCACGTCAAGGAAGGCAATGAACCGGTCGTCCTCAGCCACCTTATAGCAGGGGATCTCACCGTTGATTATACGTGTAAAGATTGATGCCATGACTATAGTGAATTCAGATTGATATCTCAACTATCTCAAAGGAGATCATGCCTGCCGGCACCTTTACCTCCACCTCGTCACCAACCTTCCTGCCCATGATTCCCTGGGCTATGGGGGAGGTAGCGGCAATCTTACCCTCCTTGAGGTTAGCCTCACCCTCAGGTACAAGCTGGTACTCCATCACAGTGCCGGTAGCCTTGTTCCGGATCCTTACTCTGTTAAGGATCTGCACTGACTTGGTATTGATCCTCGAACCGTCAATGATGCGTGACCTTGCCACCTGGTCTTCCAGGCGGGCAATCTTCATCTCGAGCATCCCCTGAGCCTCTTTTGCGGCAGAGTACTCGGCATTCTCCGTAAGGTCACCCTTATCGCGTGCATCTGCAATCAGTCTTGCAATTGCCGGCCTTTCATTACGGAGCATGTCGAGCTCCTCCTTCATCTTCTGGAGGCCCTCCTCTGTTACATAAACAAATTCCGACATAATTCTG
>JAAZAP010000048.1 GCA_012514255.1 Bacteroidales bacterium | reverse complement strand
GCTATCAGCAGTTCAGATATCCTAACGGGAACATATCAAGCGAAGGTTACATAAAAAATGGCAAGCCTGACGGTTACTGGAAAAGTTACTATGTGACCGGAGTACTGAAGTCGGAAGGAAAACGTACAAGCTTCCTGCTTGACAGCATCTGGGTATTCTATGACCAGGCAGGCGATACCACGGAAAGGATAAGCTACCTGCTGGGCAAACGGAACGGCTATTCAATAAAATATCAGAAAGATCCGGTACGCGGTCTGTACAGGCATACATCTGAACTGTATGCAGGAGACAGGAAGGAGGGCATTGCCAGGATATTCTTTCCCGATGGCAGGGTGAAGCAGACAATTCCTTATACTGATGGTAAGAAGGACGGTCTCTCACGTGAATATGACAGAGAGGGAAAGATAATTACACTCTTTGAATACAACAATGATTTCCTTATCAGCCGCTCCAGGATCAACCGGACTGATGAATCAGGACTGAAACAGGGAGAATGGCTTGATTTCTACCCTGATGGCAGCATAAAAACGGAAAGGAACTACCGTGATGACATGTTGCATGGATATTACAAGGAGTATGATGACAGGGGCAGACTGCTGGTAACACTTCTTTATGACAACGGGAAGATGACGGGCACGGAGCTTGACAACAGTGCCGAGATAGAAATAAAGAACAGGTATGATGACTCCGGAAAACTGATCTATTCTGGTCCGTTCAAGGAGGAGGTGCCAGTGGGCATTCACCGGGAATATAATGCTGACGGCACCATTAAAAATGCCCGTATTTATAATGATAACGGGGTGCTGGTCTCAGAGGGAATAGTTGATACTGATGGCAACCGCAACGGGCCCTGGAAGGATTTTTCTGCTGACGGGGTGCTGGTGGCTGAAGGCAGCTATTATGACAACAGGCGTTCAGGTGAATGGAAGTTTTATAATGCTGATGGTAAACTGGAACAGGCAGGATCATACTACAATGGCCGCATTGACGGATCATGGCGATGGTATTATCCCGAAGGGGAACTGCTCAGAGAGGAGGATTACTACCAGGGAAAAAGGGACGGCAATTATACAGAGTATGCGCGCACTGGCGAGATAATAGCGCAGGGAACCTATGCCGAGGGCGAAAGGAACGGGGTGTGGAGGATCACCACCGGAGACAATACCGAGGAAGGAGAGTATTTCCTGGGGCTGAGGAACGGCGATTGGCGTTCATATTATCCGGACGGTAAACTGAGATTCAAGGGATCATACAAACAGGGTAACCCTGACGGCAAACACGTTCTCTATTATGAAAACGGCCGGACCCGTGAAGAGAGATATTATAAAAATGGATTCCGGATCAGGACCTGGAAAAAATTCAACGAAACAGGCGAAGTCTTCATCACCATCACCTACCGTGACGACGTAGAGACGAGCATCAACGGGGTTGCGGTCAATCTGCCTGAAAGCAGTGTCAGGCGCATCAAATAACCATTTAATGGACGACCAGTTTAATCTGAGAAAAGAGATAACCCTTGCCGGTGATGCAGAGCTGGAGAAACAGTTGCGCCCACTCTCCTTTGACGATTTCAAAGGGCAGAAGCGTATTACTGACAACCTGAGTGTTTTTGTAACGGCAGCCCTGCAGCGGGGCGAAGCGCTTGACCATGTTCTTCTGCACGGACCTCCGGGGCTGGGAAAAACCACACTGGCTGCAATTATTTCCAATGAACTGAAGGTAAAGATGAAGGTTACCTCCGGACCGGTCCTGGATAAACCGGGCGATCTGGCAGGATTGCTGACAAGCCTTGATGACGGTGATGTTCTCTTTATAGATGAGATACACCGGCTTCATCCCGTGGTGGAGGAATATCTCTATTCGGCAATGGAGGATTACCAGATTGACATTATGATTGACAAGGGTCCGGGCGCACGTTCAGTACAGCTTAAGCTGAATCCGTTCACGCTGATAGGCGCCACCACCCGCTCAGGACTGCTGACCAGTCCCCTCAGGGCCAGGTTTGGCATTAAATTTCACCTGGAATATTATGATTCGCAGACACTTAAGGGAATAGTAAAAAGATCTGCCTCAATAATGAACATAAGCATCAATGAAGATGCTTCGGCTGAGATTGCTTCCAGGAGCAGGGGCACACCCAGGATCTCAAACGCGTTACTGCGAAGGGTAAGGGACTTTGCACAGGTAAAGGGAAGCGGAACAATCGATCTGGAGATCACCCGTTATGCCCTTGAGGCACTTAATATTGACAAGCACGGGCTTGATGAGATGGACAACCGCATCCTCAGGACTATCATTGAAAAGTTCCGTGGCGGACCGGTAGGGATCAGTAATGTTGCCACTGCCGTTGGAGAGGAAGGAGGCACAATTGAAGAGGTTTATGAGCCCTTCCTGATAAAGGAGGGTTATATAAAGCGCACTCCCCGGGGCCGCGAGGCTACGGAAACAGCCTATCGTCATCTGGGAATTGTGAGGGGAAAGGAAGATACCCTCTTCTGAATCCTGGCGACTTTATGGTTTATGAGAGCAGTTGTTCCCGGGAAACAAGGGCTCAATAGCTCTTCTGTTGTCCGGGCACCACCTGACGAATGGATCAGGTACTTATCTTTTCCAGGCCTTTTTGGTCTATTATCTTGATCTTGCGTCCGTTAAGCTCAATCAGCCGGTCGCTCTTGAATTCTGAAAGAAGGCGAATCACTGATTCAGTTGCTGTGCCTACAATATTGGCAAGCTCTTCGCGGGTAAGCGATATGCGCAGGTACTTTTGCTCATCCAGCCCGAAATCATTGACAAGGCTAAGCAGCACCTCGGCAACACGTTCCCTTACAGTCTTCTGGGCAATATCAGTAATGTATGAGTTCGCCTCTGCGAGCTCGTGGCATGTTAGTTTGACCACCTCAAAAGCAAAAGCGGCATTGGCCTTCACGAACTGTATGAGCATCTCGGAAGGAATAAAACATACCTGGCAATCCTCAATCACTTTGGCCGATGTACAGGCCGGTTCATTGCTCAACACTGATCGGTATGCAATTATCTCTCCCTTTCGCGCAAAGCGAATAATCTGTTCTTTACCATCCACGCCGGTCTTGAAAACCTTTATGATCCCTGAATTGATGCAATAGAAACCGCTTATGCGGTTACCCTCATGATAAAGTATATCTCCCCTCTTGTAGCGCCTGAAATCCTTCTCGAAATTAAGTCTGTCTGTCTCATCCCTTGTCAGGAAACGAAATACGGAATTGTTTTCAAATGCGCATTTATCACAGAATGATATGGTATAGTCATGCTGTTTCATAACCCTGGATGTTAGGATGACAAAGTTGAGGATTAATTACTGAATTTCATAAAATTTCGGTCCTGAACTGGTTCAGGAACCTGATATCATTTTCAAAATAAAGCCTCAGATCATTTACACCATACTTGAGCATGGCTGCTCTCTCTATACCCAGGCCGAAGGCATAACCGGAATATTTTAGAGAGTCAATGCCGCAGGCTTCAAGAACATTCGGATCTACCATTCCGCAGCCCAGAAGTTCAAGCCAGCCGGTACCTTTGCATACATTGCATCCCTTGCCGCCGCAGATGTTGCAGTTTATATCCATCTCAGCCGATGGCTCGGTAAAGGGAAAGAAAGATGGTCTCAGCCTTATCTTCACATCCTGTCCAAATAGCTCGGCAGCAAAATAGAGCAGAGCCTGCTTGAGATCGGCAAATGACACATTTTCTGCCACATACAGACCTTCCACCTGGTGGAAAATACAGTGTGCGCGTGCAGAGACGGCCTCATTGCGGAAGACTCGTCCCGGGCAGATTGTGCGTATAGGTGGTTTCGTGTTTTCCATCACCCTCACCTGTACCGAGGATGTGTGTGTGCGCAAGAGCACATCATGAGGGTCTGACTCGGTGCCGGATTTTTTCTCTATGAAGAAAGTGTCCTGCATATCGCGGGCCGGATGGTCAGCCGCAAAGTTGAGCATGGTAAATACATGGTTGTCATCCTCAATCTCCGGTCCCTCAGAAACGGTAAAACCTATCCGGCTGAAGATATCAATGATCTCATTGCGTACAATGGATATGGGATGGCGCGTTCCTTCACCGAAAGGATATGCTGGCATGGTGAGATCAGTTATTGTGCTTACTGTCTCGGCCAATGAAAGACGATCCCTCTGTCCGTTGTATTTATCGGTTGCAAGCTGCTTGAGATTGTTCAGCAGCTGTCCGGTCTCCCTCTTTGTCTCAGGAGGAACATTCCTGAACCCTTCGAAAAGCATGGATACCTCTCCTTTCTTGCTAAGGTATTTCAGCCTGAACTGCTCAAGTTCATCCGTGCAGCTGATATTAAAAGCCTCTATCTCTTTTCTAAGTTCTTCTATCCTCTCCTTCATCTCTCAGTAATACTATTTTAAGATTTTCACATGCAGGATCCTGATATCCTGTACCGGTCTGTCGCCAATGTCTGTAGCGGTACCCGCGATGGCATCCACAACCTCCATTCCTTCAAGCACCTCACCAAAGACGGTATAAGCGCCGTCAAGGAAGGGCGTTCCTCCTTCAGTTTTATAGGCGTTTCTGCGATGTTCAGGCATCACGTATGGTCCATCCTCTTCCATGGCTTCATACGCCCGGACAATTGCGTTTTGCTGTAACTCATCCTCATTGGGTTCCTCCCCTTTTTCCGCTGCTTCCTTTCGGATATCCGCAAGAGCTTTATTATACAGGTACTGTCTGCGGTTGTATTCTATTCGTTGAACTGTTGCAGCCAGGTCCTCATCATTGTACACTTTCCCCTGGACAATGTAGAACTGTGTCCCGGATGAATTTCTTTCAGGGTTGACGTCATCGCCCATGCGTGCTGCTGCCACGGCGCCACGCCTGTGAAAGAGGGAATCATTGATCTCTGCCGGGATGGTGTAATCATCATCAAACAGCGACGTATCCTGCCGTGTTGATCCGTCACCGGCCTGGATCATGAAATCCTTTATTACTCGGTGGAAGGTAACACCGTCATAGAAACCGCTCTCTGCCAGTTTGATGAAATTGTCGCGGTGCAGTGGGGTGAGGTCAGAGAGAGAAATAAGTATGTCTCCCTCGGTGGTCTTTATCTGGGCACGGACGCTTTTTTGCGAGCCAGAGGAACAGCCGGCAATCATGACAGCAACTGCCAGTGTCAGTAAGATGCGTAATGAACTCCTCATTTTCTTATATTTTACGATTGACAAAGATATATATTTGCAGTAAGAGTTTAGCATGAACGATATACGCAAGCTTGCGGGCCAGACTGTCATTTACGGCTTTGGCACGGTGGTACCGCGATTTCTGAACTACGCGCTGCTGACGCCTTTCTATACCCGTATTCTGGGTCTGGAACAATACGGAGTTGTGACGGAGCTATATGCCTGGATGGTCCTCGCCCTGGTAATACTTACCTACGGGATGGAGACCACCTATTTCAGGTTTTCAGGTAAAAAGGCTCCGGCGGGAGAGGTATATGGCACGGCCATCATCAGCCTCTTCACCACCTCGGCATTGTTCCTCCTGGCAGTGTCACTGTTTATAAACCCCGTTTCAGGCTTCCTGGGGTATGAACAGCACCCGGAGTATATCAGGATGTTTGCCTGGATAGTGGCTATTGATGCTTTTTCTGCCATACCGTTCGCATGGCTGAGAAACAACAACAAGCCAATGGTCTTCAGTGTGTTGAAGATCATAAATGTTCTTGTGACCATGGTCATAGCCTTCTTTTTCCTGATGAGCGCTCCCTCAATTGCAGAAAAAGGAAACACATGGATTTACAGGATCTGGAATCCCGGATTCCAGGTGGGGTATGTCTTCGTGGCAAACCTGGCCGGATCAGCCATTACTCTTGTCTGCCTCATTCCGTTCATTTTCAGGATAAAACCGGTATTTAACAGGAAGCTGCTTGGAAGGATGCTTTCATACAGCTGGCCGTTGCTGGTGGGCGGACTGGCCGGATCACTCAACGAGGTGCTTGACAAGATACTCCTTCGAAGGCTTATAGGTGGCGCGGAAGGACTTGCCACCGTCGGCCTTTACGGCGCAGGTTACAAGGTTGGAGTGCTGATGTCCCTCTTCATACAGATGTATCGCTTTGCAGCAGAACCCTTCTTTTTTGAGAAGGCAGGAAGCAAGGATGCAAAAGAGACTTATGCCGTTACAATGAAATACTTTGTTATAACGGCACTGATACTCTTCCTTGGCATAAATCTCTATCCGGAGGCGGTAAGGATACTCATAGGAGAAGATTTTCGTGAGTCACTGATTGTTGTGCCTATTATCAGCATGGCATATCTGCTGCTGGGTATCTTCATTAACCAGAGCATATGGTATAAGGTTGACGATAAGACAATATACGGCGCCTGGATAACATTTGTGGGCGTCATCATTACCGTGACAGTAAACGTCATTTTCGTGCCGGTGTTCGGATATATTGCTGCTGCCTGGGCACATGTCGCCTGCTATCTCTCAATGGTTATAGTCTCATATTTTGTAGGGCAGAAGTTTTACCCGATAAAATATGAAACAGGTAAAATATTTCTCTATATCTGCCTGGCTGTTGCATTGCTGTTTGTGTCCGGATTGCTTGAGGGGGAGAACAAAATCGTCAACATTACGGTTGATACTCTGATCCTTTTGATTTTCTTTGCCGTGGCGGAGATAAAAGACAAATTCTTTACGTTATTGTTTAAAAGAGGATAATGCAGCCTGCATAAGCAAAAACAAGCAAAATGAACTGATTGAAGAATAGTCTGCAAATTCCTTCCGGCCATTGAAATAATTATTTTGTAACGGTATGAAGATAAGGATAGTCAATAAGTCAAGTCATATGTTGCCGGCCTATGAAACGGAACACTCGGCAGGTATGGACCTCCGTGCTTTCATAGACGGACCTGTAATCCTCAGGCCGATGGAAAGAAAGCTAGTCCCGACAGGCCTGTTTATAGAGTTGCCGGTGGGTTATGAGGCACAGGTTAGACCAAGGAGCGGACTTGCCCTGAAGCACGGTATTACAGTTCTAAACTCACCGGGTACAATTGATGCGGATTACAGGGGTGAGATATGTGTTATCCTGATAAACCTTTCAGAAAATGATTTCACAATAAATGATGGAGACAGGATTGCGCAGATGATAATTGCGCAGCATGCCAGGGCAGAGCTCATTGAGGCTGAAAGGTTAGACAATACGGAAAGAGGAGCAGGCGGATTCGGTCATTCAGGGAAAAAATGAGAGTAAGATTGCTATTGATACTGTTGGTACTTGTTGCTTCCGGATGCAGCAGGAAACTGGTTAATACACCGACGGAAAGAATTTTGCAGCGTGGTGCGGATAACAGATATGATTACATACTTGCAGAGGCGCTGAGGCAGAAATATGTAGGTGATGTGAATGAAGCCGCCACACTGTTTGAGAAGTGCATTGAGCTAGACAGGAGCAGGGCTGTTCCCTGGTTTGAACTTGCACAGATGTATTCATCTGCAGGAATGGGCGAGAAAGCATTGCAACATGCATCCACTGCTGCCAGGCTGGAGCCGGGCAATTACTGGTATCAGATGGCATGCGGCTCGCTCTATACACAGTATAACATGAAGGATTCTGCCATCGTTTACTTTACCAGGGCGCTGAAAGCAGACAAGGGGGCGGTTGATGTAAACGGAATACTTGCAGGACTGTATGCAGAAAAAGGTGATTTGGAGAAGGCCGATTCTCTGTTCAGAACACTCAGCAGGGAAGGAGAAATGAGCGAGGATATGGCTCTAATGATGATTTCAGGCCTGATAATGAAAAATGATCTGAAAGAGGCAGCAAAACAATCCCTGGCACTGATAGGGCAGCACCCCGGTGAGATACGCTACCAGGCCCTTCTGGCAGACATATATTATGAAGACGGCCTGAAGGAGAAAAGTGACAGCATATACAATAGCATAATTGAAAGCAATCCAGACGACATTGAGACTCAGCTGCTGTTTATGATGAATCAGTTCTACAGGAAAGAATACACAGACATCAGCGGTTTCCTGGAAAAGATATTTGAAAGTGATGTAATACAGAAGGAGAGAAAGATAGCAATCGCCGGTCGTATTGCTTCCGACTCTGTGTATGTCAGCGACAACGCGGAAACTCTGGCAGAGAGTTTGAAGACACTTGAGAACAAATACCCGGATGATGAAGAGATTCTTTCATTAAGACCGGGAGTTTATGAATCGGCAGGGATGACAGATGAGGCTATAAAAAGGTATGAAGAAATAGTCGGAAGCGGTGTTAGGGAATTCTTCTTCAGGGAAAAGCTTATTGTGCTCTATGCTGAAAAGAAGGAATACGGTAAACTGTTTGACCTTGCGGCAGACTACTCCAGGGAGAACAACAGGAGCATAATAGGCAAGGTTTACT
>JAAZAP010000047.1 GCA_012514255.1 Bacteroidales bacterium | reverse complement strand
GGGTATAAAACACGAATGGGAACCATACTGTACGTAATAGTTCCCATTCCGGCGAATGACAGCCATGACCGTCACTGCCGCCATGCTACTGTTATTTCAGTCGGTTCATCTCTCTTACTCCTCCCTTACCTGGTCTGTCGGGGTCTGCCCGAAGGCTGACTGCTGACCATTCCGGTATCTCTTCTGTTATCCGTACCGGCCTTGCGGCTTTCCGGGCGCATACTGAGATGCGGAGTTATGAACCCTTGAAGCACGACACTCCCCGAAGGGACAGCTGCTGTCATGCCCGGGTCATCTCCATCCTATCCTCGCCGGTTTGGGTGGCATGATGACCCTCTCTCTGAACGGACACATTTGCTGCTTTATTAGCCTTCAGCCTTGCATTTATGTTGCTCTTGTCTCGCAGTTGTTACACCGTCTGATAATTGCTCCGTCAGACCGCCAGGATGGGAAGGCTTCTCAGCCTGCACCCGTGACGGACACTTCCGGACCGTAGTCCTTCAGTGTGAGACTCTGAAGTCTGATGTTGATTCAGAGTGATAATTAAACCATTCTAAAGAACTCTCATGCTTCACGAGCGACTCTTTATCGCTTACATGGTAGAACAAATATAATAATTTGGTCACTTATCGTCAAATTTTTCAGTGCAATTCTTCCATTAAGAAAGTAACACGAAACGAACAAGTTTATTAACAATTGTAAAATAAAGAAATAGAGATAAATAGACTACAAAAACCGAGGTTATCAACAACTGTTGATAACCTCGTATGTCAGGAAGATGCAACTACTTGTTATTCAAGGATTACTTTCTGGTTTTTGGGGTACCTGACGCTGTAGGTCAGTATTACCTCTTTGGTTTCACGCGGTGCCACACTGAGGTCCCAGGTGACTTCGCCCGTCACCCTGTTGTGGCTGCCGCCGCTAAGCTCAACAGCCTCAACTGTGATATTGCTGTTCTGCGACAGCGGGATCTGGTCCCTGAGCTTAATTGTCACCTCCCTGCTCTTGTTATTGCGCACTGAGATAAGGAATGAGAGAGTCTCCACCCTGTTGGTGCCTATCAGTTTCTGAGAGGTGAAATCTGTCCGGCGGTCGCGCTTCACGGTGATGCTGTTGTCTGCTCCCAGTGATACCCGGAGGGTGTCAGTCAGCTCGGCCGTATTGATGTATCCTTTGCCTGTAAAGGTGTTGCTGAAATAGATATTTGACTGGCCCGGCAGGAGATTGTATTTCTCCCAGTCGGTGATATATCCCATCAGGTATGCCGTGGAAGCCAGCTTGGGGATGGCTGCATAGCTGTAGGTGGCTGGCACGGTCAGTCGCTGAAGCTCCACACTCTCCGGCTTGCCTCCGGTGGCTATGGTCTTGGGCACATTTACATCGAAGCTGAAGCTGATGTTCGATTCACTGACGGTGACAGGCATGGGTGCACTCTCAGCCATATCTTCCATCACCTCCTCCACTGCCTTTGCCTGCCGTGATGCAGGTGCGCCCTTCGAGCCGTAGGCGGTTACGACCATCTCATTAAGGGCATACGTCTTATGGAAATCGATAAACCATGGCTCAAGAGTGGGAAGGAACCCTGAAGTCATGGGCGCCGCGTTGGAGAGACTGACCTTTACATCCTTCCATTCAATGCCGGTGTGCTGCCAGATGTCGGCCTTATACACTATTACAGCCGGATCGGATATGTCATCAACCCTGATATCATAGGAGGGCCGCCAACCGGCATTCTTGACCACATATGAGAGATTGAGCCTGCCGTTTGCAGACCTGTTACCGGCAATTGTCACAACAATCTCCCCTGTGGGCATCTTCGAACGGTCAAGGCTGCCCGCCAACTGCTTTTCCAGCTTCTCCTTCTCCTCCCTTAACTCCTTAAGGATCCGCGTCTTTTTGAGAAGGGCGCTTTTTACAGTCTCCATGTTGGTGCCGTATATCTCTATCAGCCCCTTGAGCTGCTCCGGAGTGATGGTCGACTTGTTGGTTACCACATCATAGTTGGCTTTCAGGAAACGCTCCTTCTCAAGCAATACCTCAGTGGCCGTGGTCTCATCCTCTATCTTCAGGTCAATGGCTTCAATCTTTTCACGCAGACTGCTGATATCAGCTGACTCGGCAGGATTCTCAAGATAGTTGTTGCGGTGAGTGACTCCCATAACCATGAAATCGCCTTCACCACGCACCTGGATACTGTTGGGATCAATATAGGGAGAGAGCCCCCCGGCAACATAATCATAGGTCCCCGGCTGAACAGTAAATTCGGCAGCACCTGAGAGCTGGGCCCCCTGCCTGAAAACTGTCACATGAGAGACGGGGCATTGTACATATTTCTCCTGCCCCTCAAGTGTAGAAGAAGATAGCGCTATCGCGAAGAAAACAACAAACAGATATTTTTTCATTCGTTCTTGAATTAAGTGTTCATTGACAGTACGAAATCCGGATGAAACCTGGGACTCAAGTATGCTTGCGCTATTTTTCCCATGCCTTTTTCATCCGTATTACATTCTATAAAGGTATGTAAAAAGTATTGTTTTCCTGCGAACGTCAAAAATCCTGCCGTAAAAAAATGCCGGACCTGACAGGCCCGGCATAACCCCGGATCTCACGGGAACTTAACCTAACCATTGTAATCTTTAAGAACACTCATCAGCTTCTGACGGGCAAAGAAGATCCTGCTCTTCACCGTTCCAAGCTTGAGATTCAGCTTTTCGGCTATCTCTTCATACTTGTAGCCTTCAATATGCATGCGGAAAGGCATACGGTAATCGTCATTCAACTCATCTATCGCATTCTCAATCTCATTGCCCGCGTAAGCCGACTCGGGAGAGATGCTCCCCCTGTCAGAGGGCGTATTGAGATAGTAAAGCTCCTGCGTTCCGTCCATCATTGTATTCTCCCTCATCTTGCGACGGTAATTGTTGATGAAGGTGTTTTTCATTATTGTGAAGACCCAGGCCTTCAGATTCGTGGCATCCACAAATTTATCCTGGTTCTGTATGGCTTTTAAAAATGTATCCTGAACGAGATCAAGCGCGTTGTCGCGGTCAAGGGTGAGACTGAGAGCGTACTTCTGAAGATTGCCCTTCAGATCTATTATGCTTGTTGTAAATTCCTGTGCAGTCATCTTGCTTGTTTTTTTTATTTGTTGACACAAAGTTAAACAGGTATTTAAAGATATCCAAATCCGAATATCTTAAAATATTGTTAAAGAGGGGTCTGGGAGGGCTGTTTCTAAGTGATAAATATCAGAAAAACAGCAAATTAAGCCTGTTATGTCTAAATTAAGATCTGTAGGTATTTTTTTTCAGTTGGACTATGACACAAATGGGTAACAGGAGGGGATAAGGAGGCTGCCTTGGGAGTCATCATTCACATAATCAGCAACATAGTAAAAAATGAATATTCCTGTATTGTTCAACGGGCTTTCCCCTGAGCATACGGCTTGAGCTTTTCCTCTCTTTTGACTATATTTACAGAAAAGTGTCTTATGGAGCTAAGAGATTATCCTACAGGGAAAACGGCTTTCTACAGTTTTGACGCATCCGGTGTTCCGCGTGCGTTCATACTGCTGGTGCATGGTCTGGGAGAGCATGCCGGCAGGTATGCAGGCTGGGCTGAGAGGTTCAATGAGAGGGGAGTGACCTTGCGTGCTTTCGACCTGCCAGGGCATGGGCGTACAGAAGGCCGGTGGGGTGTGGTGCCGTCGCCTGAAAAGGTCTATGATACGATTGATACTCTCCTTGGCGAGATTGGCAGCCAGTTCCCGGAGCTGCCCCTCTTCCTGTACGGTCACAGCCTTGGCGGTGGAATAGTGCTTAATTATCTCATCAGGCGCAAGCCTGACGTTACCGGGGCCATTGTTACCTCTCCGTGGGTGATCCTTAAGGAATCGCCCCCTGCCCTGAAGCTTTTGCTTGCTAAATTGGCCGGCAGGCTGATGCCCGGCATGACACAGCCATCAGGACTCAAGACCGGGTATCTCTCGCATGATCAGGAAGTGGTCACGGCATACGAGCATGATCCCCTCGTTCATGGTCTCATCTCTGCTGGGCTTTACAGCTGGATATCTGATGCGGCCGAAGAGACTCTGTCACGGGCCGGTGAGATATCGGTGCCGTTGCTGCTGGCCCACGGACGCAATGATATGATAACATCATCCTCAGGGTCCGTCAGGGTAGCCGGCGCTGCACCCGGGGCAACACTGAAACTGTGGGACGAGGGTTACCATGAGCTTCATAATGACCTTCTGAAGGAAGAACACTTCGACTTCATCACGGAGTGGATGGATACCTTACTATAAGCACTCAGGCATGGAGCTTCTGACCGGGGTGCCGCTTCCCTCTTCCACATCGGCTATCACCTTTGACACACCTGTGATGTTTATGGGATCGTGCTTTGCCGGCGAGATTGGCTATCGCATGGTTTCCGGCAAGCTGCCTGTGATGGTAAACCCTCATGGTACTCTCTTCAACCCCTTCTCTGTGGCCAG
>JAAZAP010000046.1 GCA_012514255.1 Bacteroidales bacterium | reverse complement strand
TTCTTCACCGAGATGTACCCTGCATCCTTCAGCTTTCCAATCTGCACGCTGAGATTGCCCGCTGTCGCTTCGGTCTTCTCACGGAGGTAATTGAATCCGGCACTGTCAACACTGACAAGTATCGACATGATTGCCAGCCTGAGCTGCGAGTGCAGCAACGGATCAAGCTCCCTGAAAGGTGCCATGGCTGCCCCTTTTTCTGAGTAAATAACCGGGAATGAGATATCCTGCCACCATTGCAACCGGCATTGCCAGCGCCGAGACGGTCTCACCTCCGAAATGTGCCACCAGCGCCAGTAACCAGAAAGCGCCGGCACCCCACATCAGAGGCCTGAACTTGAGTATCACCCCTGAAATTAACAGTGGAATGGCAGCTATCAACAGCATATATTTCGCCACACTGCCTGTCTCAAGCGGATAAACTATGAAAAAAACTATTGAGGCAAAAAGAAATGCCATCCATGACCATACATAGATACTCGTTCCGTAGGTAAACACTTTCTCCTTCCTGCCCCTGGTGAATCCATAAATTAGCGATACTGCAACCCCGGGAATGACAAAGTACCAGACATACCAGGAATTTGTCCAACCGACATACTTCCAGAGAATGAACTCGGACAGGCTGCATGCAAAGATCAGCCAGCCCCAGAACAACAGGTGAAAACTGCTCTGCGTAATGCTAACCCTCGTCTTGTTGATCATCTCAGTAATGACCCGGAGACTCTCTTCCCCGGTCATCAATTTTTCTTCATTTTCCATGGCTTTTGTTAATTTTACGTTCTTATTATGATGAAAAGTTCAATACAAATATAAACTAGTTTATGTTATAAACCATAATTATTTGATCTTTTTTTTACTCACGGTGATATATTATTTAGTATGTTATTGTTTATCAGTTATATAAAAGAACGAAAGGAAGCCCATGGGAGTGATCAGGATTGAAGAAATGGAGTTTTATGCCTTTCACGGGCACTATCACGAAGAACAGATAGTTGGCAGTCACTTCATGGTTGACGTGACCATTGAGACTGATACTGACAAAGCCGGAAAGAGTGATGAATTGCGTGACACGCTCAATTATCAGACTGCATATCTGATAGTCAAGAGGGAGATGGAGAAGACCTCGAACCTGCTTGAGCATATAGGCACCCGCATTCTTGATGCTCTGTACAGTGAGCTTCAGGGGATCAGTAAGGCCACCGTCAGGGTGGCAAAGCTTAATCCTGTGATGGGAGGAAGGATCGGCAGGGTCAGCGTTGAGGTGTCAAGGTAATTAACGCCGGGGCCGGTGATCAGGGTCATTCACCGGCCAGATATCACTCCCTGCCATCACCCGGACCTGTTGCGAAGGCAGGCATAAACCAGGATTTGCTTCCGGCTGTAGCCCCCGCTGATAAGCCTTCCATGACAACTTATCTCAAAAAAGCTTGCCAGTTGCATCTCGAGCCCCAAATCCGTATATTTTTGTACTTTCCATTTTACACACCAAATGAAAGAGTCTGAAGAAATAACAAAACCTGAATCGCAGCATTTTATAGAGCAGGCAATTGAAAAAGACC
>JAAZAP010000045.1 GCA_012514255.1 Bacteroidales bacterium | reverse complement strand
TTGTTGCCTTCCTCGGATGGTTCTTCCCCGGCCGTTCAGTCAGGGATGAGCTCTCCAACGAAGGGGTTCTCCCGGTGAGATACTTCCCGTTATATCGCTTCATCATACGCTTCATTGCACCTGTGGCCATTGCGCTGGTGTTCCTGAACGGACTGGGTCTGCTTAAATTTTAAAAATCCTGACATCCTTATGCACGGTTTAAACGATTTTCTTGTAAAGCTTGACGGTTACCTGGGCGGTCATCCCTGGTTCATGGTGCTGCTTATCGGTACCGGGCTCTTCTTTACGATCTACCTGGGTTTTCCACAGATAAGGTATTTCCGTCATGCAATAAGGATAACAAAGGGCACATATGATCATTCACATGACATAGGTGACACCTCTCATTTTCAGTCGCTTGCCACCGCCCTCTCAGGCACCGTTGGGACCGGCAATATTGCAGGTGTAGCCCTGGCCATTCATCTCGGGGGACCTGCTGCCCTGTTCTGGATGCTGGTAACAGCGGCCATCGGTATGTGCACCAAGATGGTTGAAGTATCGATATCGCACAAATACCGTGATATCCTTCCGGATGGTTCGGTATCCGGAGGGCCGATGTATTACATGAAGAAGCGGCTGAACATCAAGACGCGCAGCGGCAAGGTCATCAAGACAGGGGTGGTACTGGGAGCTTTTTTTGCAGGAGCCACCATTCTATGCTCCTTCGGTACAGGCAATCTGCCGCAGATAAACAGCATATCCAACTCCGTCTTTACATCGTTCGGTATCAGACATATTATTACCGGCGCCATCCTGGCAGTAATGCTTGCACTGGTGATCATTGGTGGAATTAAGAGGATAGCCAAAGTGACTTCGGTTCTTGTGCCTTTTATGGCAATGCTTTACATATTGGGCGCCCTGCTTGTCATTTTTACTCATCCTGAGAATATCATCCCATCGTTTTTCTCCATTTTTACCGATGCTTTTACAGGGTCGGCAGCTGCGGGAGGCTTCCTGGGAGCTTCCTTCGCCTTTGCGATGAACAGGGGAATAAACAGGGGGCTCTTCTCAAACGAGTCTGGCCAGGGATCGGCGCCAATAGCCCACTCGGCTGCCCGTGCCCCTGAACCTGTCTCGGAGGGTATGGTAGCACTGCTGGAACCGTTCATTGACACAATATGCATATGCACCCTGACAGGACTGGTGCTGCTTGCCTCGGGAGCATGGAACACGAAGACGGAGAACCAGTTCCAGCCTACCGATGTGCAGGTGCTGGCCGGAGTATATGACGACACCAACAGAGAAGATGTTAAACTTCTGGGGAAACATATCAGGGGTAAGGAATCCCTTGAACTCTTCAATGGTATGCTGCAGGTAGAGAATGGTGAGATAGCCACCGGGGGGATCTCTGTTATACATGCAAGGTCCCTGGCTGAGAATATCAGGTTCCTTTCCGGAAAAGAACCATTTAACGGAGAGCTGGAGGTGATAGCCGGCAAGCTGGCTCCAATGTCAAGTCTCACAGTGAGAGGGGAGTCTCTTATACACAGTGCGCCACTGACAACCTATGCCTTCAGTCACAGTATGCTGAAGGGGTATGGATCATATATAGTTACATTCTCACTGCTGCTTTTCGCCTTCTCAACAGCCATATCGTGGTCTTATTATGGCGACAGGGCAACCACTTACCTCTTCGGGCAGAAATATGTGATTTTATACAGGATTGTGTATGTGGCAGGTTTTTTTGTGGCGTCATTCACTGA
The DNA here is from genome assembly GCA_012514255.1 of Bacteroidales bacterium. Next base: position 5,790 of record JAAZAP010000045.1, on the reverse strand, counting down.
TACAACCATCATCTGGTCGCTTTCATACGTTGCCATCGTGCTGATGGCTGTGCCAAACCTGCTGGGCATACTGCTGCTCCGCAAAGAGGTGAAAGAGAACGTTAAGGAGTACTGGCTCACCTTTGCAGAACAGTATCCTGAGGAGAAAATATCCGGCAAGATGCGCAAACGGTTCTCCGACAGATAATGGCCGGATTCTTGTGGCATAAGGTCAATAACTTTATAGGGCATAATCAGGCAATGAAGCCTACATGAGCAGTAACCCTGCAAAGGGATATGATCATTTATTTTCATGTAAGTTCCATTCGACCAATGAAATAATAACAAGATTACCGAGCCGGGTGTCTGGATAGTGCAGATCGGTGCCTGATCAGTTGTTGTCCTCTACAGGAGGATAAAGATCCTCTACCCGCACGGCTCCATCATTGTCCGTGGTTATTTCTGCCACAACCTCCTCACTACGGTTCCTGAAATAGAGAAGGAACGCCAGAAGAGGCATCAGGGGCGTCACAAGTGCGCTGGTGAGAGCGTTCAACCCTATGAAAAGAGGATTGCGGTGCATATCAAGCAATGAGGCAGCCTGATCCGGGTCGGCAAAAGAACGCATGAAAGTGCCGGTGAAGGGCAGCATTACCACTGCGCTCAGAAGCATGGACGCAATAACAATTATCAGCAGCACAACCACAACCCAACCCATATTGGGCCACAGGTTCTTATGCGCCAGCCTGAAGGAACGCCCTATCACCTCAAATGGATTGCGGGTCTCAACAAGGGTGACAGGCATGGCAAACATTATCACCGTGGCCATGTAAAACAGGGCAAACAGGCCCGGCAATACCAGGAGCACAATTCCCACTGAGACCAGCATGGTCATTATCACCGTAAGAATAACCATGGCAACGAGGTATGGCACCAGCGCCACCAGCGTCTTCTTCAATATTGACGCCACGAATCCGGGCTCCCCCGCGGGCCTCTCCAGTACCCATGCATGCAGGATCACGACAAAGAGCAGTGACACAAGCATCATCAGCGCGTATGGTCCGGCCCAGGACTTCATGAGCTCGAAGGCTGCCTCCGGGTCATCGGTAACAGCCTGGAAGGAGGAGAGATCAATACTGCTGGTGATTAGAGATGTGAGCAGGGCGCTGACCACCGAGATGATGTAGAGCCCGATGAAATACTTTTTGTAAAAATACCACAGCTTGTTGAATGCACTGTCAAGGTCTGTTGCTCCGGCAAGAGGATGATTCTGATACTCGTTCATTGCAGCGTTTTTTTATAATAATGAATGAATCCAATGTAAAACTATAAAAAAATCAGTTCAGTATCTCGAGCATCTCATTTACGCCAAGATCACCCAGGGGATTATTGGCGTCGACAAATGTTCCGGCCAGCTTTGTTTTCTTCTCCTGGAGCCTCTGGATCTTTTCCTCAATTGTATTGCCGGATATGTACCTGTGAACAAAAACCCTCTTTTCCTGGCCTATTCTGTGGGCACGGCTCAGGGCCTGTATCTCTGAAGCCGGGTTCCACCAGGGATCGAGGATGAAGACATAATCGGCCTCGGTAAGGTTCAGTCCCACACCGCCGGCCTTCAGTGAGATCAGGAAGACCTTGATGCCGGGATCGTTCCTGAAGGTGCCGATGACTTTGCCCCGCTCCCGGGTGGAGCCGGTAAGCATTGTATAGCCTATGCCTCTTCGCTCAAGCCACGCGGGGAAGAGCTCGAGATGCTTTACGAAAGATGAGAAGATCAGTATCCTGTGCCCTTCCGAGATCACGCTCTCAATGTTATGGGTCACGGTGTCAAACTTACCCGATTCTCCCGTATAGCTATCATCAGTCATCACCGGATGATTGGCCAGCTGCCTGAGCCTCATCAGTCCCTGGAGCACCACAATGGCAGACTTCTCTATGCCCAATGACTCAATGTTTTCCAGGATGGTATTTCGCACTGCGGATTTTTCTCTCTCATAGATCACTGCCTGCTCATCGGCCATGTCACAGTAAACCACCTGCTCCGTCACCGGGGGCAGCTCTCTTACGACCATCTCCTTGGTGCGTCTCATGATAAAGGGCTGGATGATCTTCCGGAGCCTGTTCTCCTTCGCCTCTTCATTATTACGTTCAATGGGGCGGGCAAACTCCCTCCTGAAGAAGGCCAGGGTACCCAGCAGGCCGGGATTGACAAAGTTCAGCTGTGTCCAGAGATCGGTGAGTGAGTTCTCCACGGGCGTGCCGGTGAGCACAAGCCTGTTGTCTGCCCTGAGGCGCATAACTGACCTGTAAAGGTGCGATGACGGGTTTTTGATGTGCTGGCTCTCGTCAAGAACTACATAGAAGAAGTTGAGCTGGGTGAATATCTCTATGTCCTGGCGCACCGTGTGGTAGCTGGAGATGATAATGTCATAGGCGGTGAAGTATGATGCTGACCGGTGTCTGGCGGGCCCGTAATGTATCAGTGTTCTCAGTGAGGGGGTGAACCGTTCAATCTCGTTATGCCAGTTATGGCACAGTGATGCGGGGACAATTATCAGTGATGTGGCCGGGGGCATATTCCTGCTGAAGAGAGAGAGTTGCTGCTCGTCCCTGTTTTCACGTACTGCATCACGCGCCCTTGCGGCATCCCTGCGTGCCTGCATCTGTTCCCTGTTCCACAGCAGCAGTGCCAGCGTCTGCAGCGTCTTTCCCAGACCCATGTCATCAGCGAGGCAACCTCCCAGGTTGTTAGACTGCAGAAAATGGAGCCAGCTGAACCCTTCCTGCTGGTAGGGTCTTAGTTCCGTCCTGAGGCCCCTGGGCGCAGGGAGCAGCCTGAGCTTGTCAGGCATGACGAGATTCTCCAGCCGGGCACAAGTGTCACACTCCTCGCCGGAGACAACCTCGCTGAGTATACCGAAGTGTTGCTTGTGAAGCATCATCTTTTCATCCCTCTCCCTGCCCAGCTCGAAGAGGCCGCGATAGCGGGCAAACCACTCCTCCGGCAGCAGGGCTACCGTGCCGTCAGGCAGCAGATACTCCCGCTTCCCTTCAAGGATATGACGCCTGAACCTGGTAAAGGGGATGCTGAAGGCGCCGATGGTTACTATCGCTTTGAGGTCGAACCAGTCGTTGATGACCTGATGGCTTATACTGATCTCAGGTCTGTCAAGTGAGTATTTCCGGTCAAGACTGCCTGTCCGGATGATGAGCCCTGCCCCCTCCAGTCTCTTTCTGTTGTAAGAGACAGTTTCAATCAGGTCATACAGGCTATCCTCATCCTCTTCCCGTGTGCCGGCAGTGACAAAGTGAATGCCATCCTCGGAGAAAAGTCCAGCCTCATCCAGCACTGCCACGCAACCCTTCTCCCATGCATGGTCACGCTCTTTCCTCAGGAAGGTGAACTGCCCACCGTCATTGCGGAACGAGGTGAAGTGCTGCATCTCATCATGGAGCCAGACCTCCAGCTTGTCATAGCGGAACCTGAGGATAGCGGCTGGCATGCCGGTAACAGTTCTCTCAATGGTGAGAAAAGCCTTCTTCTCTGCCACAGCATCTTTCAGGGTGAACCCGGTGCCTGTGACCTGGTGATTATTGATAACCTGCAATACGAAGGTGGAGAAGTATTTTTCTACGGCGGCTTCAGGAATCATTATCCTGTCACGTGCAAGGAAAGGCTTGATCTTGGTGCCTTCTATGTCTGCCACAAAGCGGATGACATGATCAATCCTTATGACACAGGGTTTGTTTGAGAGTATCTCCACAGAAGGATGGCGCAGGTTGACAGGGCGACCGTCCGATTCGATGACCAGGCTGTAACTGGTTGACCCCGGGGAGCGATTAAACCTGAAGACCGGTTGTGCCTCAGCGCGATTGATTGTAAGACTGTCTTCCGGGTGAAGCGAGGTGATCTTCGTTCTCTGATGGAATAACGGCACTCCTTCATGAAGGGCAATCTTAAGACACTGGCATATCCTTGACTCAATAAATGGTTTGATGAGCTCCTCGAAATCCCTGTCAGTGACATTCTCCATGAACTCCTTTACATTGCGATGCTTTGAGAAGAGCTTGTGCAGGTTGCGGTCTGAGTACTCGTTCACCAGCCTTACGGCTTCCCTCTCCTCATTGTCCAGCCCTGAGAGGATCACACTGTTAGGGAAGGGAGAGAGAGCCTCATTTAATGAATAGTATTCGCGGCCCGGCATCCTCTCCAGCATATATGGCATCAGCACCGAACCCCACCGCCTGTGCTGCGTAAGGATAAGGGCAAAGAGTCTTTCTCGCTCTCTCGTGACGGGGGGCTGCATGATCGGATCAAATTAACCTGCAATTTTGAAATTCCCACGCTAAAATCAAAGGGCTGCGGCGAAATTTATATGATGCATTTACCGGAAGCAGTCTGGTGAACCTGCCGGTTCCCCTGTCAGACCAGCGGTGTGCCTCTGTTAATGAAGACTTGATGGCACGAGAAACGGAATATTTATATATCTTTCCATGCTTGAATAAAACCGGAGAATGAGATGAAAAGGGCATTTATAATCAGTTTTTTTTTGTCATGTATTACTTTGCTGGCGGCAGGACAGGAGACGCCGCTCACTACCGGGTGGAAGGCAAAAAAAACCTCGGAGGTGAGCCTTGACGGCTGTCAGCTGACAGCAGAAGAACCCGACCTGGCAGGATGGATGAACGCTGCTGTCCCCGGCACAGTGCTTACAACTCTGGTTAACAATGGCAGGGCGCCGGATCCGTGGTATGGCATGAATAATGAGGAGATTCCCGATATATGGGATGCAGGACGCGATTATTACACATACTGGTTCTTTACCCGTTTTTCTACCGGGAGTGTAGATTCAACCCGGCAGGTATGGCTGAAGTTCAGGGGGATAAACTACAGGGCGGAGATCTTTCTCAACGGGACACGTATCAGTGACAGCATCAATGAAGGAATGTTCCTGCGTCATAAATACAATGTGACATCACTTCTCAACCGCGAAGGCCATAATCGCCTTGCCGTAAAAGTTGAACCTCCACTGAACCCGGGCAATCCCAACGGAGGCCAAGGCGGTGACGGCACCATCGGGAGGGATGTTACAATGCAGTTCACCCCCGGCTGGGACTGGATACCGCCCATAAGGGACAGGAATACAGGTATATGGGGTAAGGTCACCATAGAGGTGACCGGTGATATTGACATAAGGAACGGCTTCGCACGTACCAGGGTGCCGGGCGAGAGACTGCCGGAGGAGCTTCAGGACCCCGCCTTTGTAACCTTCTCGGCCGAGCTGGTGAACCCCACTGACAAGATTGTGGAGGGCGAGATCGCCGTGGCCTATATGGGCTCAACTGACAAGAAGAAGCTGAAGATTCCGCCAACCTCAACCGTGACCTTCACCTTCAGGGAGCAGAAACAGACCGATCCAAGGATATGGTGGCCCAACGGTATGGGCCAGCCATCATTATACCCTGCCGTAATCACTTTCCATGACAAGAAAGGCAATACACTGGACCGCGAGGATCTGATGTTTGGATTCCGTGAGACTGGAAGCTACTTTGATGATTCTCTGGGCGCCAGGGTATTTACAATCAACGGCCAGAAGCTTTTTGTGCGGGGCGCCAACTGGATCGCCTCCGACGGCATGTTGAGGCTGAGCCCTGAACGGTACGAGGCTGAGGTCAGGATGCATGCGGAGATGAATATGAACATGATCAGGGTCTGGGGCGGATCAATCACCGAGAGGCCTGAATTCTATGATGCCTGTGACAGGAACGGCATACTCGTGTGGCAGGATCTGTGGATCACAGGCGATTGCA
>JAAZAP010000044.1 GCA_012514255.1 Bacteroidales bacterium | reverse complement strand
CATGGTCTTTCAACCCATCAGGTGTACGGCTCCCGGTGTCACCACCGGGACCGGTGAGCTCTTACCTCACCTTTTCACCATTGTTCGCCGTATGGCGGACTGTTCTTTTCTGTTACACTTCTATACCCTTTCGGATATCTTCCCGTTAGGAAGGATGGTGCTCTCTGTTGCCCGGACTTTCCTCTCCGACACTTGCGTATCGGGGCGACGGACCGGCCTGCCGTATGCAAAGATATACAATTATGCCGGATTATGGTCTGAAGGTACTTATGGTTTTGACATTCAAGAACTCAAACAGTCCTTCAGCCGCAAGTTCACGGCCGTAGCCCGACTCCTTCACCCCACCGAACGGGAGTCCCGGTTCCGATTTGACGAATCCGTTAATGGCCACGGTACCGGTTTCAATTGCACTGGCTATCCCTGTTGCCAGCTTCTCACCGGCAGTCCATATTGTTGCTCCCAGTCCGTAGGGAGTAGTGTTGGCCATGGTTACCGCCTCGTCAGGATTTCTGAACCTGAACAGGGGAGCTGCCGGACCGAAGGTCTCCTCACAGGCAAGCGGTGATGAGTCCGCTACTTCATCAACTACCGCCGGGATGAAGAGAGCCGGATGTTCCCTGCCAGCCCTGCCGCCGCAGAGGAGCCTTGCTCCTGACCTGATGGTCAGTGTGAGTTGCCTCTCCAGCTCTTCTGCCGCCGCTGCGTTTACCAGTGGACCCACATCCGTCAGAGGATCAAGCGGATCACCACAACGAAGTGCTTTGACCGCAGAGACGAATTTTGTCCTGAACTCATCATAGACATCAGCATGCACGATGATCCTCTTGGCAGCAATACAACTCTGTCCTCCGTTCTGGAAACGCGAAAAAACCCCTGCTTTCACCGCTCTGTCAATGTCAGCATCAGCGAATACGATGAACGGATCGCTTCCGCCCAGTTCCATGACCATTTTCTTAAGGTTCGCACCGGCTACGGATGCAATCCTTTTTCCTGCAGCGGTGCTGCCGGTAAGCGACACCCCTCTTATCCTGTTGTCGGCAATAATACTCTCAACCTGGCTGTGGGATGCAAACAGGGTTCGAAAGAGCCCTTCAGGGAATCCGGCCATTTGTACTATTTCCTCTATTTCCAGTGCCGATCGGGGAACGGCTGAGGCATGTTTAAGGAGCGCCGCATTGCCTCCGGCGAAAGCCGGAACAATAAACCTGAACACCTGCCAGAAAGGGAAGTTCCAGGGCATGATGCCCAGGATTATTCCCTGGGACTCATGCACCACATAACTGACTGCGGCCGAAGAGTTACGCCTGTCAGACAGCAGCAGCTGTGGTGCATGCTTTGCATACCAGCGACAGAGCAAGGCGCACTTGTCGGCCTCCGCCAGCCCCTGGGTGACAGGCTTTCCCATCTCGGAAGCCATAATCTCTGCAATCCTCTCCCGGCGCCTGTGCAGGATATCAGCCATAGCTTCCACAACCCTGCAGCGTTCCACAGGCTGCACCCTGCGCCACTCAGTGAATGAGTTCCATGCCTTTGCAGTGATCTCACCGACCTCGTAATCATCCATCTCCTTAAAAGCGGCAACCTGTTGCTGTCGCCACGGGTCAAAACCGATGTATGCCATATCTGTTATTTTCTGATGGTCACTATGGTAGCGCCGTTGAAACCATACCTGGCGAAGGGTGCATCATGCCAGCTGCAGGATGGATATTCTGCCCCGATGACAGCCCGTATCTCCTGCCTCAGCCTGCCGGTCCCGGAACCATGAATGAAAACTATCTGCTTCTCTCCTGCCCTTATGGCACTGTTGAGCTCTCCCCTGAACCTTGCCAGCTGTCGCTCCAGCGCCTCTGCTCCTGCCTGGCCCTGACGCAGATGAAGGTCAACCTCCCTCACCTTCCTGCCGCCCGAAAGCGGACGCGGATCGTAGCTTGCTCTCATTACATCTCAACTGATCTCAAAATTAGCTATTTTTGCCCGATCCGGAGATATTAAACAGGATTACATTACTCCGGTTACCTCAGAGGGTAGCTTTCAGCCCCAATCTTTTTGCCGGAAATGAAAAACGGTTACGATAACATAAGGATAGCGGACTATACCTATGACCTGCCACAGGAGCGGATAGCCAGGTATCCCCTTCCTGAAAGGGACAGCTCAAAACTGTTGTTGTGGGATGGCAGCAGTATCAGCGACAGGGTTTTCCGGGATTTCCCGGGACTGGTATACCGCGATAACCTGCTGGTATTCAATAACACCAGGGTCATACGTGCCAGGCTGGTCTTCAGGAAGGATAGCGGCGCCATGATTGAGATATTCTGCCTTGAGCCGCACAATCCTTCAGAGTTCTCAATGAACCTGGCTTCGGGAGGTCCGGTTGAATGGAAATGTCTCATAGGCAACCTGAAACGGTGGAAGCACGGTATACTGGAATCGCGCTTCATCCATGACGGCAGTGAATTTTGCCTGACGGCGGAGAGAACGGGCACCGAAGGAGACACCTTCCTTGTACGCTTTGCATGGGATACAATCACCCTCTCCTTTGCGCAGGTACTTGAGAATCAGGGTCACATGCCCATCCCTCCATACCTGGGGAGAGCAGATGAGGAGAGTGATGCAACCACATACCAGACCACCTATGCACGTATAAACGGATCAGTGGCTGCCCCCACTGCCGGGCTTCATTTTACTCCTGCCGTTATGGGAGAGCTTGAGAGGAACGGCATTGAGCGTGCCGAGGTGACTCTTCATGTAAGCGCAGGTACCTTCAGACCCGTTAAGTCAGAGCTGATAGGTGATCATATGATGCACAGCGAACATTTTTTTGTCTCAAAAGCCACCCTGAAACGGCTCAGAGGAAGAAAAATAACTGCTGTGGGCACTACCACCGTAAGGACCCTTGAGAGCCTCTACTGGCTCGGATTGAGCTCGGCAGAAGGAAGATGGGCGGGGTCGGGTATTCCCTCCGTTGCACAATGGGAACCGTATCATAAACAGACCAATGCTGATCCGGCTGAGCTGATAGACTCCCTGCTGGAAAGGATGGACCGTGAAGGCACAGACATGCTGGAGGCAAGAACAGACATAATTATCATCCCCGGCTACAAATTCAGGATGGTAAACAACATGCTCACCAACTTTCACCAGCCTCACAGTACCCTGCTGCTGCTGGTTGCAGCATTTACCGGGGACGCATGGAAAAAGATATATGATCATGCACTCAAAGCCGGTTACAGGTTCCTGAGCTACGGAGACAGCATGTTGCTCACGGGCGATCCTGATCATTTCGCAATACATTGAAAGATAAGACTTAAGCAATTGCAGTCTTTAATCATTCACTGACCCCGGTGAAAAAACGCCTGGCTACCAAAACACAAAAAATATTTGCATATATGTAAAACGTGCTTTACATTTGTTGCTGCATACTTTACATAAATGAAACTTGGAAACAACATCCGGAAGCTGAGATTTGAGAACAACGAGATGTCGCAGGAGGATCTGGCAGCAGGTCTGGGGGTAACCAGGCAGACCATTCACTCAATAGAGAAGGGCAAGTTTATTCCCTCTGCCCTGCTTGCTTTCAGGATTGCGAGGTATTTCGGGAAGAATGTTGAAGATGTTTTCCATCTTGTTGATGATAGTGATAATTCATTGAATGAAAGGACGTAACAAGTTGAACCATGGAAAAGGCAAGTTCGTTTTCCACTGCCAGGAACAGGCTCAGGATGACAGCAACAATCACCCTGGTGTTGTTGACGCTCTGCTTCCTCTGGCTCTTTTATGATCTCTACGCTTACCTGGCAATAAAGGGGAAGTCGCCTGATTCTGAGGCAATAGGAAAACTTACGGGTATTGGTTTCCCGGTCAGGATCCTCCTTTACCTTTCATTTGGCGTACTGCTGTTGAAGGCTTTCAGGAACGGTTTCAGGACAGGCCTGCTTCCGGTAATAACCATAATCACCGGCACTGTTTCAGCGATAGCGTTGTTTTTTGATTTTGCAGCCCTCAATGATATCGGCAATGATTATCTGGTTCACGGATATAAATGCACCGGTGAGTGGTTCTGGTTGTTTGCTTCACTTTTGTTAAGGATGGCCTTTTATCTGGCACTGGCCATGTTTATTGTCCTGATCCTGAAAAGTCAGGGTGCAATTACACATGCAGCCGGGCCGGTGGTTGATGAGGCCCTTTTTGAGGCAACGCAATGGATTGGGATTGTATGCGGCCTGACAGGAGTTGCCTTCACGGTTTATGCATATGCTGTTCTTGGTGATGCTGCCCTGAAGAGCTGGCTTACGTGGCTTCTTCTCTTTTACTGTGCAGTAATTATCATGCCCTGGCTCGTCCTGGTGATCTATTGGATTGTCAGGCTGGCCGCCAAATCTGATCGTACGGTATATGATGAGAAACAGAGGCATGACCTGGCCTTTTCCGGGATGGTCACGTGGCTTTCATCCATTCCTCTGATGGCTGCAATAATGATTATCAATTTCGGGAATGAGTCGCACGCAACGGTTCATCTCTGGTTTCCTTTCTATCTCTTCACCTCCCTGCTGATTTTTTCTGCCACTCTTCTAGGGAGATACAGGCGAGGTTAACTGTCAGTCATTCTCATATAGGATAACCTTCAGTCTTTCTGCAAATTGAGATACGTCATCTGAAGTAGTATCCCAGCTAGTCATCAGCCGGTACTCAGAGAGCTGTTCGTTCCATGGATAGAAGAAATATTCCCTGCTCAGGAGAGCGGCCACCCTTTGGGGCATTATCAGGAAGACGCCGTTGGCTTCCACTTTCTGGGTGATTTTTATCCCGTTAATCTCCCTGAGTTTCTTCTGCAGTTCGCGGGCCATCCTGTTTGAATGTGCCGCGCACTCTTTCCAGAGACCGTTGGAGAGGTAGGCAATATATTGTGCTGCAATGAACCGCATTTTTGATGCCAGCTGCATCCCCTGCTTCCTGATGTATTTGAATCCCCCGGATAATCCTGGTCTGAGGAAGCAGACTGCCTCTCCGTACATCATTCCGTTCTTCGTTCCTCCGAAGGAGAGGATATCCACGCCTGCATCCGTGGTGAATGTGCGGAACGGCACCCCGAGGGTGACGGCTGCGTTTGCTAATCTAGCGCCGTCCATGTGCAGCAGCAGGCCGTGCTCATGTGTATAATCCGCCAGTTCCCTCACCTCGTCGGGAGAATAGACTGTGCCCATCTCAGTAGCCTGTGATACTGAAATCACCCTGGGCTGGCTATGATGCTCAAAATCAAATCCGTGCATATGCTTAACAAGCATCTCCGGAGTGATCTTGCCATCAGGGGTATCCACTGTGAGCACTTTGCATCCGGTAAACTTCTCAGGAGCTCCGCATTCATCCGTTTCTATATGGGCGGTATGGGCAGTGATAACCGAGTTCCATGACTGCATTACACCTGCCAGGCCCAACACATTGGCGCCCGTGCCGGTGAAGACGAAGAAGACCTCCGTATCATCGCCCAGTTCTTTTCTTATCAGGTCCCTGGCCCTTTCGGTGAAAGGATCATCTCCGTATCCCGTAACATGTCCCCTGTTAACGCGAAGCAACTCTTTCATCACTGCAGGATGGACGCCTGAATTATTATCGCTGGCAAAGCCTCTTTTAAGTGCCGGTTCGCTCATCTGTTCGCTCTTTAAGGAGCGCAATTTAGTCAAAATGAACTGTACGGGCAATGTTCTTTAACTATCTTTACATTTTGCTACGGTAATGACTCGATATTTTATCTTTCTTTCCTACCGCGGCACTGCCTATCACGGATGGCAGATGCAGCCCGGCAAGCATACGGTGCAGAGTGTGCTGACGAAAGCCCTGAGCACCGTTCTCTCCTCACAGATGTCGGTTACCGGTGCCGGCCGCACTGACACGGGAGTCCATGCTTCATTCTTCTGTGCTCATTTTGACAGTGTCAGAGACATGCTTGACACAGACGGACAGTTCATTTATAATCTGAACAGCCTGCTGCCTGATGACATTGCCGCGAAGAGGATCATCAAGGTAAAAGCCGATGCCAGTGCAAGGTTTGATGCGCTTTCAAGGAGCTACACCTATACCATCACCAGGGATAAGGACCCATTTGCAACAAACACCGCCTGGCTGCTTTACTGGCAGCTGGACATTGAGAAGATGAATGAGGCTGCTGCCATACTTCTGAATCACAGTGACTTTACAAGCTTCAGCCGACTGCATGGAAGCAATAAAACCAATCTCTGCCGGGTTACCGGTGCGTGGTGGACTGAAGGATCAGGAAGGCTGATCTTCAATATCACAGCCGACAGGTTCCTGAGGAATATGGTAAGAGCTATTGTGGGAACGCTTATACCGGTAGGGAGGGGAAAGTTATCGGTTGCTGAATTCGAGGCCATCATTAACGGGAAGGACCGCGGGCTGGCAGGACAGTCAGCCCCTGCACACGGACTGTCACTTACCGGAATTGAATACCCCCCGGAAATCTTTATCTGACTTCTGAAGTCATTGCAGGGTCTATGCTGAATACCCGGAAATCTTTCACTGTTCTCTGAGGTCCGGGGGTGTCAGGATCTGACACCTCCAGAAGATATTAACCTGGTACCGGAAGTGCCTGCTTCCCGAAAGCATATTTTATACTGCTGATTATCAACTAATAATTTGACCCAGCCTGGATTGACTCATTGTTCCAGATATCCCAGGCCAGTCCTGCCTGGATAAGGAACATCTCTTCACCGTTAACGGTCAGGCACCCCTGTTCTTCTCCCCTGGCAAGGAATGATGTCACCGGGGGATTGTAAACCAGGTCAAACAGCAACTGGCCTTCTCTCAGGTAGCTGTAGTCAATGGGTGGCATGGTATCAGTTGCCGGTGCTGTTCCAAGGGGAGTGGTATTTACTATCACTCCGGCTTCACTAATCAGTTCACCAGGAAGTTCATCGTATGAATATCCCCCGCTTACAGGGCGGCGTGATACCGGTATTGCCATTATATTGAGGTCAAGCAGGGTATGCATGACGCTCTTGGCCGCTCCGCCGGTACCAAGCACCAGGGCGCTCTCGGGGAGCGTGACAAGGTTTTTGAGCAGCGACTCCCTGAAGGCCGGAGCATCTGTGTTATAGCCTTTAAGCCAGGGTCTTCCATGTTGATGTGAGACCTTCACCGTATTTACGGCCCCTATACCGGCAGCTTCCGGATCAATCTCGTCAAGGAATTTGATCACCTCTATCTTCCAGGGAATGGTTACGTTGAATCCACAGAGTTCAGGCTCACTGTCAATAAGGGCTGGCAGCATTTCTATCTCAGGGAGTTCAAACTTGCGATAGGCATAGTCATAGAAACATTCTCTATCAAATTTCTCCGTGAAATGCTTCTGTGAGAATGAGTGTCCCAGAGGAAACCCTATGATCCCGAAGAGCCTCATTTCATCTCTTCCGGCAGGAAGCTGAAGAAAGTGTCGCTTCTCAGGCCGAGTCGCAGTGCTTCGAGAGCAATGATCTCATTGGGGGCTATGTTACCCAGGTTGACGTTGGCCCCGAAGTTGGCTATGAACCATGCCTGCTGCTGCTTGAGCGGAGCTTCCCACAGGACATTTTCAAATCCTATCTCCCTGGAGATGGTGTTTATGAGCTCCAGGTTCACCGATCCGTCGTCGTTATAAATTCCTATGGTTCCTGATTCACGCGCTTCAGCAATGACCTTTACCGAGCCGGCTTCCAGTTCAGATTTCATCATGTCCACCCACTGGTCGGGGGTATAAACAATATTCTTCTTTTTTGACCCTACCTCTGATATTACGATGAACTCCTTCGACAGTCTGCTTATGTACCCGAGTTTTTCGCTATGCTCAAACTCGTAGGATCCGTCGGAGATCTCTACCATTCTGACGTTGGCGTCCCTCAACAGGGAGACGTACTCGTCATACATATTCCTGACAATGAATGCCTCAAAGAGGGTTCCCCCAAAATAGACAATCATTCCGGCATCGTGGTAGGTCTTTATTTTCCTTTCAACCCCGGGGGTAATTACGGAGGTCCCGAAGCCAAGCTTGACGTAATCGACATAGTTGCTCCCCACAGCGGCAAAATCCTCTGCCTCCCTGAGGCTCAGCCCCTTATCCATGACCATGGTAAGGCCGTCCTTTCTGGGTTTGGGGGGTCTTGGGGGAATATGTGTCAGCAGTTGTCCGGCTTGTTTCATAATTCAGTTGGTTTTTCTGAACAGGCGTTTCATTGCGTTGGTGAGTTTCTCTTCAGGCAGCAGCACAGCATACTCTTCGAGCACATCATGATCCAGTCTGATAGCCTTAATGAGGTTCCTGGCAGCTTCGGTCAGGTTTCCGGTATGCAGGTAAGAAGAAGCAAGAAGGAAATAGGTTCCGGGCAATTCGCCACTCACCCGGGCTGCTTTGGTCAGGAGACGTATGGCAGATCTGTATTTCCCGGTCATCATGACCACTATGCCGATCTCAATCCACGCCTCGTCGTAATAGCCGTCATGGCTAAGGGTTTCCGCCCAGCATTTCACAGCCTCCTTTATATTTCCAAGCATTATATAGGCTTTGCCAAGCGAGAACCAGAAATCGGGATTTTCCGGATCAAGTTCAAGGGCTTTCTGCAGCGGAGTGATACTCTCTGCAGGTCTGTTGCGTGACAGGGACAGAAGTCCCAGGCCGTACCATGGTTCAGGGAAATCCGGTGTAATGTCAATAGCCTCCGTATAGTATTTGCGGGCCATCGCCTCATCGCCGGTCTTGTCATAGCATTCAGCCAGGTATGTCAGTCCCTCCATGCTGTCAGGTTCCTCCTCAACAAACTGGCGGTAGACATCCATTGCCTCGTTATATTTTTCGAGGTTACTCAGTATATTGGCCTTGTTGAAGAGTGCAAATGTATTTTCGGGGTTCAATGCCAGGGCGTAGTCATATGCTTCGATTGATTTCCCGTATTCGCCTGTCTTGTTATAGATTATGCCCAGGTTATACCATGCACTGTCAGAGAAAGGATCCTCATCAAGGTACATGTTATAGTATTCGATGCTCGATTTATGGTCTCCCTTTTTGTCATATGCATAGGCCAGGTCATAAAGATGTGCCGGGAAGTCAGCCTCCAGTTCAGCAAGCCTGTGCAGGTACGGGATGGTCTCCTCATAGTAATTGAGGTTCTGCAGTACGGAGATAATGCTGAAGAGGATTGTCTCCTCCTCTTCCGTATCGGTCTCCAGTGCAAGATCGAACACCCGCCGGGAGCCGCTTATATCTCCCAGCATAGCCAGTGCTGTAGCCTTGCACAGGTAGATGTCACAGTTCCCCGGTTCTATATTCTCAAGTCTCCTGGCTATGGCAAGAGCCTCTGTAGCCTTGCCTTTCTCCAGGAGGACCCGTGCTTTCCTGATAAGTATAGGCACCGAATTGGGGTGCAGCTCGCAGGCAAGGGATGTTGCCTCATATGCATGCACCGGGTTGTTACCTTCCAGGTAGTAATCAATTATGGTCTCAAACTCAATGACGTCGAAATAACAGGTCTCCTTGTTCTTGCGCATTCTCTCAAAACGGAGAATCACCTCTTCCACCTCACTATCATGTACAAAGCCGTATTTCTCTTCTTCCATCTCCCCTGAATATTTTGCAAATGTAATACATTAATCAATCGGTCAACCAGTAAGTGCCATCAATTATCAACAGGGCATTGTTTTTATAAACATGATAAACAGTGTTTTGTGAAAAAAAATACCTCCTGACGCAACCATCCGGCGCCCAATCTCATCTTACAATTGAGTTCAGAAGCATACCCTCAAACCAAATATTACCCTAGAATTAACCTGAATTCTACCTTCTGAAACCGGGTCCTCACGGCCCGGTTTTTTTTTGACAGCCTGGTATTAAACCATCATGAAGGCCGTTATAAGAATTCATCTTCCGGCAGCTTTCAGGGTATTGAGCAGCAAGGACACCCTGGTCATCGGGCCCACTCCTCCGGGTACTGGAGTGATCCAGGAGCATCGCGGAGCTACATTATCAAAATCAACATCTCCTTTCAGTCTCCATCCTGCTTTTGTCTCAGGGGCTTCAACCCGTGTTGTGCCCACATCAACCACCACTGCCCCTTCCTTCACCATATCGGCAGTGATGAATCCCGGCTTGCCTATGGCAGCTATGATAATATCAGCCTTTCTGATTGTCTCCGCGATATTGCGTGTACGGCTGTGAACTAAGGTTACGGTGGCATCCACCCCCTTCTGTGACAACAGAATGCTCACCGGGCGGCCCACGATATTGCTT
>JAAZAP010000043.1 GCA_012514255.1 Bacteroidales bacterium | reverse complement strand
CAGATGCGAGGCCTTCAGAACCCCCGAGGGCAGAAAGGTGGCCTATGATAACCTGAGGGCAGCAGGCATAGACGGGGTTGTAGTTATCGGCGGTGACGGTTCGTTCAAAGGTGCCGGCGTGTTTAATGAGGAGTACAACATCCCCTTCGTGGGTGTGCCCGGAACAATAGACAATGATATCTACGGTACGGACTATACAATAGGCTATGATACGGCACTCAATACGGTTGTAGAGGCCGTTGACAAGATACGTGATACGGCTAGTGCCCTCAACCGGATGTTCTTCGTGGAGGTGATGGGCGCCGAGGCAGGTCACATTGCTCTCTACAGCGGCATTGCCAGCGGGGCCGAAGCCATCATTATGCCGGAGATAAAGGGAGAAGCACGCGACATAACAAAGATGATTGAGACCGGCAACAAAAGAAAAAAATCAAGCAACATTATCATTGTGGCCGAAGGTGATGAAGAGGGAGGAGCCATAGCCCTTGCTGAACGGCTTAAACCACAGCTGAAAGGCTATGAGGTGAGGGTGGCCATCCTGGGACACCTGCAGAGGGGCGGATCACCCTCGGCTCTTGACAGGGTCAATGCCAGCAGACTGGGCAACGCCGCCGTGGAAGCGCTGCTCGACGGACAGCAGAGCGTTATGGTTGGACTGCAGAGCGATGAGATTGTGCTCGTCCCCTTCAGAAAAGCAGTCAAACAGCATAAAGGACTCAACCAGCACCTGGTAGACATCATCGACATACTTAATGTCTGACGGCCAACGTTTATTACCAGATGGGACCTTCTGAGGTATATTTCACCGATCTGCACGCAACGCCCTCACTCAATCTTCTGAAGAAGCTTGAAAGGCTGGTCAGGGCTGCCGGATTTGAAAAGATCGATTTCAACCGCAAGATGACAGCCATAAAGATCCATTTCGGCGAACCGGGCAATCTGGCATATCTCAGGCCAAATTTTGCAGCCAAAATCGCATCAATGATCAGGGAAAAGGGAGGCAAGCCTTATCTTACTGACTGTAACACGCTTTATTTCGGTCAGCGGGCCAACGCGCCCGATCATCTGGAGGCAGCCTTCGCCAACGGATATAATCCGCTTAGCACGGGATGCCATGTAATCATTGGTGACGGCGTCAAGGGCACTGACTATCGAGAGATAGAGGTAAACCTGGAATATACGGGCAGGGCGATGATCGGTACAGCTATTGCTGATGCAGACATCATCATCTCGATGAATCACTTCAAGGGACATGAGCAGACCGGTTTCGGCGGTGCATTGAAGAACCTGGGGATGGGTTGTGCCTCGGTGGGCGGGAAGCTCTTCCTGCATTCCGGCAACCCGCCCGTCATCTACAGGAAAAACTGTACCGGCTGCAACCTGTGTATCATTAATTGCGCACATAATGCAGTGCACCTGGATGAAGAAAGAAAGGCATTCATTGACACCGACAAGTGTACCGGCTGTGGCCAGTGCATTGCTGTCTGCCAGTATGACGCCGCCAGGGTGCAATGGAGCTCGGAGGGTGATACCCTGAGCAAGAAAATTGCCGAGTATTCATACGCAGCTGTGAAAGACAAAACGGCTCTGCATATTAATTTTATCATGGATGTCTCACCCGACTGCGACTGCTGGGGTCACAATGACCTTCCACTGGTGCCGGACATAGGCATAGCGGCCTCAACTGATCCGGTGGCTCTTGACAAAGCATGCGCCGATTTGGTGGTAGCAGCACCTGCGGCATGGCATTTGTGGGAGAAAGATACAAAGAGTGATATGAGCGGAGCAGACAAGTTCCGGATGGCACATGGAAATACTGACTGGAACACTGCACTGCTTCACGGGGAGAAAATTAAACTGGGATCTACATCGTACAAACTAACAAAGATATGAAGGACCAGTCATCATCAAGACGCAAGGCTGTGCTCATTGTGGAAGATGATCCGCACAGCCAGCTCTACTTCACCAAGCTGCTGGCCGGTCTGTATGATACAGCGGTGGCCGAGTCTGCTGCAGACGCATGGGACCTGCTGCATGAGAGGACCTTTGACATGGTACTGATGGATATCTCCCTGAAAGGAGACGAGGATGGCCTCTCACTCACCCGCAGGCTCAGGACTGAAGAAGAGTTCAAGAAAATACCCATAGTGGCTGTAACAGCATATGCATTCCCGGATGACCGTACCAGGGCCCTTGATGCCGGATGCACCGATTACCTGCCCAAACCGGTGAGCAGCAGCGACCTGCATCGCAAGATCGCAGAGCTTACTCTTAAATAGTCAAAAAGTTCCTTCAGGATAAAAATTTTATTATTTTTGCGAACCTGAATTTTTTCAGGCTTCTCCTTCTCCGCCGGCTGGCGGAAACGGAGGTTGATACGGGGTGTAGCGCAGTTGGTAGCGTACTACGTTCGGGACGTAGGGGTCGTGTGTTCGAGTCACATCACCCCGACAGCAGAAAAATGACCACCGCCGGTTTGCCGGTGGTGGTTTTTTCTTGTCCGGCAGCATCATCCGCTGGCAGTTGCGAGCGCAAGGCATTAAAAAGAGGCTTTGAGTGTAGCAAAAGGTCATTTTTCTCCTCCCGATGGACCTATGGACATCCACCGATCCGCGGGAACGCCGGTGCTGACAGTCTTCTCACCGGATATTGCAACACCTGGAAGTCCGCCGCTGATCAGATCTCCTCTCCCGGCTTCAGATAAAAACCGATTGCATTGAGCGAGTCACTCTTACGGTAGTATTCAGGATCAGCCAGTTTTGTGTTTTCCAGCCTGCTGACCTTTATCATGACGCTGCCATCCTTCGGTTTCATAAGCTGGACTCCCTTTGTTGTCCTGCTCTCAACTGCATTGATCAGCGAGGTGTTGAATACAACTACCTTTTTAATGCTGCTCATGCTTGCCAGGTCAATGTCTTGTTCAATCAGTTCAATGAAGATCAGGCGCGATTCGCTGTTGAAAGCTCCCTTCAGTTTTTTCCTGGCATACTCGGTCTCATAGCTTTTCAGGGAAATTTTTCCCATTTTCCCATTTTCAAATGCCACAATCAGAAAGCCCTTGTATCTCTTTTCTCCGGTAAGATAGATCGGCCTTTCCCCTGGTTCGAGCTCAATCTTCTGCAATGCCTGTACCTTGTCCATGATCTCCTTCTTCTGAACCTTATAAACATTACAGAGGGAAGTAAAAACAAGGATTTCACCTGAACCGGAATCGTCGCCCAGTTTAATTGTGGCCGTGCCGGAAGATGATTCCCTTATCAAATCATTCCTCTTTCCCATCTCTATTTTTCTTCTCAGGCTTTCTGCACTTTGCATTGTCAACAGGTTTTAATTTCAACTCAAATGTGGCAATTATTCATTTCCCTCATTCAGAATTACCGGAAATTCTTCGGCGTGATCATTGGCTGCAACAGCAATACTCAGACATTCAGAAGCCTTTCATATATGCCGTAATTCTCCCGGTCAAAACAAACGAATA
This sequence comes from Bacteroidales bacterium, assembly GCA_012514255.1. The sequence goes on along the minus strand of JAAZAP010000043.1, from coordinate 17,229 downwards.
CCACCTCATTTAGGGACTTGTCAGTTTTCAAAAATTTCCTGACTGCTGCAATTGCAATCTTCGCTGCTCTTTCTTTCGGAAAGCCATAGACTCCGGTGCTGATATTGGGAAAGGCTATGGTTCTTACCCCATTCTCAACTGCAAGCTTCAGGGAATTGGAATATGCGTTTGAAAGCAGCTGATCTTCATTCTTCACGCCCCCGTACCAGACCGGACCCACGGTATGGATGACATACCTGGCCGGCAACCTGCCGGCCGTTGTTATCACCGCCTCGCCAGTCCTGCATCCGCCCTGGCTCTCACTGATCTTCCTGCATTCTCTCAGGATAGATTCGCCTCCTGCCCTGTGTATTGCTCCGTCAACCCCGCCTCCTCCAAGCAGGGTCGAATTTGCCGCGTTGACTATCGCATCAACCGTAATCTTTGTAATGTCTCCAAGCAGCAGTTTTATCATCATTCAATCTTATAAGGTTACTGAGACTCGATACACTCCTGAAAGCAATCACAGCTCATTGTACTTTTTTGCCGTACCCTTTGATTTGGCAACGGGGTACTTCTCATTGTTCTTCCTGATCTTTTCCAGGACTATCTCCCTGACGTCAAACCCATGCTTGCCGGCCAGCAGCAGGGTGAAAGCTAATATGTCGGCAAGCTCTTCCTTCAGCCTTTCGCGGTCTACATTCTCACACTCCTCTACCGGTTTCCAAAGAAATAGCTCATTCAGCTCCGCCGCCTCTATTGACAGCGCCAGGGCAAGATCCTTTGTATTGTGAAACTGTTCCCACTGCCTGGCATCGCGAAATTTAACAAGCTCATCAATCAGCATCTGAAAATCACTCATTGTTAAAATGTTTGGACCACTAATTTAACGATTTTGATACTAATAATAACCTCCAGAAACAGACCGCCGGCTTCAATCCAGGGTGTCAACCTGTCTTCCATTGTCCGGCAAAGGTCAGTTAGCAGACTATCACAGGCGCATTCTATGAATATTTCGCTATATTTATCAGAGTCTGAATATTTAACTAATGCAGTATGAGCGTACTTAAACTATTGGTTGTTGATGACGAACCCGGCATAAGGTCAGGCACCGAGAGAGTCATGAGAAACTTCTCGGTCAGTTACCCCTTTCTCGATGAGGACTTCACCTACGAGATCCTTTCGGCCGAAAGCGGTGAACAAGCCCTGGAGATAATTGAAAGCACTTCCGTTGACATATTGCTGCTTGACAACAAGCTGCCTGGCATGGATGGCATAGAGGTCCTGGAATATATCAGGGAAAAGGAGTATGACGCGGCAGTGATGATGATCACCTCGTATGCTTCGCTTGACCTCGCCGTCAAAGCCACAACCATGGGAGCGCACAGCTTCATGCCCAAGCCCTTTACCCCCCAGGAACTGAGAACTGCCGTTGAAGGCATTACCAAGAACCTCTTTCTCAGACGAATGACAAGCCAGATGAGCAGGGAAGGAAGAGAGAGCCAGTTCCAGTTCCTTTCAGTTCTTTCTCATGAACTGAAATCGCCCATCAACGCCGTAGAAGGTTACGTCAGAATTATCCTCGACAAGCAGGCGGGCGACTCGGTTGAAGATTACAGGAGCATGCTTGAGAGATGCATGGAGAGACTGAAGGGTATGCGTGCCCTCATAACTGACCTGATTGATCTGACGAAGATTGAGGCAGGTAAGAAAAACCGTCATGTCACCAGCATTGATCTCCACGAGGTGGCTAAAAGTGTCATAGACACAGTGGAACCAATGGCAAGACAGAAGAGCGTCAGGATTCATGCTGACATACCGGAGAACTGCTTCATCAGGGCTGACCGCAGCGAGATGGAGATCATACTGAGCAACCTGGTCTCCAATGCCATAAAATACAACCATGACAAGGGTGAAGTGTTTATTTCTATCTCAAAGCCTGATAACATCTGCCGTATCATTGTAGAAGATACTGGAATTGGCATCAACACCGAGGACCAGGGGAAGCTGTTCCAGGAATTTGTCAGAATAAGGACCAGTGAGACGAAGAATATTTCAGGAAGCGGGCTGGGGCTCTCAATTGCCAAAAAGATGATTGATCTTTATGGAGGCAACATCACCGTGGACAGCTCCCCCGGCAAAGGAAGCAAGTTCACGGTGACAATACCTTCGTGAATGGGAAAGGGTGTCTGAGCCACCCGGAACAGAGTGAAACAAAGGAACCAGGTCTATTCTTCCTCCTTGCCAGGGATCACCAGGCGCATGTCAGGCATTGCAAAAATTACTCCCTTATTGGCCTGCTTGAGTTCACGAACGGTAATGCCGTATTTCTTTGCTATATCAGAGAGCGACTCGCCCTTCTGGACCTTGTGGACCTTCTTCTTTACGGGCTGAGCAGGGCCGGGCTTCTCCCCGCTTCCTGATTTGACAGGCGTCTGCTGTTGTGCTTCAGCCTGTTGCCTGGAGTCAGGCTGTGTCCTGACCTCGGTGACGGGCTTAACCTCATCCTTTTCTCCGGCTTCTGCAGGCCTGTCTGACATATTATCCTTTGTGGCAGCTTCGTCAGGTTTTGCTGCAGGCTGTTCCTGGCGGGGCAGCTGCGTCTCCTGGCGGGGCAGCTGTGTCTCCTGACGGGGCAGCTGTGTCTCCTGACGGGGTAACTGTGTCTTCTGTTGTGGCACCACTGTCCTTTCAGCTGTAACCCCTCTTCCTGTCTCTGTCGTGGCCGGTCTGTCAGGGCGGGCTGCGGCCTGATCGGGAATGTCTCTCTCCTCTATGACGGTGAGGGCTGTTGAAGCCGGTATCTTCAGTACCTGCCCCTCCCTTATGCCGCCGGGAGGAATAGAGTTTTCACGGTCGATATCAAGAATGGTGACCTTGTAGGCCTTTGCTATTGAATAAAGAGTCTGCCCTTTCTCAATCCTGTGCATGTAGTATGTCCTTCCGCCTGAGACCATCTTTTCATCCGCTATCCTGATCCATGTGCCGTCACTCATCTGCACATCAGCCAGCGAGCCCTGTGGACGTGATGGTGATGCTGCCGGTCGTGATTGAGCTGGCGCAGCTGCCTGCTGTGCAGCCTGACGCGGTTGTGGTGTGGCGACAGCCTGCTGCCCTGAAGCCGGGATCTTCAGGATCTGTCCTGTCTGAATGCCATTGGGGGGAATGACATTCTCACGGGTGATGGCATCAATTGAAACCCTGTAAGCCCGCGAGATGGAATAAAGGGTCTGGTTCTTCTGCACTTCATGCATATAAAAAACCCTGCCGTCAGTAACGACTTTCTCATCTGACACCTCTACGGGGACCTGTGCACTGAGTGCCGTTGGCAGTGCCATTGATACTATCAGTGCGATAATCGGCAGAATGCGTGTAAAAAACATACTCTTTATTATTTCACGAACAAAGGTAACATTTTCATATAAATGAGAACCACCGGCATAAACTAAACATAATTATCCATAAAGTGTTATTCTGTAGAGAGAATAACCATTAAGCACATAATGAATTCAGTACGAAGAATGACCACCCTGATGAGGAGTGATTACCACGGTGAAGGCCTGGACCTTTCGGATTTTGAAAATGACCCTGTTGACCAGTTCGGGAAATGGATGGAGGACGCCATCGCGAACAAGATCAGGGATCCGAACGCTCTGCACCTGGCTACAGCAGATTCTTCGGGAAGACCGTCTGGAAGGATTGTTCTGCTGCGCGACTTCAACCGGCAGGGATTTACCTTTTTTACCAGTTACGGCAGCCGCAAGGGTGATGAACTGGAGCAGAACAGCCATGCAGCTATGACATTCTTCTGGAACGAACTATACAGGCAGGTAAGGATTGGCGGACGTGTATCAAAGCTGCCTGCAGAGGAGTCTGACGCTTACTTCAGAAGCCGGCCGCGGGAAAGCCAGATCAGTGCCCTGGCCTCACTGCAGAGCCGGTTCCTCGAGAGCAGGGAGCTCCTTGAACGGACAGCACGTGAGATAGATGAGCAGTACAGGGACCGTCCCGTCCCAAGGCCACCGCACTGGGGAGGATATCGCCTCGAACCCGATTACCTGGAGTTCTGGCAGGGCCGGGAACATCGCCTGCATGACAGGATACTCTATTCCAGGAACGAGAATGACCCGGGCTGGACCATCAGGCTGCTTTATCCATGATTGCCTGATGCATCATTCATGTATACCGGTAATCGCCCCGCAACTATGCATACTCAGGCTGGAAAAGCGCCAGCAGAAATATCCGGGACCGGACCCGGTAGCCCGGAATAGCGGTTGATATTGTGGACAGACTGTTCATAATTGTATGAGGTCATAACGTGTTAAAAACACGGAGTTATTTAATTTTAGAGTTTTTAACCTGCCTCTATGACTACCCTGGAGATACTGAAGAACCTGGTGCTGGCACCATATATCCTGAAAGCAACAGCCCTCATAAGCGTGCAGAGGGCGGTCGGAGGCAACCAGTTCCGTCACTGTTTCTCAACCCTGGGTATTCTGCTCGACTATAAGTTCTTTACCAACAGTGTACTTCTCAAGGCCTCCCTGCTGCATGACCTTCTTGAAGACCTGCCTGAGACACAGGTTGACGAGATCAGGTGGATTGACAGTGATGGTACCGATGTTGTCAAGCTGGTTCTGGAAGTCACCAGGAGGAAGGAAGAGTCAAAGGAACAGTACCTGCAGCGTCTCCTTGAATACGGATCAGTCAATGCCATGCTTCTCAAATGTGCTGACAGAATCAGTAATCTCACTGACCTGCATCGTGATATACAGTCAGAACAGAAGATATCGGACTATCTTGACCAGACGGAGAAGTATGTGATCCCTATGGCCATGAGAGTCAATCCTGACATGCTCATAGAGCTTACAGACCTTGTTGCCAAGCGGCGCCAGATCCTCAGGATGCTTGAATGTAAGAGGAACAACGGCACAGCGCCTGATGCTGAAGAGGGCTGAATGCGGGAGCAGCAATGGTCAGGCGCGGGGTATTGAAGAGGGCTGCATGCGCGAGCAATGATGGTCAGGCGCCCGGAACATGACCGTTTACCTGGCTGTAGCCATGGTGTCAGGTTCAGAACAGCTCAGCCCAGCAATTGTTTAACCTTTGCAGATATTTCTCTGCCTTCGGCCCTGCCAGCCAATTCCTTTGTAGCAGTACCCATCACCCTTCCCATGTCTGAGGGGCCCCTGGCCCCCACACGGTTGATTATCTCCTTAATCACCGTCTCCAGCTCCTTATCGCTCATTGCTGCAGGAAGGTATGCTTCAAGTACCTCGGCTTCACTCTCCTCCTTCTCATAGAGGTCAGGTCGGTTCTGCTCTCTGTAGATGGCAGCTGACTCCTTCCTCTGCTTGACGAGCTTACGAATGATCTTCATCTCCTGCTCTTCACTCAGTACCGCATCCTGCCCTCTCTCAGACCTGGCCAGGATGAAGGCGGTCTTCGCCGCCCTGAGAGCTTCAAGCACCTTCTTGTCTTTCGCCTTCATGGCCGCCATCAGGTCTCCGGTAATTTTCTCTGTAAGTGACATGTTACTGATATATTTTATGTTTGTAAGACTATAACAAATTTACGTTATTTCCTGTATCCGCACTCTGACAGGGCTCGCTCTATTGCATCAACAGCGGTCAGTATGTCTCCACGGGTTACCGCTCCCATATGCCCCACCCTGAAATAATCATCCTTCATTCCCGGGAGCAGTCCTCCTGCAACTATCACCCCTGATGAAGCCATAGCCTTCATAAAGTCTTTTGCAATTACTCCTTCGGGATATAAGGGTGCCGAGAGTGTGTTGGCGCACAACTCCTCGCTGACGGGAATCACTTTCATTCCCATCTCCTTCACTGCTTCGCGGAATGCAGCGCCCAGCTCCCTGTGCCTTCTGAACCGGGCCTCCATGCCCTCCTTCAGTATCAGTCTGAGACTCACCTCAAGACCACATACCAGGTTCACTGCCGGGGTGCCAAAGTATGCGGGGCGCCTCTCCTCGTAGGCCTTCATCACCGGCAACCAGTGAGTCCAGTCGCTGTAATAGCTGCCCACCGGGCTCTTCCGCTTCCTCCATGCCTCCATGGCGCGGTCTGATACTACCATCAGGGCCAGTCCCGGGGGCACTCCCACAGCCTTCTGCGAGGCTGTGAGCACAACGTCTGTCTTCCACTCTTCCTGCTTTATCTCTTCACCGGCCACCGAACAGACACCATCAAGGAGGGTGATGACACCATATTTCTCTCCCAGCGCCGACAGAGGCTCCGGGTCCACCCTGACGGCGGTGGAGGTATCAACATGTGTAAAGGTCATAAGCTTGTACCGTGACTTCTTGAGCTCCTCCTCAACAGTCCTGTGACCGACCACATCCCCTGTGGCGGCTGTCAGCATGGTGACCGTGGCGCCGTAACGTTTCAGCAGCTCGGCGTATCTCTCCCCGAAGTAACCCGTTGATATCACCAGCGCCCTGTCTCCGGGCTCAATGAGATTAGCACCGGCCATATCCATTGCAAGCGTACCACTGCCTGCCATGATGAAAGGCTGACCTGAAGGTGCCAGCCACACCTCCCTCATCATCTCCAGCGCCCTGCCGAATGTTTCAATGAAATCCGGTGCCACATGACTGGTTGTCGGCGCTCCCGCAGCCATCATCACCTCCGGCTCAAACTCTATAGGGCCGGGTATCATCAATAGTTTTCTTCCTTTCATAGTCTGTTAATGTTTTTGCCTGTAAAGATTGAGTCCATTACCTCTCATCAGCTCAAGAAGTTCCTTTCCTGTCTCATCCCTGAGTGGCAGGAGGGGTCTTCTCACATGTCCGCCATACAGTCCGAGCTCATCCATTGCTGCCTTCAGGGCAGGCACGCCCCAGCGGGCCGTCACAGCTGCATTGAGAGGAATGATCCGTTGCTGCAGCTGCCTGGCGCGGATCATGTCACCGGCAGCAAATGCATTGAAGATATCCAGGCAGTGTCCGGGGGCAATATTTGCACCGGCCAGAATGCCGCCCACGGCACCCACAGAAAGGGCCGGAAGCAGAAAGCCGGCCCCGCCGGCAAGCACCTGGAAACCGGGCCTGACATTGCCCAATATCTCGCCCATCTTAGCCACATTGCCGCCTGACTCCTTTAACCCGATAATATTGGGATGCTCAGCCATGGCAATTATCATGCGCGCATTCATATCAATACCTGTATTTGCCGGCATATTATATACCAGGACCGGCACCGGCGAAGCATCAGCCACATCAAAATAGTGCCTCACCAACTCGTCATGGTTCATGTTTCCCCTGTAATATGAGGGATTGATCACCAGGACGGCGTGCGCACCCTCTTCTGCCGCAGACCTGGTAAGGGAGATAGTCTCACGGGTCGACGGGCAGCCAGTACCTGCCAGAAGCAGGCGTCCTTCCGGCAGCGCCTCCCTGGCAGCAGCAACGGCCTGCCTCTTCTCCGTATGTGAAAGCATCACCTGCTCACCGTTGGAACCCAGTATTAGAAAGCCCGCAAGGTCATATTCCGAGAGCTTCACTATATTGGACCTGATCATCTCAGGCAAAAGATTCTCATCCCTGTCAAAGGATGTTGGTAGTGGTGGGAATATCCCCTTTAATCTGAGTGTGGCCATCTTATTTCTTTTCTTTTTTGTTTTGTTCTTTATGATTGCTCATGGAGTAAGGTCGTGCTGAAACTCCGGTGCTACGTCCCCACTCCGGCTCGTGGCTCATGGCAAACTCCAGAGTGCCGCCGGCAGTGAGCTGCTCATGGGTTACATAGTTCACGTCCAGGCCCCGACCATTCAATCGCGCTTTTTTCATATAGATGTTCTGACTGCTGTTTTCCGGTGCATCTATCACCAGCTCCTTACCATCTTCAAGAGTCACCGTAGCCTTCCTGAATAGCGGAGAGCCAAGCACATACTCCCCGGTACCGGGAGTGACAGGATAGAACCCCAGGGCGCTGAAGACATACCATGCCGAGGTCTGCCCGTTGTCCTCGTCGCCGCAGTAACCGTCAGGAGTGTAGTTGTACAGCCTGTCCATCACCTCGCGCACCCTTGCCTGGGCCTTCCAGGACTCGGAAGTGTAGTTGTAGAGGTAGATCATATGCTGCACGGGCTGGTTGCCGTGAGCATAGTTTCCCATGTTCATCACCTGCATCTCACGGATCTCATGGATGGGAAAACCGTAATAGGAGTCGTCAAACAGTGGCGGCACAACAAACACTGAGTCGAGCATGCGGGTCATCTCTCGCTCTCCTCCCATCAGCTCTGCCAGCCCTGCCACATCATGAAAAACGCTCCAGGTATAATGCCAGCTGTTGCCCTCGGTAAAGGCGTCACCCCATTTGTAGGGGCTGAAAGGCGACTGAAAGGAGCCGTCGAGGTTCCGTCCCCTCATCAACTTACTCTCATGATCAAACACATTCCGGTAGTTAAGTGCCCGGGCTGCAAAGAGATCAATCTCCTCCTGCGGCCTTTCGAGGGCCTGTGCCAGCATCCACAGACACCAGTCGGCATAGGCATACTCAAGTGTCCGCGCCACATTCTCATTAATGCCTGCATCATAGGGAACATATCCCAGGCTGTTGTAGTATCCGGCACCGTATCTGCCAACGGAATGAACCGGGCCATGCCCCTTTGTATTTTTCATGAGGGCATTCCACAATGTATCAATATTATACCCTCTGATACCTTTCAGGTAAGCGTCGGCAATCAGGGATGCGGAGTTGCTTCCTATCATGCAGTTACGGTGACCCGGACTTGCCCACTCGGGAAGCCATCCGCTCTCCAGGTATGCATTGACCAGTCCTTCCATGATATGGGAGCTCATCTCCGGGTACATTAGAGTAACCAACGGCATGGCGGCACGGAATGTATCCCAGAAGCCGTTGTCAGTAAAGAGTCTTCCCGGAAGTATCTCTCCGTTGTACGGGCTGTAGTGCATGATGTTGCCATCATTGTCATACTCGTAGAACATGCGCGGGAAGAGCAGCGTACGGTACAGTGTTGAATAGAAGGTACGCAGCTGGTCATCCGTGCCACCCTCAATCCTTATGCGGCCCAGTTCACTGTTCCATCTCTCCCTGCCCGCGTCACGGATGGCATCAAAGCTCATGCTGCCCGTCTCCCTCTCCAGGTTGATGATTGCCTGCTCAGGGGAGATAAATGATGAAGCTACCCTGATGGTAATCTCTTCTCCCCTGGCTGTTCTGAATCCTATGAGAGCCTGCGCGTGATCACCCTCTACTGCTGTGCTTCCCGCTTCGGGAATGCCATCCAGTACCACTGACCAGAAATCAAACGGGCGGTCAAACTCCATGACGAAGTAATTATGGAAGTTCTCAGGCACTCCCCCATGGTTATTCCTGCAATAGCCCGCCACCATCCTTTTACCAGGCATGATTTTTATCATGGAGCCTCCGGCAAAGGCATCCACCACCACTGCTGAGGAATCGTTCTCCGGGAAGGTAAACCTGAATAATGCCGCCCTGTCAGTGGGTGTCACCTCGGCAGTGATATCGTAGTCAGCCAGATAGACATTGTAATAGTAGGGCGTTGCCACCTCGGTCTTGTGTGAAAACCATGATGCACGCTGTTCCCCGGTGAGCCTGTTGCCACCGGTTACGGGCATAAGTGAGAAGGCTGCGTAATCATTGATCCACGGGCTGGGCTGATGTGTCTGCTTGATGCCCACGATCTTATGATCATCGTATGTATACGCCCATCCATCACCGTTCCTGCGTGTCTGCGGGGTCCAGAAATTCATTCCGAAGGGCAGCGCCACAGCTGGGTATGTGTTGCCGTGGGAGAGAAGATACTCTGAATCTGTTCCCATAAGTGTACTTACAAGGTCAACAGGCTCAGACTGCGTCTCTGTAGAATAATTATTACTCTTGCATGAGAACAGAGCCACTGACATGATAAGTACGGCAGTCAAGCCCTGTAACAGGTTTTTGTTAATCAAAGTCTTCATTTACACTCTTTTTAGCCTGGCAAGTACTTTTTTAAGCACCATCTCCGGGGTAATCCATTCAAGGCATGCCAGATCACCACGCCGGCATTCTCCTTTGCCGTAGATAGTGCATGGTCTGCATGTGAGTTCGGTATCGGGTATCTGTATCTGGTTTTCTTCAGGCATGCCCCACGCGCTGAATCCTGCACGCGGATGCGTGGCTCCCCAGATGGAGAGGGTATCCACCCCGAGCATGGCAGCGAGATGCATGTTGGAGGAGTCCATTGCCAACATCAGGGTAAGCTGTGAGATAAGGGCTATCTCACCATCAAGGCTTATTGTTCCTGCCACAGGTATTGCTCCGGGCACCCTGGAGGCCATCTCCCTTATTGCAGGTGCCTCATCCGGACTGCCGAAGAGGAAGATTGTGCAATCACCGTGGGCGGAGAGCATCCTGAGCATGGCTTCCATATGCTCTGCCGGCCACATCTTCAGCCGGTGTCTGGCAAGAGGCGCCACTCCTATCAGCGGTCTGACCTTACCTTCGGTCTGTGTTGCAGCCTCCTTATCACCCGCCGGTGAAGGTTGCAGCCAGGGGCCACTGACAATCTCCAGCGGGTAACCGGCACGGGCAAAGGCATCTCTGTAACGCTCAACGGTATGTGTGAGCGGCGCCGACAGCCTTCCATGCACCAGCCTGCGCCGGAGCGTCCGTTCCTTGTCTGTTACAGCAATACGGCAGCCGTCAAGGCGAAACAGGGTACGAACGATCTTTGATCTGATGACGTCATGAAGGTCAGCAACGGCAGTGATATGGTAAAGGACCCGCAGCTCCCTCCACAGGCGAAACAGCCCGGGCAGCCCCCTGTGCCTGCCGTGGTGATCGGAGAGGAAAATCCTGATGCCGGGGATATCGGAGACAAAATGGTCATAAGGCCTTTTGGTGACAAAGACCAGTTCTTTATCCGGATATGCTGAGGCAAACGACTGCAGAAGGGGCAGAGTCATTATCACATCACCCATTGATGATGTGCGTATAACAAGAAGACTCATCTCAATACTTTTCGTAAGATTTCTCCTCAATCAGTCCTGACCCGGTCACCATGTTTATCTTTCTCTTGATCTCTGAACGAAGATCATTCCTGAAATAGACTGACCTTGCCGTTTCAATGAATTCCTTACCGAAATTCTTTTCCCTTTCCAGATCCCTTATGCGATCCTCTATCTCCCACAGATCAGAATTAACCCTGTAGAGCTCCTGGTAGAGAGGATCACTCTTCTCCATAAATCCCGCCAGGGCCTTTTCAAGTATGGCATGCTCCTTTCGCAGGTTGGTGAGCTTCTCAGGGTCAGTGATCCTGCCGAGCTTGAGCTCAATGATCGTCAGCTTGTCTGCAATCTCACCGTTAGATACCTCTATTTTCATTAATCTGTAATTTGTTCTTTTGGGTTGAACCTAACCTGCATGAAACCAGATAATCCATTCCATTGGTGAACTCTCCCGTTCATGCAATCTTCAGTCAACCGGCTTTAAACCTGTAAAAATAAGCTTTTAATGGACAGGGGCAACAGCAGTTCACTGATGGTCCGTATCGGCCAATATCTGCAGCAGCTCACTGAGGGTCCACATCAGCCTGTATCTTCAACAGTCCCCTTCCGGGAACTCTCAGTTCGTTTTCTGTCTCACGGCGTATGATCTCTTTAACCTTCGACTGTGAAAGGCCGGCACCTATCTTTATCATAATGTTCTTGATATACCATTTCTGTACCTGCATCACCAGCGGGAACTCGGGGCCCAGCACTATGTTGCCGAGATGCCTCCGCAGGTTCTCCGCCAGCCTGGTTGCGGAAACATTAAGCTCCTCCAGATCACGGTGTTTGATGGCTATCCTGATTATCCTGGCGAAGGGTGGATAGCCGAAGAGATATCTCTCTTCAAGCTGGGAGGCGCTCATTGATCGGAAATCGTTTTTCAGCACCTGCCTCAGGATGGGGTTTGCAGGATCAGCCGTCTGTATTATCACCTTACCTCTTCTGGCCCTCCTCCCTGCCCGTCCGCTCACCTGTGCTATTAGCTGGAAGCTCCGCTCATGAGCCCTGAAATCCGGGAAGTGCATCATGCTATCAGCATCGAGGATTCCCACAACTGTCAGCCTCTCAAAATCAAGCCCCTTGGAGATCATCTGGGTACCGATCAGTATGTCTGTCTCGCCTGCGGCGAAGGCACCCAATATTCCCGAGGCTGCATTTCTGTTTCTTACGGTATCCTGATCCATCCGGGCCACCCGGGCCGACGGGAACAGCAGCCTGATCTCCTCTTCGATCTTCTCGGTGCCGAAGCCCCTCGTTGTGAGGCCTGTGGAACCGCATTCAGGGCACTCCGCCGGGACCCTGACGCTCTTGCCGCAGTAATGGCAGACCAGTCTCCCTATACTTTTATGGTAGGTATAACTCACCGAGCAGTTGGTACACGCCGGCACATGGCCACAATCAGCACACATAAGGAATGGCGAAAAGCCTCTCCTGTTCTGGAAAAGGATTACCTGCTCCTCCCTGCTGAGGGCCTCCTCCACCGCCTCCAGAAGGCGGGGTGTGAAGTATGACGCTGAGCCTTTCTTTTTTACGGGAGATCTTGTATCAGCGATGACCATCTCAGGCAACAGCACGTCGCCATAGCGGGTCATCAGCTCAACGAGCCCATATCTTCCCGATTGAGCATTATGATAGCTTTCGAGAGAGGGTGTTGCCGATCCCAGGAGGGTTTTACCGCCATGCAGACGGGCAAGCATCATGGCCGCGTCACGCGCGTGATAGCGAGGAGCCGGATCATACTGCTTGTAGGAGGAGTCATGTTCCTCATCAACAATGATCAGACCCAGGTCCCTGAAAGGAAGAAAAAGAGATGATCTCACGCCCAGCACAGCCCTGAGGCTTCCCTCACTGACACCCTTCCACACCTCACGGCGCGCTGCTGGTGTCAGCCGGGAGTGGAACACGCCGATGGCGTCACCGAAATGTTTCCTGAGACGTTCAATGATCTGCGTTGTCAGGGCTATCTCCGGCAGCATGTACAGCACCTGCCTCCCTGATTTCAACTGCTCAGTCATCAGGTGGATATATATCTCTGTCTTACCGCTGGAAGTGACGCCATGAAGGAGTACCGTCTCACGTGTGGCAAAGAGCTGCCTGATCGTGTTGCAGGCCTCATTCTGGACATTGTTAAGGGCAACTGGTGGTTCCGGAATCATGATTCCCTCCTCCTCTCTCTCTTTCTCCCTGCGCCTGCGCTTCAGCGGCCAGCCCGGAAGGTATTCAGCCGCTGGAATGGCAGCTTTCATCACCTCACCGGGGTATGCCATGTAATAATCAGCCAGCCATAGAAGGAAATCAGTGAGCCGGTCACTGACTGAGTCCTCCCCCGGGAGCAGCCCGGTTATCTCCTTCAGAGAGATCCCCTGAGGCGCTGTATCATGTATCCTGACTACCAGTCCTGTTGATTCGCTTCCCTTTCCGAAGGGTACTGTCACCAGGCTTCCCCTGTGCAAAGCCGGCCTCATGGACTCAGGTATTCTGTAGGTAAACAGGCCGTCCAGTGCAACAGGAATGATTATATCAGCGTAGAGAGAATTCATGGCATGAAACAGCGGCAAATTAAGAATAAACCAGGAGAAAGGCCCAGGCTGCAATATGAATTTATCAACGGTTTGAAAGGGTTCTTTCTAGCTCAGTACTGCCCTCACCTTCGCGGCTGCGTCATTGAAGGTGGCAGCTGCTATAACCTTCAGTCCGGAGTTGTCTATCAGCTCCCTGGCCTCTTCGGCATTGGTTCCCTGGAGCCTGATTATCACCGGGATACTGATGTCACCGATGGTTTTGTACGCTTCTATAATACCGGCTGCAACGCGGTCACACCTGACTATGCCACCGAAGATATTCACCAGGATGGCCTTCACGTTGGGATCTTTCAATATAATCCTGAAGCCTGCCTCTACGGTCTGTGGACTGGCACCTCCGCCTACATCAAGGAAGTTGGCCGGTCTGCCTCCGGAGAGCTGAATGAGGTCCATGGTAGCCATGGCAAGGCCGGCACCGTTGACCATGCATCCCACATCGCCGTCGAGCTTGACATAGTTGAGGTTGCTCTGTGAGGCTTCTACCTCAATGGGATCCTCTTCGTTCAGGTCACGCATGGCAGCCAGCTCAGGATGACGGTACAGTGCATTGTCATCAATGATCACTTTGCAGTCAACAGCCAGCACTTTGTCGTCACTTGTCTTAAGGAGCGGATTGATCTCCATCAGTGAGGCATCAGAATTGACAAATGCTTCCCACAGACCCTGGAGGAAGGTAACCATCTCGCGGTATGCCCTGCCCTGTAGCCCCAGGTTTGAAGCTATGGTCCGCATCTGGAACTCATGTAGACAGCAGGTTGAGTCAACCACCTCGGTAAAGATGGCTTCAGGGTTGCGGGAGGCCACCTCCTCAATATCCACCCCTCCCTCGGGGGAGTAGACAACCACAAAAGATGCCTTCCTGCGGTCAAGCAGAAGAGAGAGGTAAAACTCCCTGATATCTGATTCGCCCTTATAATAGGCATCACGTGCCACCAGGACCTTATGGACCACCTTCCCCTCCGCGCCGGTCTGTGGTGTTACCAGGGTCATCCCCAGCATGCGTGATGCCACTTCAGCTGTCTCTTCAGGTGACCTGGCAATCTTCACCCCTCCGCCCTTGCCACGCCCTCCGGCATGTATCTGTGCCTTGATGACAAAAATCTCCGTACCATACTTTTTTTTCAGCTCTTCAGCTACCATTGCGGCCTGTTCCGGGGTTTCAGCAACAAATCCTTCCTGTACGGCGACGCCATGTGCCTGCAGAATGGATTTTCCCTGGTATTCGTGGATATTCATGTTGGAATCTGGTTTAGTTAAGAGGTCAGAATAACATGCCGTATTATTCACGTATGTAATTTACTCTTTTTTATAATTAAATTCGACAAAAATTACCTGAATGAGGAAACTGACGAATGATGAGCTTAACCGCAAGAGTATTAAGGACTTCAAAGCCTCCGGAAAGGCTCCTTTCCTCATTGTGCTGGACAATGTGCGCAGCCTCAATAATATCGGATCGATATTCCGCACAGCCGATGCCTTTCTAGTTGAAGGCATATGGCTTTGCGGCATTACGGCCACGCCGCCGCACAGGGAGATACACAAGACTGCGCTGGGAGCCACTGAGTCAGTTGAGTGGAAATATTTTGAGAACAGTGCCGATGCGGTCAGAGAGCTCAAGCGCAACGGTTATTCAGTCATCGCACTTGAACAGACTGATGAGTCTGTTCCCCTTTACCAGTTCATACCGGAAAGCGGGAAGAGGTATGCACTTGTCTTCGGTCATGAGATAAAAGGGGTGAGTGAGGAGGTTGTTGCGTTATCTGACCTGAGTGTGGAGATACCGCAGTATGGGACAAAACATTCGTTCAATGTGGCTGTCAGTGCAGGCATAGTGCTATGGGAGCTGGCAGGCCGGAGGAAAGGATAAAAAAAACCCTGCCAGCGACCTGACAGGGTTTTTTTATGAAAGTCTTAATTAATTCGTTACTGACATGAACAGGTCATCTGTAAAGAACCTGGCAAATTCAAGGTCAGTCTGAGCATAATTCTTCCAGTCACTGTTGTAACCGATAGCTTCGCGGAGGCCGTTTATAACGCCGTCCTTATCATCCAGGCGGGCTGCTATTACAGCCTTCAGGTATGAAGGAGCTCCGCATTTGCATGGTTCAACTGATTCCATGGTTGTTTTTGCCTTGTTGAGGTCTCCCTTCAGAAGCTGTGCAAGAGCCAGGTTCATTGTAGGTGTGTCACCAAGGAGGTTGACAGCCTGGTCATACTTGCCTTCTGTGATGGCGATGGTACCCAGTCCGAATTTTGATTCGGGGGTAGCGGCTGACATTGAGTTGAAGTATTCAGCTGCAGCCTTGATGTCACCACTGAGAAGAGCGGCAAAGCCCAGGTTATTCTTCACTGTGTCATCATATTTGAGAGCCTTGGCTTTCTCAAGGGCTTCCATAGCCTCTTCTGTCTTGCCCATCTCCAGGAGTGTCCATCCGATATTATTCCATGCGCGATAGCACTTGGGTTCCTTCTCGGCGGCCAGCTGGTAGTACTTGAGAACCTCTGCAGGATCCTCAGTCAGAGTGCCGGCGTAGAGCAGCTGCTCAAGGCTGAGTGATGACGGATCACTCTTGATGGTAGCAAGGATCTCCTCATCATTGAGGCCGATCAGGTTAACGTCAACAATCAGTTTTGACCTCCTGAGTTGCGGAAGGATATCCTTCGCCAGTGCTTCATAGGCAGTAGACATGTTCTTGATCTCCTGCTCGCGAACAACGGGATCCTGGTACATTGAGAGCACTCTCAGGATAAGTTCCTTGTCAGCAATTGAAGACTCCTGAACCAGTGCCTTGAAACCTTCCCAGTCTTCAGCGGTGGTCTGGGTGCTAAAGAGCTCAACCAGTTCGGGGATCTTGCCATACTCCTTCTGGAGATATTTGTCTGCAGCCTTACTCCTCTGAACAGACAGTCTCTCGTTAAGACTAAGCGGGCCATCAGGAGAAGCATAAGAGCTGTTGGTAACACCTTTGACCTCCATCCTCTCATTCTCCATAACAAGGGCAACATAATCCTTGAGAGCCTGGATGTCAGCAGATTTGAGCTCAGAGGACCTGATATTCGCCTGATTGATGTTATAAAGAATATCAGCTATCTTCTGCTCGGGAACAATACGCTGGTAGTTGTCCTTGAGTGACATCGGCATTGGATGGATCTCAGCCAGAGTTGAAGTGGCAATCACGCCGTCAGCCAGCTTGATGGGATCAAAGGAAAGGGTCTTGCCTTTTCTTTCTGCGTCAATACGAAGAAGGAACTCGGAGACCTTCATCTCAGGTATGTAGTTGACATCACCTGACCAGTTGGCGGAGCCGCCTGTCCATGCAACAGTCTTGTTGTTTGCAAGAACTTTTTCTCCCTGGGTAAAGAGCAGTTCATCAAATGGTGTTTCACCACCTTCATAAACCAGAACGGGAGTAATCTTCAGCGTGGTATTCTTGTCAAAATACTTCTCCGGATAGGTGGCTTTAAGCTGAGCATCAACGATTCCTGCATGAGCTTCAAGAACCTTGGGAGTAATCTCATACGTGACGAGATTGGCGTTTCTCTTCATCTTGTCGAGACTGCTGCAACCTGACATCAGTACAGCAGCAAGCAGAATGACAAAAAGTCTGGTGAAATTTTTCATAATCTGTTTTT
>JAAZAP010000042.1 GCA_012514255.1 Bacteroidales bacterium | reverse complement strand
TTGGCGACATTTGTGATGATGTCCGCAGACCACATGTGTGGGGATGGCTGTAGGCCATCAAGCATTGTAGAACAGGACGTTAATGGGTGTGGATGGCTGTAGGCCATCAAGAATTGTAGATGGTTATAGACCATCAAGAATTGTAACCCGGGGTCAGATAATCAGCCTTCCGCCGAGGCCGGCGGAGATCTTCTTTTGCAGCGAGGTCATCACCTTGTACTGCTCCTGCAGCTCGGAGATCTTCCCGTCGTCGCCGGCAGCCTCGATCATCGCCTTGCGTATTTCCTTCTGCATGATCTTGATCTTGTCACCCTTGAACTTCAGCACCGCATCTGGGACGATCTCCTTCAGCTTCATCTCCTCTGTCTCCACATACGCACCGTGCTTGCCCCAGATGAGGCTCAGGCTATCCTTCTCCGTCAGCATGTCAACCACCAGGGTGCTGATGGCCGGGTTGGGATGGTGCACAAACTGCTTGTCGCCCGGTGCGAGGCCCTGCTCCACGGTGAAGGTTATCTCCTCGAACATCGAGGTGAAGAGCTCATTCTCAAACCTGAGATCATCCTCTTTGATCTCCGTGATGATATAGTCAGCCACGGTGGTGATTGTCTCCGTGCCGGTCTCCTTGTCCGTATAACGTGTAAGCACCTCGGCGCCGTAACGTATCAGCAGCCGCAGTATTTCCCTCTCAGAATAGTACGATGTCTCCTCCGGCTTTCGCTGGCGGGCTGCCGTAGTCCGGCTGCCGTTGGTGCCGGAGCCCTGTTGGTCGCCCCAGAGGCCGGATCCCGTTCCTGCGCCTGTTCCCGTGCGACCGTCGGCAGCGCCTTCCTGTCCCGGCCAGGCGTTGCGGTCACGGAAGCTCGGCTGTTTGCGCAGCTTCATCACCTCATCGAGCACCACCTCCTCGGGCATGCCGAGCTGGGTGCTGCACTCCTTGACATATACCGTTCGCGTGATCTGATCAGGGATGACGGCTATGGAGCGGACCACCTCGCGAACAAGGTTGGCACGCCTGACAGGATCGCCCTGCGCCTCGTCAATGAGGAGCCTGGTCTTGAACCTGATGAAGTCAGTCTCGTTCTCTTTCAGGTAGCGTTTGAACTCCTCGTCGGAGACCTTCTTGGAGTAGGAGTCAGGGTCCTCACCCTCGGGCAGCATTACTATTCGTACGTTCATGCCCTCCTCCAGCACCATGTCAGTGCCTCTGAGTGAGGCTTTTATGCCGGCAGGATCACCATCGTAGAGCATGGTTATGTTGGGGGTGAACCGTTTGATGAGACGGATCTGATCCTGTGTCAGGGCGGTGCCGGAACTTGCCACCACATTTTCAATGCCGGTCTCGTGCATGCTGAGGACGTCAGTGTAGCCCTCCACCAGGTAACAACGGTCCTCCTTAATGATGGCCTGCCGCGCCTGGAAGATGCCGTAAACGATTCTGCTCTTATGGTAAATCTCTGTCTCGGGCGTGTTGACATACTTGGCTGCCTTCGGGTCGCTTTTGATGATGCGGCCGCCGAAACCCAGCACCTGCCCGGAGAGCGAGTGGATGGGGAACATTATTCGCCCTGCGAAACGGTCAAAAAGATAACCCTCCCTGTCTATTGTGAGGCCGCTCATGACCATGTACTCGCTCTTATAACCTGCAGCGATGGCTTTCTTGGTAAAATCATCGCGACGCTCATTGCAATAGCCCACCTCGAACTTGTGCAGGACGGCATCACCGAAGCCGCGTTCACGGAAGTAGGAGAGGCCCAGGGCCATCCCCTCGTGGCCGTGGAACAGGTTCTCAGCGAACTGGCGGGCAGCGTACTGGGTGACCACGAGCATGCTCTCACGCTCGTTCTGTTTGGCCAGCTCCTCGGGAGTGACCTCCTTCTCTTCTATCTCGATGTGGTATTTCTTCGCCAGCCAGCGGAGCGCCTCGGGGTACGAGAGATGCTCGTGTTCCATGATAAAGTTGACCGCGTTGCCGCCCTTGCCGCAGCCGAAGCACTTGAAGATGCCCTTGGCGGGCGAGACGGTGAACGAGGGAGTCTTCTCGTTATGGAACGGACAGAGGCCCAGGTAATTGACTCCTCTTCGCTTCAGCGAAACGAACTCAGACACAACGTCAACTATCTGTGCAGAGTCAAAGATCCGTTCTATGGTGGAGTGGTCAATCATGGATTCCAAAGTTAGTAAAAAGGCAATAGGCAAAAGGCAGTTGGCCGCAGTGGTTACAAATTGCTTACTTCAAAAAGTAAAAAGCCGGAATAAATGCTATATACAGGAAGCAGCTATGAAATCTTAAATTTCCCCGGATTGTGGATCCCATATTATTTTCTTCCCGAATCCCAGCCTGTTATCTGTGAGTTTGATGTGATTGAGCCTTATGGTCCACAGATGCAGGTCTGCCAGTGCGGCGTAGGGGAAGCGTTTCAGGTAGACTGTTTTCGCACGGCGAAGGTCATCTCCTGTTGGCTCGCTGACAGTGCCGGTGAACTGTGCGCCGCGGATGCGACCGATGCGCTTCGTTTCCAGGGCGATGGTGCCGGCGACTTCAGGATTGCTGCGGAACTCAGCACCATGCCGTGTGTCAGGATCGGTGGTTACTATCAGCGTGTTGTTGTCCTCATCCCATGCAAAGAAGCACGAAGCGCACCAGGGTCCCTGTTCGCTTACGGTGGCGATGCTCAGCAGGTGGTGCCTGCGGAAAAGTGATCTGATTCGTTTGTGTAGTGCTGGCTGTTCCAATTGAATGTGCTGATAGTGAGTATTTCCTTTAGGATTTAATAAGGTCCGACTCTCTTAAAAACCGGTTGCGTGACCCGAAAATACTGCCGAAGTATATTCTGAGTTCCCTCATTTTTCAGGCATCCTGCTCCTCATTCCACCGGTAGGTGTCAACGTTGAATCCTGCCAGTGTCAGCACCCGGTCAATCACAGTCATCACCAGGTCGTCAATTGTCTGCGGCCGGCTGTAGAACGATGGTGTTGCAGGGCAGATGACTGCGCCTGCCTCCGTCAGCAGCTTCATATTATTTAAATGTATGAGGCTGTAGGGAGTCTCGCGGGGCACAAGGATCAAACGGCGCCGCTCCTTCAGCATCACGTCGGCAGCACGGGTGATGAGGTCATCGGAGACACCGTGGGCAATCCGTCCCACCATGCCCATTGAGGCCGGACAGATGATCATCGTGTCATATGTTGACGATCCCGAGGCAAAGGGTGCATTAAAATCGTTGTTACTCCAGATCTTCTCGGTGCCAGCGGATTCATACCCTGTGCCGGTTTCATGGAGCATGATCTCTTCCGCGTTGCCGGTGAGGATGACGGCTACCTCTGCCGGCCGCTGCGGGTAACTATGTAACTGTTCTGCCTGTCCCTGCGCGAACCTTTGTGACTGGTCTTCCTGCCCCTGCCTGAGTATCTCCTGTTCCAGATTCGGTTCTGCCAGCACGCCGGCTTTCCTGCTCAGCCCGGTACCGGCATCCGGCAGCCCGCGCAACCGCTCCAGCAGCTTCAGACCATACACTGCCCCGCTGGCGCCGGTAATTGCTACGATTATCTTTCTGTTCATGATCTTGTCAATGCGTGGTAAAGATATTAATTGTTGCACCAACCTTTACGGGTGTTCTAATTAAAGAGAGTGATTGTAATTTTTAGAAGTAAAGGTCCGGGTTTTTTGTTGCAAGGACCCGGACCTCCCGCATTGTTTAGAACGGTCTTAAGCCAGTTTTTCCTTAAAAGTTGTAATCAGCCTTGCCAGGGATCTCCCTTACTGAGACACCTTTAAGCGATTTATTTGTCCTGGATCAATTCAGGTGTATCTGCTCTCTAAAGAAGTAATAATAAAATCAATCCTATCACGAAGATTGCAGTGGAAAAGACGTAGAAACTCTTTTTCGATAAATTGTGAAATTGAATTACCACTGTATAGATTATCTGTATAATAAGAAAGAATAGAATCAGAGCCAGAACATCAATGGTGTAGTCATCATTCATAGACTGAATGAGGTTGAACGCAATAAGACAGGAATATAAAGCTGTCAGGAAATACCTGCTGATCATATTTGTGTTGTGGACGTAGCTATCAACATTGTTCT
>JAAZAP010000041.1 GCA_012514255.1 Bacteroidales bacterium | reverse complement strand
TTGAACGCAAGCTCTACTATTATTTCAGGTACTTCGAGACAGTAAATGGAGTAAGACTTGATCCGGGCTTCTAAGAACACAAATATTTTTCGTCATTTTAGTATTCGGGATATTTGATTAAGAAAAAATCTTTATTTTTGCACCCGCGTTGAGGGATAAAAGCATGCAGGCGTTATACGGATGAATAACTGCTCTATCCTGTAAGCGGCCCAGATGGCGAAATTGGTAGACGCGCTAGTTTCAGGGACTAGTGTCAGCAATGATGTGCAGGTTCGAGTCCTGTTCTTGGCACCACCAACCACGCCCAGGTGGTGAAATTGGTAGACACGCCAGCTTGAGGGGCTGGTGCCGGTTACGGTGTGCAAGTTCGAGTCTTGTCCTGGGCACATGACAAAAAAAGCTGCGAGGAGCGGCTTTTTTTTTATTTTCGATTTTCGATTAAATCGGCAATCGACAATTCTGAATGGTCTACCATTGAATTCCGTGTTACGTTCCGGTCTACAATTCTTTATGGTCTACCATAATCGGCAATCGGCAATCAACAATCGGCAATCGCAAATCGACAATCAATCTATCCTTGAATCATACACTGCCTGCAGTATCCTGCCCCTGATGGAGAGGTCTGACAGCCTGTTGTTGTTTCTCGTGGGGTAAACCCTGTTGCTCAGGAATACATATGATATCTCCTCATCAGGGTCAACCCAGATGAAGGTGCCTGTAAATCCTGAATGCCCGAAGCTCGACGGAGACGCAGACGGACAGGGATAGGCCTCTTCCGCCGGTATGGTATCATTCCCCAGCAGGGGCTTGTCAAATCCCATCGCCCTGCGGTTGTCGTTTTCAGGATACTGTACCCGGGTATACTCCCTGAGGATATCACTGCTCAGTACCCGTACGCCACCGTACTCACCACCCCTGCGATACATCTCAACCAGCTTGAGCAGATCAATGCCCGTGGCAAAGAGGCCGGCATGGCCGGAGATTCCCCCCAGCATGGCCGTGCCCTCGTCGTGCACCGTACCCCGCAGAAGCTGATGCCTGAACAAAGAGTCATATTCAGTGGGCACAATACGATCACGCGGGTACTTCCCGAGAGGATTATAGGTTATGTTGAATGCCCCGATGGGTCTGTAGATGTTCGCCGGGGCAAACTTGTCAATGGTACTGTCTGTCAGAGTCTCAATTATCTCTGCGGCAAGAATAAAGGTGAGATCAGAGTATACATATTTCTTGTCACCGGTTGGGCTGTCACGTATCTCCCTGAACATCTCCTTGAGATGACGCCGGCTCATGTACATTGAGTCAGACACCGGAAGAGCAAATTTTCTGTTGGTGTAGTCCCTGAAAATGCCTTTCCTGAAGGTGGAGTCGTTCTCCATGGTGTTCCTCCAGAAGGGTATCCATGACCTCAGTCCGGCCTGGTGGGCCAGCATCTCCCTGAGCACCATGTTGCCCTTATCAGATAAACGGTACCAGGGCAGGTAATAGCCAAGTGTCCTGTCCGGATCAAACATTCCCCTGTCATTAAGCAGCATCAGTGAGGGAGTGGCAGCAGAAACCTTTGTCACCGAGGCCAGATCCCACAGATCATGCTCACTGACAGTCTCGGTGCTGTCATACAGATGAAACCCGTAACACTTGTTGAGTACCACCACTCCCCTGCGGGCTATAAGCACATGGCATCCGGGGTAGGCGAGGGTGTCAAGCCCTTCGTTCACAATTGAATCCACCTTACTGAAGAGGCTGACTGAGGAGAGCCCCGCATTCTCAGGATAGCCGAACTGCAGCCTGAGATTGCCGGCTGTCTTTATGCCTGTGCCTGCCGGGTAGGTCTCATTAATAGTGACAGGAAGCTTCCCGGAGGCAGGGATTGCGCCGAACAGCACCTGTACTGCCACCTGTTGCGTGTAATGGTTGTCCTGATAGGCCACAAGCATCGCCGTCGGTTTCCTTGTCATATCCAGCCTGTCAATGCCATAAGGATTGCCGAACCATATGACGGCTGATCTGTCAAGGGCGGTAATCTGGCTGAAGATGTTGTTCAGCTCAGAAGTGATATCATAATTGCCTGTCGGCCTCTGATCCATGTTGCAGAAGCCGGCAATGACCAGATCATAATCCTTTAGCTTGGAGATTATATAATGTGCTCCCTGCTCATTGGAGGGATCAATATAATAATGATCAACATTGGCATATCTCTCTGTCATCTTCTGGAATTCAGTCATTGCCAGTCGGTTGACGGCAACTGTTGCGATCTTCATCCGGTCAAGCCTTCCCAGTGGGACGAGGTTGTCATTGTTTTCTATCACAGTCATCGCGCCGGCATAGAGATCATGTATCAGCGCCGGGTGTTCCTCTTCAGGGATGCCCGTGCCGGCTCCATCCTCGTCACATTTACCATCTTTCAGACTTTCCAGCCACAGCTTTGCTTCCAGCAACCTTCTGCATCTGTCAGTGACCTCGCTGACAGCAATCTCACCCTTCTCAACCCTCAGGGCAATCTCATCTATGGCACGAACAGGATCAGTTGAATACTCAATGATGTCATTACCTGCCCTGAAGGCTTCAGCATCAGCTATCCCCGAGGGATAGGTCATTGTGGCTCCTGCCATATTCATTGCATCGGTAAGTATCAGCCCCCTGAAGCGCGACTCCTCTCTCAGGAAGCCTGTAACAACTTTTCGCGAGAAGGTGGCAGGCAGGCCTGATTCATCAAGGTCCGGTACGCTGATATGAGCTGTCATCACTGCCCCGATACCCTCATCTGTCAGTCGCCTGAATGGTACAAGTTCCACCCTGTCAAACCGGGCACGGTCACCCCTGATCACGGGTATTCCCGTGTGCGAATCAACATTTGTGTCACCATGCCCCGGGAAATGTTTTGCACACGCAATGATGCCGTTATCCTGCATGCCCTTCATGTACATTACAGCTTTCTCTGCCACCCTTGCAGGATCCTCTCCGAATGAACGGTGATTGATGACCGGATTCAGCGGATTGTTGTTCACATCGGCCACAGGGGCAAGGTTAAGATTGACGCCTATGTCACGGCATTGCCTTGCAACAGCGGCTCCCATCCGGTATACAAGCGAGTCATCCTGCAATGCCCCCAGTGTTATCTGGTAAGGGAAGTCATCAACTTCCCTCAGTCTCATCCCTGTACCCCATTCGGCATCCTGTGCAATGATAAGGGGAAGCCCGGATAACTCGCTGATGCGCCTGGTATAATCAACCTGCAGGTCACGCGAGCCTTCAAAGAAGATTACTCCGCCAACACCGTACCTGGTAACAAGCTCTTCAACCTGCCTGTAGTTGCCTCCCCGCTCGTCAGCCCAGGCCGGCACCCAGATGAGCTGTGCAATCATCTCTCTGACAGTCATTGTGTTAAGAATACTGTCCACTTTGCTGTCACCTGTATATTTCTTCCAGGGGACATTGTTCTCGGCAGGTCGTGATCCGGATACAGTCAACAATAACAGGGCAACAGCGGCAAATGAGACCAAAATTGGGTTTTTCATTGGATGGGATGATTATAGACGGAATCAAAATTAGCATTTTTCTTTGTTATTCTTTTCCCGGTTGATTGGCTTCATTTTGCTATTTTTACCGGATCAATACGCAAATATGGCAACATCAAAGAGTTCCGGAAAAAGTGCCGGCAAGTCGGCACGCCTGATGTCTCTCGACGTATTCAGGGGCATGACGGTGGCATTCATGATAATAGTGAACACTCCCGGTACTTGGAGTCATGTCTATGCTCCCCTGAGGCATGCCTCGTGGCATGGATGTACTCCTACAGACCTCGTTTTCCCCTCATTCCTTTTTATTTCAGGGGTTGCGATGTTCTATTCGCTTCGCAAATATAACTTCGCCTTCTCAGGGCCTTCGTTGGTAAGGATTATCAGAAGGGTGCTGCTCATCTTTGCGGCAGGACTGTTCCTGAACATCTTTCCCCTCTTTGCTCGTGACTACAGCACTCTCAGGATAATGGGAGTGCTGCAGCGGATTGCGCTGGCGTGGGGATTGGGTGCAGTGATAGTATTGATAGTAAGGCGTAACTATATCTGGATAGCAGCCTCAGTCATCCTGTTCGGGTACTGGGCATTGATGTACTTCATGGGAGGTGCGGATCCCTATTCACTCGAGGGTAACTACGCCCGCACGGTTGACATTGCCCTCCTGGGAGAAAATCATCTCTATAAAGGCTTCGGCATACCGTTTGACCCGGAAGGATTGCTCAGCACACTGCCTGCCACCGCCACGGTGCTGCTTGGATTCATGGCCGGAGGACTCATAGGCAGCAGCGGCAAGACATGGAAGACTCCGGGCTGGCTCACCTTTACCGGCATACTGCTGATAGGCGCGGGACTCCTCTGGGGACAATACTTCCCCATCAACAAACCGCTGTGGACCAGCTCGTACGTGCTTTATGCCGGTGGCATCGGGATGGTGATACTGGCGATCCTCTTTATTATCATTGATATGTGGAACCTGAAAGGCTGGACAGGTTTCTTCAACACATTTGGAATAAATGCGCTCTTTACCTACCTACTGGCAGGGATATGGACAAAGACTATGCTGAACATCAAGATAGGCGATTCAACACTGTATAAATGGATCTTTAACAACATATGCAGCCCCCTGTTTGAGGAGCAGAAACTGGCCAGCCTCCTGTTTGCCATAATCCAGGTACTGATAGTCTGGGCATTCGGCTACATTCTCTACAGGAAAAAGATAATCATTAAATTCTGAAATGGATATAAGAACACAGATAGAACAGGCTTTCGGGCACTGGAAGGGTTCGCCTCCCGAGATTATAACACGACTGCCCCAGTCAGGGTCTGACAGGATTTATTTCAGGCTTATATGCCGTGAGGACCAGGTCATTGGCGCATGGAATCCCAGCAGGGAAGAGAACGAAGCCTTCGTGGGATTTTCCAACCACTTCAGGTCAAAAGGCCTGCCGGTACCGGAGGTGTATGTCTATTATCCGGAAGAGAAGATTTATTTTATTGAGGATCTTGGCGATACTAACCTTTTTACCTGGCTCGCCCGTCGCTCTGACGAGGAACGGTTCAATGAGGAGACGGAAAATCTTTTCCTTACAATTGCTGCCGACCTTGTCAGGATACAGACCGAAGGTATAAAAGGACTGGATCTTTCGCTGTGCTATCCTCACAGGAGCTTTGACAGGCAGAGTATAGTGTGGGACATGAACTACTATAAGTACATGTTCCTCAAACTAATAGGTGCCCCATTCAATGAGACGAGGCTGGAGCGTGATTTTGAGATACTCACCCGCTTCCTTCTGGATGCAGGCCAGGAATACTTTCTCTTCCGCGATTTCCAGACGGCCAACATAATGCTCCGTGACGGGAAGCCGTGGTATATTGATTACCAGGGAGGCAGGTTGGGTGCGCCACAGTATGATATAGCTTCCCTTGTATATGATGCCAAGGCCTACATACCTGAAAAGATCAGGAAGATCACAATTGACCGCCATCTTGATCTCTTTTCGGCTGCAACAGGCAGGCCCAGGGAGTCAATTGAGATGTACCAGGGCGCCTTCACGCTCATTAGGCTGATGCAGGCTCTGGGGGCATTCGGCTTCAGGGGATTGCATGAAAACAAACCCACCTTCAATGAGAGCATCGTGCCAGCGGTTGAACTGATGAATGAGCTGCTGGAGAGCGGCGCAGTGCAGGCAGACCTCCCCGAGCTCAGGAAAGCTTCCCTGGCCGTGCCGCTTCAGCGCAAATACCGCATCCTGGAACACTACCAGGACCTGGTAAGGATATACCTTGAAAGTTTCTCATATGTCAAGGGAAGATCAGTTAACTATGACAGTGGCAGTGGATTTGTCTTCGATTGCCGGGGTCTGAGAAATCCCGTTACGGTAGCTGAACTGAGTGATCTCACGGGGCTTGATCAGGAAGTGACAGAGTTCTTCAATAATGATGATGAGGCAGTAGCATTTGCAGGCGATTGTACCAACATTGTAAGGAATTCTCTGCCTATGATGAGGAGAAAAGGGATACTCGACATTCATGTCTCCTTTGGCTGTGTGGGCGGACAGCACCGCTCGGTATGGTGTGCCGAAAGGGTGGCATCAATGCTCTCTGCAATGCCGGGTGTTGAGGTGACCGTTAAACACACTGCCTTCTGACCATGAAAGCAATGATCTTTGCTGCCGGCCTGGGTACAAGACTCGGCGAGCTTACACGTACAATACCCAAGGCGCTGGCTGACATCAACGGCAGAACCATGCTTGAGCTTACAGCAGAAAAGCTTGTCAGGGCAGGATTTGATGACCTGCTGGTCAATATCCATCACCACCCTGACCAGATGCTTGATGAGATAGAAAGACTGCGGGTCGGGGGGTACAGGATCACCGTTTCTGACGAGAGCGATGAACTGCTTGATACGGCAGGAGGTCTCTATAAGGCTCGCGACTTCTTTGATGATAAACCTTTCCTTGCCCATAACGTGGATGAATTCACCGATCTCGATCTTGAAGGCATGTACCGCCAACATCTTGAAACGAATGCGCTGGCAACGCTGGCCGTCAGGCACAGGCCCGGGAACAGGATGCTCCTGGCTGACAACTCGGGCCGACTGCGTGGATGGCGCAACAATGCCACCAAAGAGGAGATCATCACTGTTGAGAGCAGCAGGAAGCTCGAAGAGGTTGGCTTTTCAGGGATCCAGGTACTCTCACCCTCCATCTTCAACCTTATGCAGGAGGGAATCTATTCGCTGACCTCGCTCTATCTCATCCTGGCAAAGGGGCATCCTATAATGACATTCCTGCATGACTACGGTTACTGGTTTGATTGCGGCACACCCCGGAGTCTTGAAAAGATCAGGGCTCACCTGGCCGGCATGGGCCCTGACTCAGCAGAGTGAAAGGGCAAAACCAGACCCGGATTGATTGCACCCGGTAACCGGCTCAGTTCTTCCAGAATGATCTTGTGAACAGGGCAAGGATGGTAAAGATCTCAAGACGGCCAGTCACCATCAGCGCGGCCATGATCATTTTTGCACTCCCCGTGAACGAGTTGTAATGACCAAAGTTGCCTGATGCCCCCAGTCCCGGCCCTACATTGCTGATTGCGCTGACACTGGCTCCCACAGCCTCAATGAGTGGAACGCCGGTAAAGTGAATTGCAAGCATACCGATAAAAGCGAGAGCCAGGTAGAGAAGAATGAATGAGAGGATTGTAATATTCAGATTGTCAGGAATAATCCTGTCATTAAGTTTGATTGGTATAACTGCATGATGATGCTGAAATCTCCTGAAGACCACCTTCAGATTGCGCAGGGCTATCAGGTGCCTGGCCATCTTCATGCCTCCCGTGGTTGAACCGGTGCATCCTCCGGCGGGCATGAGAAGAATCATCAGGAACCAGCCAGCCTGGGGCCATAGCATGTAGTCTGTGGTGGCAAAACCGGTACCCGTTATCTGAGAGATCACCTGGAAGAAGCTGTGCCTGAACGAAAGGGCAAGATTGCGTTCCGTTCCCGTATAAAGAATAAATGTAACAATAGACACGGCAGCAGTAACAAAAAAGAAGTAAAACCACACTTCTTCAAATGATGCGATCTTTCTGAACTCCCGTTTCACCAGGAGGTAATAGACAATATAGCTGATACCTCCAAGGAACATGAAAATTCCAATAACATACTGAATATAAGGAGAATATTCTGAGATGCTTGTATTCCTGGTTGAGAAGCCGGCGGTGGCCACGGTGGCAAAAGTGTGGCATATGCTGTCAAACAGGTTCATGTCGCCCAGTCGCAAAAGTACCACCTCAAGAATAGTCATCGTAAGATAGATGATCAGTATGGTTGAAGCTATTGATCTTGTCTTTGGCAGTATCTTCTGTTTCATTGATGACTCCAGGGTGAAGAGGTGGTACCCACCAGCTTTCATGTTCGGAAGAATCACAATCACAAGCAGGATAACCCCGACGCCGCCTATCCAGTGGGTCAGGCTGCGCCAGAAGAGTATTGACCTCGGCAGAACCTCAACGTTGCCTATAACAGTAGCTCCCGTAGTGGTAAAGCCTGACATTGATTCAAAAAATGCATTGATAAATCCTGACACCGATTCACTGAAGAGATAGGGCAGCGTACCAAGCAGTGCCAGAAGGATCCATGAGATCGCCACATTAAGGTAACCCTCTTTCGTGCTTATCTTGTCCCTGATTGACCCCGGGGTAAGCTTAAAGAAAAGCAGGCCCGGCAGACCGGCTGTCAGCGCTGAAAAGACAAAGGGCCTGATGCTCTCCGAGTAAAGTAGTGCAACGGGAATGCATGACAGAAATGAACAGCCGATTATAATCATAATCAGGCCTGCCAGCTTAATAATTGAATTCAGGTTTATGCTTGTCATCCCGGCGATGGAGATCAGTTGGCGCCTGCTACATCCATTTCATCCTTCTGAGCAGAAGCACCCCGAGGAATGACAGAATCAGTGAACCACCGAGGATAAGCCAGAATGCCATCATGTTGTTCTCAAGCATGTTGGGGACATTCATGCCATAGAAACTGGCAACCAGCGTAGGCACCATCAGGATAATGGTAACAATGGTGAGAGACTTCATCACTATGCTCAGATTGTTGGATATCACAGAGGCAAATGCATCCATCATCCCGCTCTGAATGTCACTGTATATCTTGGCCATCTCAATAGCCTGCCTGTTTTCTATTGTGGCTTCCTCAAGCAGATCAGATGAGAATTCGTAATCACGTATCCATTTGGAGTTCTTGAGCTTGAGCATCATCATCTCGTTTGACCGCAGTGACGTGGTGAAGTATACCAGGCACTT
>JAAZAP010000004.1 GCA_012514255.1 Bacteroidales bacterium | reverse complement strand
TTCGGAACGGTCAGCATCCGAAGCCTGGTCAGGACCGCTCTGGACCTCAATGAGACGTGGCTCAACGAGCTGATATGGAGAGAGTTTTTTATGAGCATCCTGTGGCACTTCCCGCATGTCACGGATAAATCCTTCAGACCGAAGTATGACGCCATACTCTGGCGTAACAATGAGGAGGAGTTCGCCCGATGGTGCGACGGCATGACCGGGTACCCTATAGTGGATGCAGGCATGCGCGAGCTCAATGCCACGGGTTTCATGCACAACAGGGTCCGGATGATCACTGCCAGCTTCCTGACTAAACATCTCCTTATAGACTGGCGATGGGGGGAGGCATACTTCGCCGGCAAACTCCTTGATTACGAGCTCTCATCAAATAACGGCAACTGGCAATGGGCCGCCGGCACAGGCTGCGATGCGGCACCCTACTTCAGAGTGTTCAATCCTGCTGAACAGACCCGTAAGTTCGACTCCGGATTGGCCTATGTGCACAGGTGGGTGCCGGAGTCTGACAGCCCCTCCTATCCCCTGCCGGTGGTTGACCATGCCATGGCCCGCGAACGGGCACTTGCCACCTATTCATCCGGCCTCGGCCGCAGCAGCTGAAAAAACAACCGCAGACACTGCCCGTGTGTCCCTGACATTTCCCTTCCCTGATTTACTGATTATTATGATGTTTTTCCGAGCCGGACACCAATTTATTTATCTTTAAGCCGTAAGCTCAAGCGAAACGACAGTGACTCTCCTCACCAAAATCAGATCCCTCTTCAATCCCTCCATGTACCAGGGCTGGGGCAACTCCCGGAAATACTTTGAAGGTTGGTACTTCAAGGTGGTCAATGCACCTGAGACCGCAGCCTTTGCCTTTATCCCGGGAATTTCAATGAATGAAGCCGGGGAAAAGCAGGCATTCATACAGGTCCTGGACGGTAAAAAGAAGACAGCTGAGTTTATACCTTTTGATGCGTCTTCTTTCGTGCCATCAGAAAGAGAATTTGCAGTGACAGTCGGTAACTCTTACTTTTCCACCGGCCAGATGCAACTTGACCTTCCGGGCGTGAAAGGAGAACTGACTTT
Source organism: Bacteroidales bacterium (assembly GCA_012514255.1). The sequence goes on along the minus strand of JAAZAP010000004.1, from coordinate 650 downwards.
CGCTGGTACCACTGCATGGCCCAATCCATGGTACGCGCCGGGCATAATGGGACCCTATACCTTTGCTCCCTTCATGGAATGCAACCACGGAATAGTCAGTATGGACCACTCAATCACCGGATCACTTGAGATCAACGGCCAGCTTACGGACTTTACGGGAGGCCGCGGTTATACCGAAAAAGACTGGGGGCACTCATTCCCGTCAGCTTATGTCTGGATGCAGTCGAACCACTTTGACCAGCCAGGCATCTCCTTCAAAGCCTCCGTGGCAAGGATTCCTTGGGTCACCGGTAACTTCACTGGTTTCATTGCGGGATTCTGGCTCAACAACAGACTCTATCGCTTCACTGAATACAACAGGTCGCGCTTGAGCATGCTCAGAACTTCCGATTCGGGTGTTGAACTGGAATTTACAAACAGGCACAATACTCTTCGCCTTGCGGCCCCTGCAGACAAGGCCACGTCGCTGGCCGCTCCCGTACGGGGACTGATGGACGGAAAGATAGAGGAGAGCATGACCTCAGTCATCAGCCTGACCCTTGAAGAGACAGCCACGGACCGGGTTATCTTCAGCGGCAAAGGAAGGAACAGCTCCGTGGAGATATCAGGTGATACGAATACCCTTTCGCCTCACTGATTGATTCATAATG
>JAAZAP010000040.1 GCA_012514255.1 Bacteroidales bacterium | reverse complement strand
GTTCCTTCTCGAAACGGATTACCGAGCTCACCTCATCACGCAGGTAAAGCTGCACCACCTCATCGCCAGCCCGTTCCCCGCTGTTCCTGACATCAACCGTCACCTCAACCGTTCCGCCAGCGAGCTGTTTTACAGGCGTGATCACCAGGTTGGAATAATCAAACGTGGTGAAGCTCAGGCCATGGCCGAAGGGATAGAGGACCCCGTTCACCGTCGTGCGTGAATCTGCGTGAGCCGAAGGCTTGAAGGGGAAACACATAGGAATCTGGCCAGCCGTTTTTGGGAAGGTAACTGTCAGTTTCCCCCCCGGGTTGTAGTCGCCGAACACTATGTCCGCAATGGCCTCGCCCCCGTACTTGCCGGGGAACCATGCCTCGATGATCGCATGGCAGTCGCGCTGTGCCCTGTTTATTGTTATGACGCGTCCGTTCATCAGTACCAGTACCACGGGTTTACCGGTGGCTATGATTTTCTCAAGCAGCAGTTCCTGGTGCCCTGCCAGATCAAGGTCAGTGCGTGAGTGCGACTCCCCCACGATTGTGTTGTCTTCTCCCAGCACCAGGATCACCACGTCAGACTGCAGTGCCTTTGCCACCGCCTCTTCTATTTCGGCCATCTCCCCTGCTGTTGGAACCGAAGAGATCAGTTCGCTCTGTGGCCAGTCGGTGTCAGTAATACCACAACCTCTCGCATAGAGCACCTCAACTGAATTGCCCAGCTTCTCCCTGAAGGCCTCAACAACCGATTTAAACTCAATCTTTTTCGGGCCGTACCTTGAGAGAGAGTGACTTTTGTCTGCTGCATTGGGTCCGGCAACAAGGATGGTTCTGACCGCCGCCCGGTCAAGCGGAAGGAAATTATCCTGGTTTTTAAGCAGGATCATGGACTCATATGATGCCTGCATTGCTATCTTGTCATACTCGGGATCAGCGAATAGCCTGTCAGCCTCGCCGGGATCCTCTATGTAGGGTTCGTCGAAGAGACCGAGCCAGAACTTCTCCCACAGCACATCGCGCACTCTGCTGTCAATGACCTCCATGGGAATGGAGCCGTCCTCTATCAGTTCACGGAGGGGCATGATATATGATTCCGGAGAACGGAAAGTGGTGCGCACATTCATGCCTGCCATGAGGGCCTGTCTGACTGCATCCTTGTAGTCGGGAGCCACCCGATGCTTTGACCAGAGATATTCCAGTGCTTCGCTGTCAGAGACAACATAACCACGGAAACCATATTGCTGTCTGAGCAGCTCTGTCAAAAAATAGTATGAGCCTGTCACGGGTTCTCCGTCATAATCATTGTATGAGCTCATGGTACCGTGGGCATTGCCTTTCATGAAGGCCACCCTGAAGGGTTCCAGCAGCAGTGAGTGCATCTCACGGGGTGCTATCTGAGGATCAGTGCGCGTGGAATGATCCCTTCCCCCAATGGGAATGCTGTATGCTGCAAAATGCTTTGGCGTGGAAACCACCATATGGTCTTTCTGCAGGGCCATCACCTGTTCCAGTCCCAACTGCGCCACCAGCCAGGGGTCCTCACCGTAGCACTCCACCACACGGCCCCACCGTGGATCACGTGCCACATCAAGGATGGGTGAATAGACGTTGGTGAACCCTACGGCCCTGCTCTGGAGAGCTGTGATCTTACCCACGGAGGCAACCAGTTCCCTGTTCCATGACGACCCCACTCCTATCTGTGGCGGAAAAAGGGTGGCGCCGGTGAAGCAGGCCCCGTAAATGCCTTCATTTGTGAAATCCACAGGTATGCCCAGGCGTGTCTCCTCAATAAACCACCTCTGTATCTCATTGATGGCTTTTGCATGTGCCGAGGGCGGCCATGAGTATACATCAGACCTGTAACCGTTGAGCTGCTCATCGATGTTGGCTATGCCATCCTTCCATACTCTGTTCTTCCATTCCGGCGTGGGCAGCGAGTCGGTCAGCACCTTCCTGTATCCATAGAGGGTGGCCAGCTGGCAGCTCTTCTCCTCTACCGTCATCCTGTCAAGCAGGTCTTCAACACGTGTATCATAGTCAAGAGAAGTATCCTCATAGGGGTCCATCGTGCCATTCTTGTTAAAATCAATCCATCCCTTCTGGTAAATAGGATTCTTACCATAAGGAGTATAACGGCCTTTGCCCTGGGAGAATAAAGGTTCTATGCCGGCAAGGAGCAGCATCACACCGAAAAAGGCAGTGAGGACAGGTAATCTCATCATGTACGTTTTAAAATAATGAATGTATATCAGGGTTCTATACTAAACCCACTGTAGCCTTCCGGCACTCCCTCCTGCACCTGCGCGGCATCAACAAATCCTCTTCCGGGACCTCGCCTGCACCAGGCCGTAAAGTGCTCCAGCTCCTCCCTGCTTCCCTCAGCCTCTATATAGACGCTGCCATCAGGCATATTGCGCACGTAGCCGGTAATACCTCTTTTCCAGGCCTCCCGCGCAGCGCTCCACCTGAATCCCACTCCCTGCACCATGCCGGTGACATGTATCCTGTAAAGCAGCTTCTTTTCCATCTTTCAGTACTTATGCTGAAGAGAAAAGGAGAGGAGCATTGATTATTTTACCTCCAATTTACGTTATTTTATGCATTTTTGGAATGATTTGTGACAAAAAAAGAGGAGTGATCAGCAGATGAAGAAGGGGTGGAAAATAGCGATAGCGGCACTGGCTGTCTTAATAGTCATCCCTCTCCTTTTTGTGGGTTCCGTCTACGCCGGGCTCTACGGACGTCTGCCCGGGAAGAAGCAGCTCAGCGCCTACAGGAATGCAACCGCATCACTCGTTCTCTCTTCAGAGGGGGAGATGATAGGCAAATATTATTCTGAGAACCGGACCACAATAACCTATGACCAGATACCGGCTCAACTCATCAATGCCCTTATTGCCACCGAGGATGCGCGGTTCTATGAACACAGGGGAATTGATGTCAGGAGCCTGGTCCGCGTCTTCTTCAAGACCATTATCTTCAATGACCGCAGCGCCGGAGGAGGAAGTACAATAACCCAGCAGCTGGCCAAGAACATGTATGGCCGGCGAGATTATCTCATCCTGCCTGTCTTTCTTAACAAGACCAGGGAAGCTCTTCTGGCAGGGCGAATAGAAAAGGTCTTCTCCAAGGAAGAGATCCTGACCCTTTATCTGAATACCGTCTCTTTCGGCGAGAATCTCTATGGCATTGAGGCTGCCTCACAGAGGTACTTCAGCAGGACGACAGAGGCTCTCACCATGGAAGAGGCCGCCCTGCTAGTGGGGATGCTGAAGGCTAACACCTCCTTCAATCCCCGTCTCTATCCGGACAATGCCATCAGGCGGAGGAACGTCGTTCTGGGCCAGATGGAGAAATATGGCTATATCGATTCCCTGAAGGCCGATTCGCTCTGCGCGCTGCCGCTGGAACTCAATTATAACAAGACAGATATTGCAGGTCCGGCCGACTATTTTCTTGTAAGGGTAAGGACAGAAGCTGAACAGATCCTGAAAGAGGTATCATCCTATCGCGGCAGGGAGTGGGATCTTGAGAGAGACGGCCTGATCATCACCACCACGCTCTCTCTTCCGTTACAGCGGGCTGCCGGTGAGGCGTTTGCAACACACCTGCCGAAGATGCAGAGGAGACTTGACGAACAGTATAACAGCTCATCCGGACGGAGGGCCCTGAAAGATATACCTGACAGCCTCAGGAAGATGATGACCACCCTGCATGCCGGACTGCTTGCCATTGATCCGGCTACGGGTGCCGTTATGGCCTGGGCCGGAGGGATCGATTTCAAGACGCAGCCCTATGACCAGGTTCTTGCCCGGCGGCAGATGGCATCCGTCTTCAAGCCTTTCATCTTTGCCGCTGCGCTGGAAGACGGCATTGAACCCTGCCATTATCTTGATAATGACTCCATCGTTCTTTCCGGATTCAATAACTGGAGCCCGGAGAACTACAACCACTCCTACGGGGGCAAGTACTCGCTTGCAGGCGCCCTGGCCCAATCAATGAACATCCCCACCTTCAGCCTCTTTATGATGACAGGCTTTAAGAAGGTTGACGGGCTCTGGAGGGAGATGGGCTTTACCTATCCCCTGGAAGACATGCCCTCGCTGGCCATGGGCACAGCGGAAGCAAGCATCCTGGAGGTGGCACTTGCCTATTCATCATTCGCCAACGGCGGAGAGAAGATCACACCTTATTTAATTGAGTCAGTCAAATCACCTGACGGCAGAACCCTCTGGCAGCATGCCCCGGCTGACAACCGTGAGAGGGTACTGTCAGAACGCTCTGCCACGCTCATGGCAGCCATGCTGCTTAAAGCCATCAGGGAAGGTACGGGAGCCTCTGTACACAGCGTCTATGGGGTGAAAGTACCACTGGCAGGAAAGACCGGGACCTCGCAGAATTATGCTGATGCATGGTTCGCCGCATTCAATCCCGGAGTGGTAATAGTCAGCAGGGTGGGCGCCTCAACACCGTCAATCCATTTCAACAACAGCCGTTACGGTTCGGGCAGCGCACTGGCACTTCCACTGGTGGCAATGACCCTTAAGAAAGCAGAAAAAGAGAAAGAGTTAATGAAAAGGATCAATGTGCCTTTTAATCCACTGCCTCCGGAGCTGGAGATGGCGCTCGCCTGCCCCGACTTCAGGGACAAGACCTTCTTTGACAGGCTTTTTGACATCTTCAAGGAGAAGGAGATAGACTATGAAGAAGCAGGCAGGCGCAGACGCATAATCCGTGGAAGGATCTTCAGGCGCTGATTTTTCATCAAAACTTCATCATCAGATCATTTTCTTGCAGCTCAGTAGTACGAACCAAAAAACGAAACAGGATGAAAAAAAGAGTAACTATGCTGCTGATAGCAGCATTGCTCCTTGCTGCCGGAGCATGCAACGAGATAAACAGGGGAGACGGGCAGGGAAGAGTTATCATCAAAATCACTGACGCACCTTTTGATATCAGCAATATTGAATCAGCCCTGGTGACAATCACCAGGATTCAACTGAAAAAGGTGGGCGACGGTATCAGTGACGGCAATCCCTTCATAACCCTGTCAGAAGACACTATCACCATTGACCTCATTGACCTGAGGAATGGAATAACCGAGACTCTTCTTGATATGGAGATACCAACAGGGGAGTATGATATGGTCAGACTTTATGTGGATGAAGCAGGTCTCAAACTGAAGGAATCTGAAGAGATCCACAGGTTAAAGGTTCCGGGTGGAAGCCAGACAGGCATAAAGGTTCATCTCCGTCCGGCACTTGAGGTATCTGAAGGCAATCTCTCCGAGATACTTGTAGATATTGACCTCTCCAGGTCTTTCATACTGAGGGGCAATCCGGATCACAACAACGGCTTCATCTTCAAGCCGGTTGTTAGAGCTGCCAACATGGCAAAGGCAGGTTGTGTGAGGGGAACTGTCAGTGACACTGAAGGAGACAAGCTCAGTGAAGCCAGTGTGTGGATTGAGCAGGATACGGTTGTTGCCACTGCCTTCACTGATTCACTGGGAGTCTATGCCATCATCGGAATTCCGGCCGGAGAATATTCGGTATCAGCCACGAAGGATGGGTATGATACAATCCGTTTTGATGATGTGAATGTCATCGCCGGCAACAAAACCATCCTGGATTTTGTGCTGACACAGAACTAGAAAGCCCTGCTTGCTTCCTGTGGCTTGAATAAAAGCCGTGCCCGCGATGGCACGGCTTTTGTTTTTTGCAATATTTTCAACTAAATTTGAACGTCAACCTACAGAAAACTGCCGGAAAACTAATCCCGGTCATTTAAGGAACAAAATAACAAGAGAAATGAAAAAAAGACGCGTACTGATTTTTGTTGCATTGATTTCAGTCGCACTGGTTACGGTGATCTCCTGCGCTGTCAATCCCGTTACCGGCAAGAAGCAGATCATGCTTATGTCAGAAGCCCAGGAGGTACAGCTGGGATTGTCTTACCATCCCCAGGTGATGGCGAGTTTCGGGGAATATGCAAATCCGCAACTGCAGAACTACGTGCAGGCCAAGGGAACCGAGATGGGCAAGCTATCTCACCGGCCAAACCTTGAGTACCATGTCAGGGTGGTTGATTCACCAGTGGTTAACGCTTTTGCCGTCCCGGGAGGGTTTATCTACCTTACAAGAGGGATAATGGCCAACCTCAATAACGAGGCTGAGTTCATTGGAGTGCTGGGGCACGAGATGGGACATATAGCAGCACGCCATTCCGTCAGCCAGCAGACCAAGCAGCAGCTTGGCACCCTGCTTCTGATCGGGGGCATGATAGCTTCACCAACGTTTGCCAACTATGCCGAACAGGCAATGCAGGGTCTGGAACTGCTCTTCCTGAGCTTCAGCCGTGACGATGAGCGCGAAGCTGACGCTCTCGGTTCAGAATATGCCACGAAGCTGGGATATGACGGCACCAAAATGGCTGATTTCTACAAGGTGCTGATAAAGATGAACCTTTCAGCGTCAGAGGGAGGCGTTCCCACGTTCCTCTCCACCCACCCCGATCCGGGCGACCGCTACAATGCCGTTCTCAGGAACACGAAAGCATGGCAGGACAGCCTCAGACTCCCCTCGTACAAGGTGAATACCGATTCATACCTTCAGATGATTGACGGCATGATCTACGGCGAAGATCCCAAACAGGGATACACGATGGACAACACCTTCTATCACCCCGAACTCAGGTTTAAATTCTCCTATCCGCTGGGATGGAATCTCACCAATGCCCCGACACAGGTCACCATTCAGCCTTCTGACGGAAGGGCCCTGATTCTCTTTACCCTGGCAACACAGAAGACGCTTGAATCAGCTGTCGACAGCACCCTTGCAATGTATGGACTGCAGCTTCGGCGTGCCGAGAAAAGGACTGTCAACGGATTGCCTGCGATTATAACACTGTCAGTACAGCAGGCCCAGGACCAGCAGACCGGAGCCACAGCCTCAAATTCAGTCCTCTCTTATTTCATTGATTACGGCTCCACATTCTACGTCTTCCATGGCGTGTCAACCGATGCTGACTTTGCAGCCTATGCTCCCACCATGGAAGCATCAATGAAGACGTTTGCACGGCTCACTGATGCCTCCAGGATCAATGTCAAACCAAAGAAGGTATATGTTAAGAAGGCCCCCCGCTCAGCAACACTGGCAAGCACCCTGAGTTACTACGGCATGCCGCAGGCCATGATGGAGGAGCTGGCCCTGCTTAACAACATGGAACTCACTGATCAGGTGCCTGCAGGCAAATATATCAAGATAGTGTCTGAATAAAGAAATTCACTCAGGAACTCCTTTAATATACAAGCATAAACATAAACACATTGACAAACCAGACATTCAGAACATCAGGCTACGGAGCCTGGATGGATAAAAACAGGCTCTACCTGAAATACGGTCTGACTGGCCTGTTGATCATCATACTGCTTGCCACATCTCTCTTCCAGGTACAGCCGGAAGAGGTGGGTATCATTACCCGTTTCGGCAAGTATGTGCGCAAGGTTGAGCCGGGACTTAACCTTAAGGTCCCGATTATTGAGAGACTCTATAAGGTTGCCGTTGAGAGGCAGCAGAAGGAGGAATTCGGTTTTCGCACCACCTCTGCCGGTGTCAGGTCAGAGTACACCAAGCAGGGTACGGTGGATGAGTCGCTGATGCTCACCGGTGATCTCAACCTGGCTGACGTGGAGTGGGTGGTCCAGTACCGTATTGAAGATCCTTACAGTTTCCTCTTCAAGGTGAGGGAGCCGATAGTGGCTCTGCGTGACATCTCGGAAGCATCAATGCGGGAGATAGTGGGAGACCGTACCGTAAACGAGGTGCTGACCGTGGGAAGGGCAGAGATAGCATCCAGCGTGCATCAGAAGATTCAGCAGCTCTGCTCCGAGTACTCGCTGGGAATCAGGATTGAACAGGTGGTGTTGCAGGATGTCAATCCCCCCGATCCGGTCAAGGATGCCTTCAATGACGTGAACCAGGCACAGCAGGAGAGGGAGACACTCATCAACCAGGCCCGTTCGGAATACAATAAGGTTATCCCCAAAGCCAAGGGACAGGCGGAGGAAACAGTGCAGCGCGCTGAGGGTTATGCCACCGAAAGGGTCAATAACGCCCTTGGCGAAGCAGCCCGCTTCAACGCACTCTACCTTGAATACATCAAGGCACCGGAAGTAACAAAACGAAGGATCTACCTGGAAACAATGGAGGAGATCCTTCCAAAAGCCGGCAATAAAATCCTGACTGATGAGAGTGGCAATAACCTGTTGCCTCTCCTCCAGATGCAGCTCACCTCAAAAAAGTAATCCATGCGCGCAACAACTGCAAAAATAATAGTAATAATCTCAGTGCTCCTGGTGGTACTGCTCCTGATCCTGGAGTGTGTCTACAAAGTTAAGGAGACAGAACAGGTTGTGGTGACACAGTTCGGGAAACCCGTTGGAGAGCCTAAGATCACTCCGGGCCTGAAGCTCAAGATGCCCTTTATCCAGCGGGCCAACTACTTCGAGAAGAGGTATATGGAGTGGGATGGCGATCCGAACCAGGTGCCTACAAAAGATAAAAAGTTCATTTTTGTTGATACGTATGCCCGGTGGCAGATAACCGATCCTCTCCAGTTCTTCAAGAGACTCACCGATGAAAGAGGTGCACAATCTCGTCTGGCTGATATCCTTGATGGAGAGACCCGTGATCACATTGCTGGCCATAACCTCGAAGAGGTTGTGAGATCAGTAAACAGAACCCCTGTATCATCCGGGCTTATCGGTGAGGAGGCGGGAGACACCCTGAACAACATAACCACGGGAAGGCAGAAGATAGAAGACATGATACTCATCTCCGCAAATGAAAAGGCAAAGGATCTGGGTATTGTCATTCTTGACGTGAGGATCAAGCGTCTCAACTATGTTGAGGAGGTGAGAACCCAGATATATGAGCGAATGAAGAGTGAGCGTTACCGCATTGCCGAAAGGTTCAGGTCGGAAGGTCAGGGAGAGGCCTCGAAGATCAACGGAGAGAAGGAACGCGACCTGAAGTCCATCCAGTCAGAAGCCTACAGGAAGGCGGAAGAGATACGCGGCAAGGCTGATGCCAGGGCAACAGCCGTCTATGCGGATGCATATGATCAGTCAGCATCAGCCCGCAATCTGTACAGTTTCGTTAAATCAATGGAAACCTTCCGGATGACATTTGACAGTACCACAACAGTAATACTCTCAACCGACAGTGAACTTTACAAGTACCTGACCGGTTTCAATAAATGAATCACCCTTCTCCTTCGCGTTTAAGGCGTGCTTCATAATGTAAAAGAAAAATGCCGCGGGACCTGAACGTTCCGCGGTGCTTTTTTCCCCAACCCCGCATGCCCCTGCCGCAAAACATAATCAAGCCCCAGCCCCCGTTGGTCAACACCTGTCCGGCATCTGTCAAAAGAGGTTGGCCATAAGCTGATTTCATACGTATATTAGTATAGAAATCATCTCTTAAAGACATGAAGACATACTATCAGATAACAGCAGAAGGAATAGGAATAGTACTGCTTCGGAAAAGAAAAATTGCGAAAGCGCTTCGAAGGTGGTTGCGTGAAAAAGGTTTGTCCTACGAGTACGTTTTTTACATCCAATAATCTTTCAGGTAAAGTTTCTGTTCAAGAGTTTTTCCGGAGCAGACATGACCGGCCCCGTTGGAGGGGCCGGTCTCTTTTTTGCTTGACAGGCGAAGGTGCAAGGCTAAACTGCTGCTGCAGAGAGTATCAGGTGCCACGGACCCGAACAGAAAAGGCCGCACTCTTGCGAATGCAGCCTCTGGTCTCTATTTTCATTCCCTGCTTTGAGATTCAGCCCCTGTCGGGGAAGAATCTGCGCCACCAGTAATTTTTCTTTACTCTTGCCATAACTGAATACGTCTGCAAATATGCAAACAATTTTTTTTATGGCTTATTGTGCGGGCTCCTATTTTTTAAGAAGGTCACGGATTTCTTTCAGCAGCACCACTTCATCACTTGGAGGAGGAGGTTCAGCAGGAGCAGCTTCTTCCTTCTTCTTCAGTTTGTTCATCGCCTTGATGACAAAGAAAATACAGAGGGCCACAAGCACAAAGTCAATTATAACCTGAATGAAGGTGCCATAGTTGATTGACACCTCGGCCACTGCCGGGGTAACTTCCGTGACGCCATCCATAACGGCTTCCTGCCCTTCCTGGATAATCGCCTTGAGGTTGTTAAAATCGACCTTCCCGAGTAGCAATCCGAGAGGCGGCATCAAAACGTCATTCACCAGTGAGGTGATGATTTTCCCAAAAGCACCGCCGATGATAATACCAACGGCCATGTCAAGCATGTTGCCCTTTACAGCAAACTCCTTGAATTCTTTTACAATTCCCATAATCTGTAGGTTTTAGATAAGTACATCTGATCAGGTTAACAATAGCCAAATATACAAAAAGCTATGACAAAATGTTTTAATAAAACTGTGATTTAGATTTGTCGCCTAAAAGTGATTTCGATTAGATTATTTTATTATCTTACACAGTCGTAAACAATCTACCCAAGAATTCGTTTACCGTATTAAATATTAACCTTTTAAAAAAACGAAGCATGTCAGTACTTAAAGTAATTGAGATTATGGCGTCTTCTCCCGTTAGCTGGGAAGATGCAGCAGCAGCTGCCGTAAAGACTGCCGCCAAGACAGTTAAGGAGATACGCTCTGTCTATGTACAGGACCATAGCGCAGTGGTTGTAAAAAACAAGATCACTGAATACCGTGTCAATGTGAAAATAACTTTTGAAGTAATTTAAAAATCAAAAAAATGGGACTAATTTCTTTTATTAAAAATGCAGGAGCAAACATCTTCAAATCTGAAGCAAGACGCGAAGAGGAAAAAGCTGAACTTATCGTGGATCATATCAGGAAGTTCGGATTTGACGTAAGCAGGGTAAATGTGGCTGTTGATGACGAGAAAGTCACACTTACCGGTTCGATAGACACTCAGAGCAACAAGAATAAGATCATTGTTACAGCCGGTAACGTGGAAGGTATATCAGTGGTTGAGGATCACCTGGTGGTCATTAATCCTGAGCCTGTTGCACCCCCTGAGCCTGAGAAGCAGTTCTACACAGTCAAGAAGGGTGATTACCTCTCAAAGATTGCCAAGGAGGTCTATGGCGATGCCAAAAAATACCCGATCATCTTCGAGGCCAACAAGCCGATGCTCAAGGATCCTGACCTTATCTATCCGGGACAGGTGCTGGTTATTCCTCCGCTACAATAGGATACAATACATATTTTTTTTGCGGCGGCGGGTCTCAGATCCGCCGTCTCTATTTATCCATGAAAATGTTGTAGCAGCGGATTTCAGACCCGCTTCTACAACAATTAATCAATTCTGTTGTTATATTTGCCCAGGTGAAGAAAAGAGGTACCATATCATCGTTCATATCCCTTTTCCTGATCATGCTGCTGATGTCAGGAAGCTTTGGCTTTACCCTTATCCACCATACCTGCCTGCACTGCGGAACAGATGAAACCATTGCTGCACAGGCAGTTAAGGATGACGTCGGCTGCTGCTGCGGTCACAGCGAAACCGATCAACATCACAGACATAGCAAGGGCGATCTGGTACTTTCTGACGACTGCTGCTCACATGAAGCAGAAAGGGTTATAACTGACGAACTCGTTCGCGCAGAGACGCAAAACGAGATTATGCCCTATTTTATTGCAGCAACGGTGATAGCGGTACTTGAGTGTCACCCTGTCACAACTCACGGATCATTCGCCGGAGAGAAACCATTCCACCACGGTCGCGACCTGACAACCCTGCTCTGCAGGATACAATCCTGATACTTTCATTGGGAAACAACAGCCCGGACGAAAGAAGACCATCATCCTTGTCCGGATATTGTTGTTGCTGATAAGCAGCTATGACAACTGTAGGTCTCATGCTGCGGTATCAATTCATCTTTTTCTTACACATTCCCAATGAATAAACATTTACAGCAGGATGAAGAATTTAATTATACTATTTATGATATCGCTCGTCCCTGCCATGGTAACCGGCCAGGGCCGGATAGAGGGCAAGGTGATGGTTGCGGGTGCTGACGGGGCATCTGATGGTGATATACTTCCCGGAGCAAGTGTCGTCTGGGCGGGAACCACCACGGGCACCTCGGCAAACACTGCCGGATACTTCACCCTGAGGAGAGTAAGGGGGTATGACCTGCTCGTTGCCAGCTTCGTCGGTTATACCAGTGACACTGTCCTCGTAAAACATGACACTGAGTATATAGAAATTTTCCTGGAAGAGAGCAGTCTGATAGATGAAGTGACAGTAATCGGCCGGGCTACAGGCGCCCACATAGACAGGGATGCTGCCATTGCCACGGTGAATATCACAGCCGCGGAACTATGCAAGGCGGCATGCTGTAACCTCTCGGAAAGCTTCGTAACCAACGCCTCCATTGACGTCAACTATGCTGATGCCGCCACCGGTGCCAAGCAGATACAGCTGCTGGGACTTGCCGGCTCCTATGTCCAGATACTTACTGAGAATATCCCGGCAATGTACGGGCTGGGGGCTGCGTATGGCCTCAGTTATATCCCCGGACCCTGGATGGAATC
>JAAZAP010000039.1 GCA_012514255.1 Bacteroidales bacterium | reverse complement strand
GGAAGCATCAATATACTCCCTTCAGGGAACGGATATCAGGCATACGGGGATTGGGAAGGGGGAATGAATCAGTAGGCAGTAGGCAGTAGGTCCCGATCCAGACATGTCTGGATCGAGGATCCTCGATCCGATAAATCGGATCGGGACAGTTGGCAGTAGTGGAAATGGTCGTAGACCATAAAGAATTGTAGAACAAATGGTTACATGCCACAGATGGTCGTAGACCATCAAGAATTGTATGAACGTAAAACGCAAAATACTGGCTGTTGATGACGAGGAGCCCATCCTCGAGATCCTCTCATTCAACCTCGAGGGTGAGGGATACACCGTTGACACATGCCTTTCTGCCGAGGAGGCGATAAGGAAAAACCTCGCCATCTATGATCTCTTTATCCTCGACGTGATGATGGGCCAGGTATCAGGCTTCCGCCTGGCAGAGAAGATCAGGAAGGAGATGGACCTGACCACCCCCATCATCTTCCTCACAGCCAGGGACACAGAAAATGACAGGATCACCGGCTTTAATATCGGGGCCGACGATTACCTGGCCAAACCCTTCAGTGTCAGGGAGCTGATGGCAAGGGTAAAAGCTATTCTGCGCCGCTCGGCCCCATCTCAGGTGACCATTGAGACCGTGGCCGGTTCCTTCATGGTTGACACTGAAAACAATCTGATCCTCTCCGAGGGCAAACCCCTTCAGCTGACCCGCAAGGAATATGATATCCTCTCCCTTCTCATCCGCAATGAAGGCAGGATCTTTCCCAGGCATGAAATACTGGCGCGGGTATGGGGTGATGACGTGATAGTCACTGACCGTACCGTGGATGTCACCATTGCCCGCATCCGCAAGAAGCTGGGCAACAGGGGCAACATGATAAGAAACAAGTCTGGTTACGGTTACTATTTAGGTGAATGAAAAATGAGTCATATGACACAACAAATAAGCTTCAGACGCAGACTTTTCCTCTACTATTTTGGCATCTTCCTCCTCTTTACGGTGCTTATACTGGCATTCCAGTACCACCGGGAAAAGGAGATAAGGATAGCTGCACTCGACGGCAGGCTGAATGACATGACCCAGCTGGTTGACAACTACATGAGGGTCAACTCACTGAGCGAAACGGGAAATTACGGGCTGATAGATTCTATCTTCAACCTGATACCAGTGCCTGACCTGCGAATCACCGTCATTGCAATTGACGGAAGCATACTTTATGACAGCTCCATGGACAACTGGTCGGAGATGGAGAGCCATCTGTCCAGGCCCGAGGTGGGAAAATCGCTTTACTCCCCCTATGGTACTGCCGTTCGCCACTCAGAGTCCACCGGCAAGGACTATTACTACCTCTCGAGGTACTATAACACCCACTATGTAAGGCTTGCCGAGGAATACAACATAAACATCACGGGATTCCTGAAGCGGGAAAAGGTATTCCTACTCTTCATGGCAGTGGTCTTTGCCGGCATCTGGGCCCTTCTTGCAGCCGTCACCCGCAGGATGGGAAAGAGCATAACAATGCTGCGCGACTTTGCAGCCAGGATGCGTCGAGGCGAAGGGAATGATCCATCAATAATATTCCCGAAGAATGAAGTTGGGGAGACAGGCAAGGAGATAGTCAGGATATATAACAACCTGGCACGCAACACTACAGAGCTGAAGCTTCACAAGGAGAAACTCTTCAGGCACCTTCATGTACTGAATGAGGGTGTGGCGTTTTTCTCTGCTGACAGGACAGAAGAGTTGTCAAACAGCCATTTCATTGTGTTCTTTAACGCCCTGACCGGCGAGCATTCACTCACCGCCGAAGGATTCATTGATCATCCCCTCTTTGACGGCATCAAATCATTCCTTGATGCCAACCAGAACAAACCTGTACGGAAACAGGAGAATCCATCAACAGAGCTGCGGATGGAAAAGGGAGGCAGGCATTTTGCCGTCAGGTGCATCCTTTTCAATGATGACAGTTTCGAGATAGTCATCACTGACATAACGCAGACCGAACAGAGCAAGGCTATGCGTCAGCAGATGACATCAAACATAGCCCATGAGCTCAAGACCCCGATCGCCTCGGTGAGAGGGTACCTGGAGACCCTCCTTGTAAATAAGGAGCTTGATGAAGAGAAGAGAAACCATTTCCTTGACAAGGCACTGGCACAATCAACACGCCTGACAGACCTGATCAATGATATTGTTACGCTGAACAAGCTTGATGAGACCGGAAACCAGTTCCCGTATGAAGAGTTTGATGTTGCAGTGGTGGTGAAGGAGGTGCGTGACAATCTGATGACTGACCTCAACAGGAAACAGATGAAGGTTGAGATAGCAGTTGAACCGGGCACCATGGTCAATGGCAACAGGTCACTCATCGTCTCGGTCTTCCAGAACCTGCTTGAGAACGCCATAACCTATGCCGGTGAGAATGTCACCGTTACTGTAAGGACTATCCCTGGTGAGCCAGGATTCCGGACTTTCTCCTTTGCCGACAACGGCATTGGTATCCCCGAGGAGCACCAGGCAAGGATCTTCGAGCGGTTTTACAGGATTGACGACGGGCGTTCACGCAAGAGCGGGGGAACGGGACTGGGACTGGCAATTGTTAAGAATGCCATCCTTCTGCACAAGGGTGAGATCTCCGTCCGTACCCATCCAGGTGGCGGGGCGGAGTTCATCTTCTCATTGCCCGAATAGGATCAGGCGGATTACACCAGCACCTGTCGTTGCACCCTGTCAGCCGAGTATCAGTGGAGCTTCTTCCCTGGTGACTGCTTTTCCAATGACTGCCGCCTCAGGGTGGCCTGCTGAGTGCAGTTCACGCAGTATCTCACCGGACTTCTCAGGCGCCACAGCCATCAGCAATCCACCCGATGTCTGTGCATCATGGGCAATCATCCTGAGACTGTAGTCGAGTCCGTCCGTAAAACGGATCTCCCTCTCAGTGTAATCAAGGTTGCGGAAGGCAGCTCCGGGGATGCATCCCTGCTCTGCCAGGGTGTATGTGCCGTCGAGCAACGGAATACTCTTCATATCAAGTTCAATTGTGACGCCTGAGGCACGTGCCATCTTCAGGGCATGGCCCGCCAGCCCAAACCCGGTGATGTCTGTGGCGCCCCTGATACTGTACTTCTTCATGAGCGTTGCGCCAGCGGCGTTGAGCTGTTTCATCAGCTTGACAGCACCCTCAAGCTGCCCGGGCGTGGTCATCTTCAACCGGTGCCCGGCAAGGATGATCCCTGTCCCCAGCGGTTTGGTGAGGATGAGCTCATCCCCCTCCCTCACCCCGGCATTGGTAATTACTTTTTCAGGGTGGACAGTGCCGATAACTGCCAGGCCGTATTTTGGGGGATAATCATCAATAGTATGACCGCCGATGATGCTGACTCCAGCCTCCTTCGCCTTGTCATTTCCTCCCCTCAGTATCTCCCTGTAAACCTCCATGGGGATGCGTGCCGAAGGGAACATCATGATATTGAGCGCCACCAGGGGAGTCGCGCCCATGGCATAAATATCACTTATTGTGTTTGTTGCGGCAATCAGTCCAAATTCATAGCCATCGCTCACAAGTGGCGGGAAGAAGTCGGTTGTAAGAACCAGTGCAATCTCGTCATTGACTTTATAAACCCCGGCGTCATCATGAGTTGAAATATCAACAAGTATCCGTGGATCAACAGGAAGAGGCAGGTCCTTTAGCAGCTCCTCGAGCTGCCTTGGGGGTATTTTTGCCGAGCAACCCCCTGTCTCTACAGTTGTAAGAAGATCAAATGACATTGTATAATCCTGTATTAAATTGATCAGGCTGCCAGTAACCAGAAGCATCCGCCGATATAGCTGACTGCCATATCCAAACTGTTCCTGATGGCAGACGTCACGGGCGGATTATGTGATCCGCATCCCTTAATATATTAACTATCTGATACATATCGCTAAAACTGCCAGTTGGCAGACGGTCTTTGATACCGAAGTGATTGATGCAGGTAGTGCAAAGATATATTGCCGTTCCCCTATCCGAGAGTTCCCTGATATGTTCAAGTGCCGGCGAATCGTCCATCGCAAGCTTCACCCCCGCATTGTAGAAGACCACTGCTGAAGGCGGAGGTTCGAGCATCACAAGCGTTCTGAAGAAGGAGGCCATCAGCTTTGTCCCGAGAACATCATCGCCGCTGCCCATTCTCTCCGAACTGACAGCTACCACCGTTCTCCTGCCTCCCGGTGCCGGCTCCTCAGTGCCAGTTGTACAGTATTCAGTTTCATCGGCGCTCAACTCTGTCTGTTCTCCTCTCCTGACTGTCACTATGGACATGTATTCCTCCTCGCGGACGGTGAATGGAAGTCTGTTATCCGACAGGTATCTCTTCACGTTACTGAGCGAGGTCGGATTATCTATCAATATCTCTACATCTTCGTCGGGCCCAGCCTCGTTCAGTCCCTGCCTTGTTTTTATCAGCGGAGCCGGGCAGGTCAGTCCCCTTGTGTCAACTCTCTTCATCAGGTTTAAATTATCCGTCAAAGATAACCAGAAATGGCTAATTTTGGGGATCATATACTTAGATGTCATGAAGAGAACTTACATTTCACTGCTGGCGGCTATGATTATTACCGTATCAGCAGCAGGCCAACGCAGCCCTGCAGATATTGAAGGCTCCTGGTCCGGCATAATGAAGACAGCAGCTGGCGAGCTTCAGCTTGTGTTACACTTTGCAATGACTGAGGCTGATACTGTCAAAGCCTCAATGGACTCGCCTGATCAGGGTGTGAAGGGCATCCCCTGCGGGAGGGTAACCCTGGATGATGACACCCTCATGGTAGACATTCCAATGGTTAGGGGGAGTTTTCGCGGAGGTTTCACCAATGACTCAATCATTACGGGCAGATGGACACAGCTCGGACGTGAATATGATCTCTCCATGAAGAAGGGGGCAAAACCGATAGTGTATAGCAGGCCGCAGGAGCCCATGCCGCCCTATCCCTATCGTGAGGAAGAGGTATCCTTCATGAACATCACCGAGAACTTCAGCCTGGCAGGAACGCTGACACTGCCGCAGGGCGAAGGACCATTCCCGGCTGTGCTGCTTATCTCGGGTTCGGGGCAGCAGGATCGCGATGAGACCGTCTTCATGCACAAGCCTTTCAAGGTGCTGGCTGACCACCTGACCAGGAACGGCATCGCGGTACTGCGGTATGACGACAGAGGGGTGGGCGGATCAAAGGGCCGCCTGACCGGCGCCACTACCATGAGCTTCGCCGATGATGCTGAGGCAGCAGTGAATTATCTCATGCAACGGGCCGAGATTGACAAAAAGAAGATTGGTCTTGCCGGCCACAGTGAGGGTGGGCTGATAGCTCCCATCGTCGCTTCGCGCAATGCGAACATAGCATTCGTCATCTCACTGGCTGGTCCGGGTGTGACAGGATATGATGCAATCATACAGCAGAACATCGACTTTTTCACAGTATCAGAAATGCCGCAGGAGGACCTTGAGACACAGCTTCACATGCTGAGGAACCTCTTCAGGATTGTGATGGAGAATGAAGACCAGCGCACTGCGGCGAAGAAGGCAATGGAATGGTACAACGGAGAGCTTGATACCATGGGACTGGCCCCGGAGGAGCGCGCGGAGCGTATGGCCAACTTCACACAGGGACTGGCACAGACGAACAATGCGTGGTGGAAATATTTCCTGTCAACAGACCCGGCCCTGTATTGGAGCAGCGTTCGATGCCCTGTTCTGGCACTCAATGGCGAAAAAGATTTCCAGGTCAATCATGAGCAGAACCTGCCGGCAATAAAGGATGCGGTGCGCAAAGGAGGCAACCGAAAGGTAAAGACGGTAGCCCTGCCGGGGTTGAACCACCTCTTCCAGACTGCCGGAACAGGATTGACCACTGAATACCCGAAGATCGAGGAGACTTTCTCACCAGCGGCAATGGACCTGATCACCAAATGGATCAGGAAGACCGTGAAATCAGGCAAGAGGCATTAGGCAGTAGGCAGTGGGTCCCGATCCAGACATGTCTGGATCGAGGATCCTCGATCCGATAAATCGGATCGGGACAACAGGCAGTAGTGGTAAATGGCCGTAGGCCATAAAGATTTGTAGAACAGATGATTATATCACATAGATGGTCGTAGACCATAAAGAATTGTAGAATAGACAATAGGCATCAGGCAAGAGGCAAGGAATCTGACATAATTCATTCATAGACTGCAGTGAAGACATTTGTTTCACTACTGCCTGATATTTATTGCCTGTTGCCCAAACGCTGAATAACTTTCCGTCCGGCGGCTTTCATGCCAGCGGAAGCATCATTGATAAAAAGCTGCACCGCACCGGCAACCTCATTCGCCATCTCAGGGTAAAGAGAACAGAAGGATGCAAGTATCTCCATGCCATATGCCCTGGGTGCCACAGGCTGGTTAGTGTCCCTCATCACCGTCAGGCAATAGTCGATCAGCTTTGCGTGGTGTGCACGGGGAATGTCATTTATATCGCTCTTCATCAGCACCCTCATGAGTGACCTCTGTACGCTCTCGTTGGCTGTAGCGGGCAGGACCTCAATAATCGGCAGCAGCAGTGGTACCAGTGCCTTCGGATCAACATCTGCAACTTTTGAGAGAGCCCATGCTGACATGAATCCCACTCTCTTTTCAGTGCTCGAACAGAGTGTCACAAGCTGTGACAGCAGGTTAAATTCTTTCGCAGCCGACTGAGCCACCATGGTTATCTCCTCCACGCTCGAGACCCTTCCGAGCATCCTTGAGAGCTCCTCCCCGGCCTCGGCGGTGAGCCTTGTTGTCTCCTCCTCTGTTTCGCGGCTTGCCGCACACCTGTGACCTGCCGCATACTGAAGGGCAACAGGTGTGTCAGCCGCCGTCATGTCAAGTGTCGTCAGCCTGTCAGGCTCCATCCACCTGTAGTGATCATGTTCGCGGAGCATAGGCTTTGACTCCAGGGTATCGCAGATGAAAGGGATAAGCCTGATCTGTTTATTGCCATAATCATGTTCCACAGCCTCGAGTCTGCCACAGATGACAATATCCATTCCCAGTTCCTCGTCTATCTCCCTGATGATGCACTCTTCGTGATCCTCTCCCGGCCTGGTCTTACCCCCGGGGAACTCCCACTTCCCGGAATTGCCCATCCCCGGCCCTCGCCGGACAGCCAGTACCAGTCCCTCCTCATTGCGGATCACCGCGCATGTAACATCTGTCATGGCTCCGTGCTGGTGATGGTTTCATAATCGGGTATCCTGTCCAGCAGCTCGAAGCTTCGCTTTGCGATATCCGTCTTACCCGCGAAGTGTGTTATGCCGTTTGTAACAACTAGGTATCTGACACCGTAGCTGAAGTTATAGTTGATTACCTGGTCAAAGACCTCCTGTGTGATCTTCACCTGCGGGGCCTTGCACTCCACAATGAGCACCGGTTCTCCAGACCTGTTATGCACCAGTATGTCAGCCCTGCGAACCATGGAATAAAGTGTGAAGGATGCCTCTATGCGGATAAGACCGGGAGGATAACCCAGCCATCCGGTAAGGTAATTGACAAAATGCTGCCTCACCCACTCTTCCGGAGTGAGCGCCACATATTTCCTCCGCAGCGGATCATAGATGAGTCTGTTGCCCTGACCCTCTTTTATGCGCAGTGAACAGGGAGGCAGTTTCAGTGGTTTCAACTTTTATTGTATTTTTGGTTACCCTTAGGCAGGGCAAATATAAACAAACAGCTCCGGAGAACATGAAAACCAAGGAAGATATAGTCAATAACTGGTTGCCCCGCTACACGGGAAAGGATCTCAACTCCTTCGGCGAGTTTATCCTTCTTACCAACTTTACACTCTATGTGGAAATGTTTGCCCGCTGGAACGATGTGCCGGTGGAAGGGAAGGACAAGAACTGGCCCAGCGCCACCGCGGGAGGTATAACAATCATCAATTTCGGCATGGGCAGTCCCAACGCAGCCACGGTGATGGATCTCCTC
>JAAZAP010000389.1 GCA_012514255.1 Bacteroidales bacterium | reverse complement strand
CTTTGACCGGGAGAAGGTTCAGGAAGAGTGGGAATCCCTGTCTGTCACCGGCAGTGAAATGGTGTCACTTGACACCGGATGGATGGCAGAGTTCAGCCATTGCCGTGACGGCTCGGTTAAGGAGGTGATGATGGACAGGCTGGCTGACCTGAAGGAAATGCCCGGGTTTGTTCATTTCTCAGGCACTGTGATCTATCGGAACAGGCTGGAATGCATTGATCCTTCAGGGATGGTGATCAATCTTGGGAAAGTATTCGGGACCTCGGAGCTGAGAATAAACGGCGTGAGCTGCGGGGTTAAATGGTACGGACGAAGGATCTTCAGCATTGAAAAATACCTTAAGCCGGGAATAAACACTGTGGAAGTGGCAGTGACCACCTCCATGGGTAATTACATGAAATCACTGACTGACAATCCCGTTGCTCAGTACTGGACGAATGCCGGTACGAAGAACCAGCCACTTCAATCGATGGGGATGACGGGACCTGTCAGTTGCTATAAAAATATGACATGAAAAAAAGCAGGATCTTATTACTGGCAGCCATAACGGTGGTCTCAGTTCAGCTGCAGGCGAAGGATTACAATGCATCATTGTTTGGTGCAAAGTCAAACGGAACCACCCTCAACACGAATTCCATCCAGCGGGGCATTGACTACATCAGTGAGAATGGTGGCGGCCGCCTGGTATTTTACGTGGGCAGGTACCTGACTGGCACCATCTACCTTAAATCAAACGTGACCATTCACCTGGAGGAGGGGGCCATCCTTGTTGGTTCCGTAAATCCTTTTGATTATGAAAGGAACTATAACTGGACAGCAATGATATTTGCCCTTGACCAGGAGAATATCGGCATCACGGGAAAAGGTGTGATAGACGGTCAGGGCTTCCGGGTGGCAAACAACCTTGTTGATATGATCCACAAGGGCGTGGTAAAGGACCCTCTGAAATATGACCGTCCCAATGAGACCATCCGTCCGCAGAATATTTACTTCAGGGGATGCAGGAATATAGTTATCAGGGATATCATGCTAAAGGATCCGGGGAGCTGGAACCAGCAGTATGATCAGTGCGTCAACCTTACGGTTGACAATATTACAGTTGACAGCAAGTCGTACTGGAACAATGACGGCATAGACATAGTTGACTGCGACAGCGTGACAGTCACCAACTCATATTTTGACGCGGCTGATGATGGTATCTGCCTGAAGTCGCACAGTGCCGACTTCATCTGCCAGAATGTATATGTTTACAATAACACCGTACGTACCAGCGCCAACGGCATCAAGTTCGGAACGGTGGGCCGCGGGGGATTCCGCAACATCACCATTGTAAACAACCTGGTCTTTGACACCTACAGGTCAGCGATAACATTTGCTGCCGTTGACGGAGGCATAGTTGAGAACATCCTTGTTGACAGTCTCAGGTCGCTGAATACAGGTAATGTAATTTTTCTGCGTATCGGGAAGAGAAGCGGCACAAAAACGGGTAGTATCAGCGGGGTTACCATTAAGAATGTCTATGCGGAGGTGCCTGCAACCAAGCCTGATGCCGGTTATAACTACGAAGGCCCGGTGGAGGATCTGCCACGCAATGTTTCCCCTTCAATTATTTCCGGCATGCCTGACGCCATGATTGAGAACATCACCCTTAAGAACATTGAGATACATTATCCGGGTGGAGGCAATCCGCATTACGCTGAAGTGGGTCTTGATGAGATTGACAGCATACCCGAGCTTGAAAAGAAATATCCCGAGTTTTCTATGTTCAAG
Source organism: Bacteroidales bacterium (assembly GCA_012514255.1). Next base: position 312 of record JAAZAP010000389.1, on the reverse strand, counting down.
GAGTTGCCGGCATGGGGCTTCTTCATAAGGCATGCCAGGGGAATCACTTTCGAGAACGTAAAGCTGGTTTGCGACAAGAAAGACTATCGTACTGCAGTGGTGCTTGACGATGTTCACGGGGTAACCTTCCGCGGCCTTCAGGTATCCGAACCCGGAGGTAAAAAGAAGGCGCCGGTGTTTCATAACCGCTCAAGTGACATCAAGCTCTGACAATGTTCCTGAAGACATCTGCAAGCGTCCGCAATTATTCGGACTTCTGCGACAGTGCAGCAGACTGGAAGGAAGAATATGTTCCACTGGCTACGGGGGTGG
>JAAZAP010000388.1 GCA_012514255.1 Bacteroidales bacterium | reverse complement strand
TCGTGCTGCTCCCCGGCGAACGCAAGAGCATTGATGTTGATCTCACTGCCCTTGGCCAGGAGGACCGCAACACCCCGTTACTGTTGCACCTTGAAGGATTCAACCTGCCGCCGGTGGTGGTGAGGCTGTGAGGTAATATTTCAAAAATCATGTAGCGGGGTTCAGTCGTTCCCCGCGGCTGTTCAGTTACGGAGTTGCATTTGATAAGGATTACGCGGCGAAGCTCAACCTGTCCTGCTTATCTCTTCCAGACGCTGGCGCTCAAGAAGGATGATACTTTTGTCGGAGAGGCTAATGAGGCCGTCTCTTTCGAAGCTCTTCAGCACCTTGACCGTTCCCTCGGTGGAGATGCCTGCGAAGTCAGCCAGCTCACGCCGCGAGAGATGCCTGAATAAATCCTCGCCTCCGAAGTTCTCCGGCGCGAGGGTAAGCAGAACCGTTGCCATCCGCCCATTGGTCTGCTGGTGCAATATATTGTCAAGGGAGGTGTAAAGCCTGAAATTGTGCTCGCAGTATCGCCTGATGATGCTGAAGGCGAAAGTACCGTTCTGCTTTACCAGCGAAGCAATTGCTTCTTTCTCTATCAGGAACCCGGTGGTCTCTGTCACTGCCACCACCGAATAGTTGAAGGTATTGCGATTGAACACGGCTGAGAGACCGACCATCTCACCCGGACGGATGATGCGAAGGTTATAGTCGCGCCCGTTGCTCCCCTCTATGTATTGCCTTGAGTAACCGCTGACAACAAAGATAACGTATGACGCAAAGGCCCCCTGCTTAGCCAGGTTCTCACCCTGGCGGAACACAACCTGTACCCGGCTCCCGCGAACCAAGTCGGTCTCCTCCGGGATGAGTGCGGAGAAACATGGCAGTGTTATGTCACATACAAACTCCTTGTCGGTATGGCTAATTGTCTTCATTCTGTTATGGTGACCTGCAAATTTAAGAAAAACTGTCATTAATCTATTAAAAGCTATGTTCATGGTAATCTGTAATATAATGATCAGACTGAAGGGCGACAATTTTTTTATTGTCGCATTTCAACCCGGGTTATGATGCGCCGCATAGCTCTTTCATTCCGCAGGACGGGCTTAGTCTGTACTTTTGCAGCAAAACAGATGAATCAATGAAACACAGGATAGAATCTGCCTGGAAAGGCAAAATGAAATTTGATACCGAGGTTAACGGTCACCACTTTTTTATCGATCAGGCTGGTGAAAACGGAGATAACAGCGGCCCGCGGCCGAAACCGCTCATGCTGGCAGCACTGGCCGGTTGCACGGGGATGGACGTGATCTCGATACTCATAAAGATGAGACAGGAGGTTGAATATTTCAATGTGGTTGTTGAGGGAGAGACTGAAGATGAGCATCCCAAAGCATTCATTAAAATGAACGTCGTCTATGAGTTCCGCGGGAAAGATCTTGATATGGAGAAGATTGAGAAGGCCATCAGCCTGTCTGAGGAGCGTTACTGCGGAGTGTCAGCCGTTTACCGGAAGGCGGGGATTGAGATGACGCATGAAGTCAGAATAGTCTGATAGTCCTGCGGTCCGGCAGGCCTGACAGCAGCTATGGCCGCAGCTGATCACCTGCATTCACGCAAAAAGAAAATAAGGAGAAATGAAAATGAAAGGATTGATAATTGCATTTGTTGTCATTGCCGTTGTGGTGATCCTCTTTATGCGTTCATACAATAAGATGAAGAACGCTCCGGCTGTGGCTGACAGTGAGCTGATAGAGCATCTTACCGCTCAGAATTTTGCCCATAAGACAAAGAACGGAGTGGTGCTGGTTGACTTCTGGGCTGACTGGTGTATGCCATGCAAGATGATGGCGCCCATACTCAACGAGGTGGCTGCTGCAACTGACGGCACTGCGAGCATCTACAAGCTCAATGTGGATGAGCAGCAGCAGATAGCTGCCCAGTATGGAATCAGGAGCATCCCGACCATGATCCTTTTCAAAGACGGTAAGGAGGTGGAGCGGATAATAGGAGTGAAGTCGAAGGAGGCCGTGCTGGCGAGCATCCGGAAGGTTCAGTGAGACAGCTGGCACAAGGCAGATCTGAGGGAGTGGCTATCACACTTCGCCTTCAGTGCTGAAATAAGATTTTGTGTTAATTGGTTTGGAGGGCTTTGACGGGGTTTTACCTGTTGAG
>JAAZAP010000387.1 GCA_012514255.1 Bacteroidales bacterium | reverse complement strand
TTGATCTTCACAGGTCGTAATCCTGCACGCTGTGCCGCTTCTATGCCTTTCAGCACAGCATGCACATCGCCACCGCGGGTAACATACCTGTACTTCTCCGGATCAAGGGTATCAAGGCTCACGTTAACCCTCATCAGTCCTGCCTCCGCCAACTCCTCAGCATAGTCAGCCAGGAAGATACCGTTTGTGGTCATTGAGAGATCATTGATCCCCTCTATCTCCGAAAGCATCCTTACCAGTGTAGTCACTCCTTTTCGTACCAGGGGTTCACCGCCGGTAATACGCACCTTATTGATGCCGGAATCAACTGCCACCCGGGTAAAAGTGGTTATCTCATCATAGGTGAGTATATCCTCATGCCTGATGAGCTTCACTCCCTCTTCGGGCATGCAATAACGGCACCGCAGGTTGCACCTGTCAGTGACTGAGATCCGCAGGTATGTTATATTTCTGTTAAATCTGTCTAACACTTACCATCTCTCCTTTCTGTATCCAGCTCTGTCCGCGTGGAATGGTTATCACTCCCCATGCGCCCGTAAGTGCAGAGATATGTGCCGAGCCATGATACTCTACCGGCATCACCTCGCCGGCAGGGGTGATAATGCAGGGTATCCATGAGAGTCTCTCTGCTCTCTTGCGCGAGTAGTCTGTTGCCAGTGGCAGCTGCAACACTGTAGCTGCCTCGGTCACTCCAACCATTTTGTTGATAAAAGCTCTCACCATCACCTCAAACTGCACCAGGGTGGAAACCGGGTTTCCCGGCAGGCCGAAGAGGGCCTTTTTCTCCCCGGTACAAAAGGTCAGGGGCTTGCCGGGCTGCATGGCTACCTGGTCAAAATGGATAGTCAGGCCAAGTGATCGCATCACAGCGGGCACCAGATCGAAATCACCGAACGATACACCGCCGGAGATGAGTACCACATCATTCTCTTCCAGTGCCTTTTTCATCAGTGAGCAGATAGCTTTCTCCTCATCGCGGGCTATACCGTAATATTTGCCAATGGCACCTGCACGTGCCACCTGTGCCATCAGTTGCAGGCCATTGCTGTTGCGTATCTGGGCTCCCGCCGGCACACGGTCGGGTTCCACCAGCTCATTGCCGGTACTGATGATCCCCACCGTGGGCCTGACACTTACCGTCACCTCAGTGACACCCACTGAAGCCATGACAGCTATATCCTGTGGCCTGATGTAATGGCCGGGGCGCAGTACCGTCTGGCCGTTCATGATATCCTCTCCCGCCCTGGCTATATTGTCATTACCCGGTCTACCGGTAAACCTGACCTGTCCGCCCGGCAACTCTTCGCTATCCTCGAGCATGAAGACATAACCGGCGCCTGCAGGTACCGCTGCGCCGGTCATTATGCGGGAGCAGGTGCCCGGCGTAACCTCCTTAACGGGCATGGAGCCGGCAGCGATTGTCTCAATAACCGTAAGCTCATGCCCGAGCTCCTCATGACGGCATGCATAACCGTCAACAGCGCTCTTGTTCCAGGGCGGCATGTCCATGTCGCTCCGCACGGGCTCTGCCAGGGCACGCCCTGCCGCATCAGCCACTGCCACCTTCTCTTTTCCCAGACGGAAATAATTTTCCGTCACTATCTTAAATGCTTCTTCAAATGTAATCATCATCTCAGTATTCATTTTTTTCTTCTCCGTTGCCCACAAGTCTGAGAGACTCAGGTCGGAATGATACAATCACCTGCTCCCCAGTAACAAACTTCCGTGCTTCCATCTCACGGTGAGTGATGTCAGCGTAGAACCGGTCGCCTCCATTGACGGTAATCTCATACCCTGATGGTGACGGCACAATGTCTTCGATGACGCCGTGGATATTGTTTATCTGCACGCCTGCCGCCCCCTGCCTGGTGACCAGCACCTCCCCGGCAGCCAGTATCATCAGTCCGGACGAGGGATAATCGCCCTTCGTCAGCCTGAACTTTGTCCTGTTGTCAGTGATGCATGACCAGCTGTTATATGACTTGACGAAGGTTACCCGGAAGAAATTTTTTATCCCGGCGTAGCGTGCCACGAACCTGTTTACCGGGTGATTGAAGACCTCCGCCGGGGTGCCGTCCTGTATTATCCGGCCGTTGTGCATCACCCCTACCCGGCTGGCCAGGCTGACTGCTTCGCCAAAGTCATGGGTTACATGCACTATGGTCTGACCGTTGCGGTTGAGGCGGCGGAGCATGCGCCTTATGCTGTCCTTGAGGCTGGCGTCAACAGAAGCCATCGGCTCATCCAGAAGCAGTATCTTCGGGTCAGTCACCAGCGTACGGGCCAGGGCCACTCTCTGTTTCTCTCCCCCGGAAAGGTTGCCCGGCCTACGCAGGAGGAGATCGGTGATATTCATCTCCTCAGCTGCGCGTTGTACCCTGTCAATCCTCTCCCTGAGCGGCATATTCCTGAGCTTAAGGGGATACATTATGTTGTCCTTGACCGTATAATGCGGGAACAGCGCAAGATCCTGGAAGACAAGTCCTATACCACGGTCCTGCACTCTCTTGCGGGTTATATCCTCGCCTTCGAGGAATATGCTGCCCTTATCCGGGTGCGTCAGGCCACATATGAGCTCCAGGAGCTGTGTCTTGCCTGCCCCGGAGCGGCCCAGCAGAACATAGTATTCACCACGCGTCACCTCAAGGGATATCTCCCTGAGACAGAATGAGTCAAGTCTCTTGCACAGTTGTTCAGTCCGTAACATCCTCCTCCTTTCTGAACAGCTCCCGCCGTTCTGTTGCAAGCACCCTGAAGAGTACAAAGAAGAAGAGTGCGACGAGAATAAATAATATCGATGCCGGCCTGGCAGCGCTGAGGCCGTAGGTATTGAACCGGTCATAGATAAGCACGG
>JAAZAP010000386.1 GCA_012514255.1 Bacteroidales bacterium | reverse complement strand
TGCCATGTTCCGGAACAGGAACCATCTCGGTGTTCCACCCGCCGTCAACTGGACGCATGATCCTTAATTTACCCTGTACATTTTCCATGGTGGCCAGCACAATGAAATCACGCGAGGTCATAATGCCGGCAAGGCTTTCTCTTTCACCTGGTTCAAATAGTGTTTTTACTGACGGTTTGCCTTCAAGAAATGAGAGCAGATCATAACTGACCAGCGTTCCCTTTTTGAATATCTCCCCGTTAAAATCCCAGTCAGACTGCAGGTAGAGCAGCAATGCTTCTTTGAATAACCCTCGTGTCTCCACATCCTTCTGTATGTCAAGCATCTTTACGCCATCAGGTGTAAGCAGATACATTGATGACTCGTAGAACCCCCTGCTGTCGTTAAGGAAAACATATTGCTTGCCGTTCACCTCGCCACCGCTGACAAAAATGCCCATGTTGACCGTGTCAGTCTGAAGGATGATTGATGCCATTGCCGGATCTTCTCCTCTTGCCCACAGCTTTGCCATTGCCGGATAACCTGATGAGGTCATCGTCCCCGGGCCGTAGTTGGTGGCCACAAGAATCCGGTCTCTGTCAACCCATGCTACACTGCCCTTACTCTCCGGTATTGAGAAGCCACCATCCACAAATTCCTTTTTCAATGCATCAAACTCACGGATCACCACCTCGTCCTTGCCGCCGTCAGAAAGATGCAGGAGACAGTAGCGATTTTCCGGGCCGAGCCAGGTGGCACCACCAAAAACCCACTTCTTTCCCTCCTCAGCTGACAGGTTATCCAGGTCAAGCACCGTCTCCCATACATTCTTGCCTGCCAGGTAGTCTTTCTTTGGCATCCGTCTCCATACCCCCCTTTCGTTATTCTCATCCTGCCACAGGTTATAGCTCATGTCACCCACAATGCCCGGGTAAATTATCCTTTCCCTGTCATTAAGCACCTCTAGGAACCTCTCCTTCAGCCCGGTGAATACCGGTTGCGTTGCCAGGCTCTCATCAGACAGCTTGTTCTGTGCGCGCGCCCAGTCAAGGGATTTTCCCGAATCCACCTCCTCAAGCCAGATATATGGGTCAGAACTCTCTCCTCCCTTTTGTTTTTTGTCTCCGCAGCCGGGTAAAATCAATAATAACATAATCAATGTTGTCAGGCTAGTTAATTGTTTCATCTCTTGAATATTTATGACTTCTGATTAGAACATTTACTGTTGCAGCAAGTATAAGTGCTTCTCCGGCTACGAACAGCCACCAGTTGTATTTTTCAGGTACAAAGGTGGTAATCATCTCCATAAGCCGTTCTCCGGCTTCCTCTGATCCTCTGGACTTCAGGGCACCGCTCTCAAGAAGCAGTCTCGAATAATCAACCAGGTATGTATATAGGATTACCAGCGCCCCACTGTAGATCAGGATCCAGTCAGAAATGCCGGGCCTGACATAGTAACCTCTTTCCTGCCTGCCGATGAAAAGCATAGCCATGAGTATCATTGTCAGTGAGTTGATTATCGGTGCCAGTACCGGTCCCAGCCATGAAACGGGTATCAGGAAGAGCAGGTCCCAGGTGAGGAGCGAGGCAGGCCAGCCGAGCAGCAGCTTAAGGGCGACATAATAAAAGATATCCCATATCCCGAAGGCAAACAGGGCATAGAAGAGCCTCTGCAGACTATTCCTGCCGGCCAGGATGCCTATACCAGCCAGCATTACCAGCGTTGTTGCTTCCCTGATCCATTCGGCCCGGACAAGGTCAGCCGACATGAGACGAAGGGGAAATTCAAATCCGTCAGGATAATAGAGTTCCCTGAGATAGACAACCACTATTGCTTCCAGGAAACCCATCGCCACTGCAAATACGGCAATACATAGAAAACGTCCTTTCCAGTTGAGGTATGTCCCTTTCATTATAACATGGTTTGAGACGGCAAATTACAAAATATAAGGGAGAACTACCTTTCTGCCGGCCGGGTAATCGGGGAAATGAATCCGGTACCACCTGTGGTGGGCTAGAGCCCTCGGCAACAGGTTACAGAAGGTCCAGATGAAGAACGACAGTGCCGGCAGTGACCAGCATAGAAGGGCATAACCACCCCATTCAACTATTTCGCCGAACAGGTTGGGACAGGAGACCTTTTCAAACAACCCTCCCCGGGGAATCTGGTAACCGGTGCCCGTCTTTTTCCTCAGGTGGATGAGTCTATTGTCAGATGTCATGTTAATCACCATGCCCGTAACAAATATCAGAAGACCGCCCAGGAACCTCGGATCTGTCAGCCATGCTGCATCATAGTTTGTCTGCAGGTTACCTGCAAAGTATCCCAGGAACCCGGCATTGACAAAATTGAAGAAGACAGCCATAAGTGTCACCACCAGCGGCATCTGCTTTCCACGTGTCCTGATCCTCATCGGATAGATTATCGCCCTGTTTGTATAATGAGCCAGGTAGAGCCCTGTAATGATCCACACCGTTATTGTCCTGGGCCCGTTACCTGCAAGTACAAATGCCAGGTAAATGACCGGACCCGGTATCTCCATCAAGAACCAGCCCAGCCTGTCGGGGATGGTCACTCCCCAGTTCCTGTTCATATGTCTTCCGAACGGGGCAGTGACAAACAGCAAAACGACAAAAATGACCAGGGCTACTGAGATCCACAACCAGATGAGCAGATCGAATAGAGATTTTTCCATAGAGCAAGGTTTGCCTGCTGCCAGGTACGGTGGGTCAGGTACCCCCCCCCGCAGCACACTGTAAAAATAACAATCATTTCTAAACCATAATGCAGGAAAATGCACACCCTTGCCACAGATCGAAATATTGAGTAATTTGGCATCTCCCTGCACCCGGGGTGCAGGAAACCATCCAAAACATCATGCTTAATATATCTTCTCCCAGGGCAATCATATTTTTTACAGCGATAATAAGTTGCATTACTGCTTCAGGGCAGTATTCTGTTGGCCACATTAGCATGATGCTCAGGGATGAAGCCCGGAGCAACAGGAAGGTGAAATTCGAGGCTTACTACCCTGTCGTCACTCCCGTGGTGAATCCTGCATCCTCCGGAATGACTGACCGCAGGTTTCCTGTAATCTGTTTTGCACACGGATACCAGCACCCGGGAGACCAATACGGCAACCTGGTGGAAATTCTGGTGCCGGCTGGATATATAATGCTCAACCTGACCACTTTCGAAGGCCCGCTGCCATCACATAGGGGCTATGCCGATGAGGTCAGGTTCCTTGCGGCATCGGTTGCCGGACTTGGAACTGACCCTGCCTCACCCCTGTACGGCATTGTCGATACTCTCTGCTGTCTGATGGGGCACAGCATGGGAGGGGGAGCAATGTTTCATGCTGCCGCTGACAACCCTGATGTTGATGCAGTCATCGCCCTGACTCCATATCAGATCAGACCTTCAGCTATAGAGGCCGCCTCACGAGTGAGGATCCCGACACTTATCTTTTCAGGCACCAGCGACTGCATTACTTCACCCGCGAGAAACCATTTGCCAATGTATGAGCGGTCGGCTGCGAAGGACAAGACATATATCTCTATAATCAACGGATCACACTGCGGTATGGGCGACAGCCGCAAGTGCTTCACTGCCGAAAGACTGGCAGGTTGCAAAAGAGGACTTAACACCGAAGAGCAGACTGCAATACTTGCAAGGTATATTATACCCTGGCTCAATTGTTTCCTGAAAGGCGATACCTCCGGCGGACGCCTGTTCAATCAGACCCTTGCTGCCGATGAGGCAGTGACCTGGATGCGCTCATGCCCGTTACCTGAACCGGAATAAAAGTTTTTCCTATTTTTGTTAAATATACAGATACTTATGAAAGCCAGATCAGTAAACCGTTTTATTCCAGTAATTTATGGCTTTGTTACGGCTGTTACCCTCGCTTTTTCAGCCTGTTCCGGAGAAAATACTTCTGTCAGTCCCGCCGGGCAACAGGTAATTCTCTATGCTGAATTCATGCACGAGGTGAACAGCTTCTCCCCGGTGATAACAACCGAGGTAAACTTCAGGGCTGAAAATGCAGACATTATCGTCGGTTACCATACCAACTCCCACCGTGACCATTTCAAGACAGCCTTTAAGGCGGGCGACCTCCTGATAAGGACAGTCCAGGACGAGATCGACCCTGTAATGGTTGTAAACAAGATGAAACTGCTTAAAGGCGGCGGAATAAACGTAGACTTCCTGCCTCCATTCCGCAAGATATTTGCTTCAATGAAGAAGATGGAGAAGCAGCCTGACGTTCGCTCCGTATCCTTCTTCCCGGAGTATCGATCCGTTTGCTCTGAAATATGTGAACATCCCCAGGCCAATCTACCCGCTTGATTAAATTGACAGCTGGAAATAGGCCATTTGGCTTTCCCTCAAATACAACCGAATTCAATAAAAACCAAATACGATGAAAAAACTCACCGGCCTTTTAATCCTGCTGCTGATTGCAGGAGTGGCAACTGCGCAAAACAAAACTGAATGTCATGACTGGAGAATCTCCGGGGTTAACCAGCTCTCTCTGCCGTTCTTTGCTGATCAACCATCGGTTGACGGTAAAAAATTTGATACGGCAGCCCTTCTTGAAAATGTGCAGGCTGATGATACTGACCTGAAAACATGGCCGGTTGTCACCCTGCCGGGCGACAGCCTTATCACATCAGTCGACAGCGAGAACCAGCTGATCCGGATGGCCGGTTTCATCAGCAGCGACCGCTGGACAAAAGCCTCGGTTAATGTTTCAACCAATGCGATTTTCGAGCTGAGCCTCAACGGCAAAAAGGTGAAATCACAGGGCAAACCCTCGGACCGGCCTGTCAAGATTGATCTGACCCTGGGAACAGGCATTCATGAGCTGAGCCTGAAACTCATCAGCACGGAGAAAACACTCAGGTTCGGTGCTGACATATCAGCAGCAACTGATTCGGCAGTGCTTGCATGGAGCACAAGCCCCGGCCGGACACTTACAATCAACGATATCCTTGAAGTAGTGAGCATATCAGGAGCAAGGCTTTCACCTTCAGGTAAATACCTTCTTATCCAGACAAGTGAGGTTTTGCCGGGGAGCGGGAAACCACAGAGCTCATTCATGGTATATGATATGGAGCTGAACAGAAACCTGTTCGCACTGCGGAACAATGCCCTCCGTGCCGACTGGATGCCACAGTCCGACCGATTTTATTACCAGGTCGACAGGGAGGGGACGAGCGATGTGATCCTGTATGACTTGCAGACCGGAACGGAAACCGTTGCCGCATCCGGGCTGAAATCACCCGGCCGCATTGTCTGGTCACCGGCGGAAGATTATTTTGTCTACTCACGAAATGAGGAGGCCGAGAAAACAGGCGATCTGAAACGGGTTTTTGACAATGACGACCGTATCCCGGGAACGCGCAACCGGAGCTACCTGTATATCTATAATCCTGGCACGAAGCTGTCACAACCGCTTACCGCCGGATCACAATCAGCCATGTTGCACGCCATCAGCCCCGACGGCCGGAGGGTGCTCTTCTCCATCTCACGGCAGGACTACAGCGAGGTTCCTTTCTCCAAACAGACTCTCTATGAACTGGAAATCAGCACTATGCGCCTCGATACAATCTGGAAGGACAAGCTGTACGGCGGTTCATGCCAGTACTCGCCTGACGGAACACAACTGCTGGTATCAGGCGGCCCGGAGACTTTCGGCAGCCTGGGGGTGAAGGTGAGCGAGGGCAGGATTCCAAACAGCTATGATACACAGCTTTATCTTTTTGACCTGGAGACCAGAAAAGCTGAGCCTCTCACCCGCAATTTTGACCCGGCAGCCGGGATGGCCCACTGGGCAGTGGACGGCAAAATTTACCTGACAGCTACCGAACGCGATTATGTGAATCTCTACAGGCTTGACCCGAAAAAGCGGAGCTTTACAAAAATCGACGTACCGGTGGAGGTGATCACTTCCGTTGACTATGCAGAAAACAAAAACGTTGCTGTCCTCCGGGGCACCAGCATCAGCACACCGGGAAAGCTCTATGCAATTGACCTTGCAACCGGGGAATCAACGTTGCTCTCTGATCCGGGCACAGACCGTATGGCAGATGTGTTGTCCGGGCGGACTGAGGAATGGAATTTCAAAAACTCGCGGGGAACAACCATTTATGGAAGGGTATACTACCCGGTGAATTATGACCCGTCTAAAAAGTACCCCCTGATTGTAAACTTCTATGGCGGGACATCTCCAACAGACAGGTCTTTCGGGGGCCGTTATCCAAAGGGAATATGGGCTGCTGAAGGGTATATGGTTTATGTATTGCAGCCCGCCGGATCAACGGGATTCGGGCAGGATTTCTCTGCCCTGCATGTAAATGGTTGGGGACGCGAGGCAATTGATGATATAATCGAGGGTACAAAGAAGTTCCTGAAAGCATTCCCGTCTGCCGATGCTGCCAATGTAGGATGTATTGGCGCTTCATATGGCGGATTCACCACGATGATGCTACAGACCCGTACCGATATTTTCCGGACAGCAATTGCCCATGCCGGCATCAGTGACATTACAAGCTACTGGGGTGAGGGATACTGGGGCTATTCATACAGCTCAGGCGCCACCAAAGGGAGCTATCCCTGGAACAGACGGGATATATACGTGGAAAACAGCCCGCTATTCAATGCTGACAAATTCAGTAACTCTATACTGCTCCTCCACGGAACGGCTGATACCAACGTACCCGTTGGCGAGAGCCTGCAGTATTATGCAGCCCTCAAAATCCTGGGAAAAGATGTGGAGATGGTCCTTGTAAGTGGCGAAAACCATCATATCCTTGACTACAAAAAAAGAATCGAGTGGCATAATACGATCATGTCATGGTTTGACATGAAACTCAAGAACCAGCCACAGCACTGGAACGAGATGTACCCTGACAAGAATCTTTGATCGGGAAGTGCCTTGGGGCTGCCGGATGCGGCCGTCAACCTCCCGGACCTCCTGCGGCCTCACAGGATGAAAGGGATAAGTCTCTTAGTCCCTTTCATGTATTCAGTGTATTTCTCCCCGAACCAGGCCAAACACTCCTTCTCGTCACGGAGGGCCGTCAGCCATAGCAACCATGATGCCAGTAACGCCACTGGAAGTGTATACCAGAGCGGCTGCTTGAACCAGATGCCCCATGTCAGAAACAGGAGCGATGAATACATCGGATGCCTGATGTATTTGTATATGCCTGAAGTGACCAGCTCGGTTGTCTTCTCGAACCTGAACAGCTTCTCGTCGACCCTCACCACATCCGGTTTCCTGGCCCGCCTTAACCTCACAACTGGTTCAATCACAAACCACAGTGAGACATACAGCATCAGCCATGATATTATCTGTTTCACCGAGAATGGTTCCTTGAACCACACCGTGTAATTGAACACGAAAAGGATAATGATGCATTCCCAGCTGAAAAATCTTGTAAATCCATGGCTGTGAGGCTCAAAGAGACTCTTCTTTGAAAAGAATATTACCGGCAGGCTTAGGGCAATGAAGAAGATTACTTTATCCATTTCAGGTTGCTGTCAAATCTGTATGTAACTCCTTTTTCAGTTTCCATTGTATTAAGATTTCCGCGATAGGACAGGTTCAGCGGTGCCCCGGAGAGTGATTTCACAGTGATCTCTTCGGCAACACCGGCGCGCCACTCTATCCCGACCTCGAAATTGCCCCTGGCCTTGAGTCCTGTTACCTTCCCCTCAGGCCATGGTGCCGGCAGTGCCGGCAAAACCTGCACTACCCCGTCGTGGCTCTGGAGAAGCATCTCGGCGATTCCTGCCGTACCTCCGAAGTTGCCATCGATCTGGAACGGAGGGTGGTTGTCAAAGAGGTTTGGCAGGGTCGACTTCTCAAGCAGTTGCCTGAGATGCGTGTATGCCTCGTCGCCGTCAAGAAGCCGTGCATAGAAGTTGATGATCCACGCCCTGCTCCAGCCGGTATGACCGCCGCCGTTCTCCAGCCGCCGCTCAAGTGTCCGGCGCGCCGCAGCGTACAGCTCCGGCGTGTCAGGGGTTATCTGTGTTCCGGGATGCAGGGCGAAGAGATGAGACATGTGCCTGTGCCCCGGCTCCGCCTCAGCATACTCTTCAATCCATTCGGCAATTGTGCCGTTGGATGCCACCCTGTCGGAAGGAACCCTGTCCAGGACGAACTGCAGCGAATCAGCCCACTCACGGTCAGTTCCAAGAATCTCTGCAGCCTTCCTGCAGTTGCCGAGAACCTCGCGGATAATCTGGTTATCCATTGAAGGTGCGTAAGTAAGCTTGAATTCCTTACCCGAGACCGGGTCAATATAACTGTTCTCCGGAGAGTAGGAGGGGACAGTGACCAGCCTGCCATGGTTGTCGGGAACCAAAAAAGTCCCTATAAACTCCGCGGCTCCCTTTATAACGGGATAGGCCCGCTCACGAAGATATGCAGTATCATTTGTAAACTCGTAATGTTCCCATAGTGGCAGTGTCATCCAGGCACCCCCGAGGGGAAACATCCCCCAGTAAACCCCGTCAAGCACCGCAGTCTTGCCGAAGACATCCGTAGTATGATGCAAAGTCCACCCCTTCGCACCGTAGGTTTCGTTCGCTGTCACACTTCCCGGGCCGGTCAGCACCTCCATGAACCGTATCAGCGGACCGGTAGCCTCACTCAGGTTGCAAACCTCCGCCGGCCAGTAATTCATCTGGAGATTTATGTTGGTGTGATAATCAGAATTCCACGGGGCAGAAATATCCTTGTTCCATATACCCTGCAGATTTGCAGGCAGTTGCGCCGGATGGCGAGAAGAGCCCATTAGCAGGTAACGTCCGTACTGGAAATAGGTGGCAATCAATCCCGGATCCTCACCTCCCTCCTGAAACCGTTTCAGTCTTTCATCCGTCGGAAGCTCATTCAGGTCGGGGTTTCCTCCAAGGTCAAGATCAACCCTGTTGAACATGGCGGAGTGTTCTCTGATGTGCTCCTTGCGGATCTTTGAAAACGATTTCCACGAGGCTTTGCTGATGGCTTCCGTGCACTCCTTCCTTGGATCAATAGTCCTGTCAAAGTTCAGCAGATCAATGTTATAATCGGTTCGGGCGTTGAAGAAGAGTGTCATCTCAGTTCCGCCTGTGTAATTCAGGCTTTCTTCGCCAGCCTTCAACTCGCCGTCGCAGCTGATGACGATCAACGATGCATAGAATTTCATATGTTCGCCGCCGGGACCTTTCTCAGGGTCTTCAGGATCAATTATCTGCCCCTCCATGTCTATCCTGTTGTCAGAGACCGTTATTACGGCATCCTTCGGAAGGGTCTTCAGACTGTCCGTGACAGTAATACTATCACCCTGCGACCGGGCCAGCATAATATCCATATCAAGACCACCCTCAACCTGCGACCGCATCGTGATAACCATCAGGTCTTCTCCGGCAGGTACATAAACCTCATATTTAATCTTCTTCCCGTTCCTTTTGAAGCTGACGCCGGCGATGCCCGTTGCAAGGTCAAGTTCGCGGCGATAATCAGTAATAGCGGCAGTATCTGCAAACCGGAAGAATATATCTCCCACAGTCTGGTATGACCATGTTTTTCCCGGTATCCCTGACAGGTACTTTTCTGAGAGCTCATATGCCTCCGGGATCTTCCCTTCGAGTATCAGTTCCCGTATCCGTGGCAGGTTCTCAAGGGCATTAGGATTATTGTTGGGCACATTCACCCCGCCCCAGAGCGACTCCTCATTTACCTGCAGGTGCTCCGCTGAAGGGTCACCGTATAGCATCCCTCCAAGCCGTCCGTTACCCACAGGCAGGGCTTCAGTCCACTCAGCAGCGGGCCTTTCATACAATAGTTTATAATCACCTGTGTGACCGGTTCCGGTGCCACAGCCGGTTAACATCACCGCCAGCACGAGCGGGAGCAGTTTTAATACCTTCATCTGGATAACCTGAATATAAATAAATTCTAAAACTTAATAACGAAGCCTCCGCCGGGCTTCATCTCAATGGCAATATTGCCTGCCGGGTCAGGCGTGACCGTGGACGTTGAGAATGACCGCAGAGTCTCTCCTTCAGTAATGATCGTCCCGGTACCGGTAACAGTGAACGGCAAATGCAATGAGAGTCTCATTGGTTCCTTTTTTGCATTTACACCTGCTATGAACCAGTTATTTCCGGTTCGCCTTGCGAGAACGATGTACCTGCCCGGATACCCGTCAACAAACCTGGTCTCATCCCAGCTGACAGGTATCTCTCTCATCATCTCCCTGACATAGTCTGGAACAGTCGCCATCCCGTACGGAGTCTCTGCATAATGCTGCACACCTGAAAGGAAGAGCACAGCCATGGCCAGCTCGGCCCCGTTGCCCGTCATCCGTTCAAAATTATCATACTCCGTGAAACAGACCGGTGTGAAGTCCATGGGATCAAAAGCATTACGGGTAAATGCAAGTGTTGTGGCCTTTGAAGCGACAAGGTCAGCTGTTGCCTGGTCAAAGGTGGCAAACTCGAAGCCCCGGATTGCTTCCATGGAAACAAGATTGGGCCATGTTCGCTGCAGCCCTCTGGGCAGGGTTGAGCCGTGACAGTTTACAACCAGCTTGTGCCGGTGGGCATCGGCCAGGATATCCTGGTAATAATCCATCATCGACTGTCCGTCTCCACCAAAGAAGTCTACCTTGATTCCCTTTATCCCAAGACTCTCCAGCCTGATGAATTCCTCTTCCCTCGATTCATGCGTCAGAATCCGGTCCTTCGGATGATAGGTGACTGTATTCCAGTCGCCCGCAGAATTGTACCAGAGGATTAGTCCCACCTTTTTCTCTTCAGCCAGCCTGGCCAGTTCCGCTATCCTGTCCCAGCCAATGGTCTGATCCCAGTTAACGTCAATGAGGCAATATTCCCATCCCATCTCCGAGGCATAGTTGATGAAACGCTTCTGCTCATCGTAGTTGACTGATCCGTCTTTCATCAGGGCCCAGCTCCATGCAGCCCTCCCCGGCCTGACATAGCTGAAGTCGCCTTCCTGCGGCGGCAGGGCGAGGTCAGTACCATGGGTTGACTCAGCGATAACGCCGGAGGAGTTGCCCATGGTTACTATACGCCAGGGAGTCTGCCACGGGAGCACTGATTCCGGGTATACTGAGCCACCGGTATAACCCTCAGTGGGCTCGGGAAATGCAATCACCAATTCATTGGCGCCCTTTCCTTTCGCAAGGTGACCGCCGCAGTAGTTGCGGTCAGGCCAGCTCTCCGTGAGGTTCACCCAGCAGTTGCCGGAGCGGAAGAGGGCCGGAAAGACCCAGCCGTTGGTGTCAGCTGCCACAGTAGCCAGAGGCACCTCCATCAGGTAATTCTCCTCATATGAAGGATTTGTCTGGTTCCAGCCTGACTTTGATGCAGCACGCGGCTGGATCCAGGCAAGAGTCCCCTCAGCAAAACCGAATGAACTCTTTTCGGCTGTGATGTATTTCATCTCTTGGGATTCTCCAGGGAATCTGTAGCAAAATGCTAACCCGTCATCCGAAATCCGGAATATGATATCCATTGACTCACCAGAGGAACCTGAAAGATGAACCGTATGCATTAGCGCACTGTATGATGCATCCCTCTTCTTGCCGTGCAACAGGCTATAGCTCTCCCTGACCTCCTCTGGCCCGGTCACTGAATCAAACCTCAGACCTGATGAGAAATCAGCATCACTCCTGGTAATCCCGAGATTACCTTCAGTGATGACAGCCGTGTCATTGTACAATACTGTATATACCGGCTGACCTTCTCCTGTGAGATTAAAAGCAACCTTGATTCTGCCGTCAGGCCCTGTCATCATAATTGTTTTTTTTGAAGCGCAACCTGAGGTTACGGCAAGCAGCAGGAGGGCTGCAATCCAAATCCTTGTCATCAATAATTTATTTGAGTTTCTTTTGTTCCTCCAGCCTGTCAAGCTTGATGCTTTCAAGAGGTACGAAACTGCTGTCAGGCAGTTCAGCAATGCGGATGTTGCTGCAGATACCCTTGAACATAATCCTGATCGTATTCTCAACGTTCTCCCTGATCGGTTCCATGATCCATGCAAACTCCTCCGGCCCGCTTTCAAGCGATTGCTCGGTCTGAAGACGGACCTCCTCCTTCAGCTTCTCCGCCCTCTCAGCCAGGTCGTCACTGGTCATCCACCTCTTCACCGTCAGGGGCAGTTGCCTGCGGTACTCCAGCGTCTCAAAGAACTCCCACTCCAGCTTGCGGTTGCCGAAAGAGAGAAACCGGGGATTGATATTGGCTACGACAAGCTCGTCACTTTCCGGCAGGTATTTGAATCGAAGCTCTTTAAGGTCAATGCCATACTTCGCCTTGAGCGAGACCCCCAGGCTGCCGATGTACCGTATCTCACGGTCATTTAACATCTCCGTTTTGTTTATTGTCCGCTTAAACCTGGTATCTATCTCGAAGAGATTCATCTCCAGGATGCTCTTGATCTGTGTTATCTGGAAATGCCTCTCCTTAAGGAATGCGTTCTCTTCGATCAGCTTCTCATTCATCTTCGCAAGATTCTGGTTCTTCTCCTCCAGCCCGGTGATATTATCTTCAAACTTCGAAACCTTAACATTCAGCAGAATCAGCTGCTGAATACCAAGGATAATCAGGCCCGCGGCAAGGAATGCTGCACCCCAGATAACCAGTTTATTGGCGAGGAGAATGATCGCGACCACCAGTATCGCCGCTACCAGGAGGTATCGCTTAATGCCTGCAGCATTAAATATCGATTTCTTCATTTCATTAGTTTTTTGCCATTATGAGAACTGTGCAGACCTGTGAAAAAAGCCCTGGCATTGACCCCAAGCGACTGGTTCCGGTAACCCCCTTCCTGAACCACCAGCGTCGGCAGTTTAAGGCTGCCGATCATCTCCCCGTTTGCCGCAAAGTCCCGGTGAGTAAAACTCCAGGTGCCGGTCGGGTCGCCCTTTGCAGGATCAAGCCCGAGTGCAACTATCAGGTAATCAGGTTTGAATTTTTTAATAATGCTAATAGCCCGGCTGAGCGCCTTTACATACTGCTCGTGTGTCACCTTCTCCGGGAGTGGGAAATTATGATTGAAGCCAAGACCTGCTCCTTCGCCCTTCTCCTCCTCAAATCCCGAGAAATAGGGGTATGCAAATGAGGGATGGCCGTGGATGGAAACTGTAAGTACATCATTCCTCCCGTAAAAGATCTGTTGCTGCCCGTTACCGTGATGATAGTCGATATCCAGTATGGCAACCCTGCCGCTGCGGCTCAGGTAATGGGCTGCAATTGCACAGTTGTTGAAGTAACAGAATCCGCCGAAGACAGAGCGCTCAGTATGATGACCCGGCGGCCTGGTAAGCACATATGCATACCGTGTGCCTGCCAGCAACTCATCAGCTGCACTCATCACGCAGTTGACCCCCCAGCGGGCAGCCAGGAAAGCATCCTGGTTGAGAGGGGTGAAGGTGTCGAAACAGTAGTAGCCTGCCCTGACAGACAATTCCTTTGGTGCCCTCGTGGCATACCTTATGGGGAATACATACGGGTAGACCGATTGCCCCCTTGGAATACTCCGGCTGACCTTTTTGAAATATTTGAAGTAGTTGCCGTCATGCACATCAAGAATGTGCCTGTCGGGATACTCCCTGATCCTTCCTGGCCTGAACAATCCGCTTTTATCCAGCTCCCTGAGAATGCTTTTTACCCTGACAGGAGATTCAACATAGCCCCGCTCCCTGACATGATGGATCGAGTGCCGGTCATTGACCGCAAGCCAGATCTTCTTCTTCTCCGGCAATGCTGCCGGACTCTCCAGAAGAACTCTTTTGCGCGTATAGCGAGGTGACCTGATTCTCACTGGATCGTCAGTGATGCTGTTTACAACCATATTGTTATAATCAGCTCCTGAATAATCACTATATTTCCTTTCAAGTATTGCCCTTACAATCTCGCGAACCTCACTTGCAGAAAGAGTCTCACGGTGGCCCAGTCCGTCAAAGACGAGGTAAGGGGGACAGTCATCTTCCGGCCTGACGGGAGTCTCATACAGGGTATTTGCAACCGGTCGGGCCCCGAACCGTTCATAAAAGGCAAGTCTCTTCCGGTTCTGCTCCAGCGTCTGCGAATCTTTGCATAGTGCAGGGTCATCCGGCAGACACTCGAAAAAAAGTCCGATGGCATCAACCGAGACAGCCTCTTCCCTTATACGCTCGTAAAGAGCCCCTCCCAGACCCGATGAGGCACTGGCAGGTGAGGCAGCAATGTAATCAAGATAACAGAATTGCAGGTCATGCATGTAAAGAAGTACCGCAAATGCTCTTACTGTCTCGTGAATGTCCTCTGCAACGAAAACGGCCGTCTGATACTTTTTGCTTAAAGGATTTACGAATTGAGTCTCAAGCTCACCGATCTTCTTTTCACTGATAGCCGGAAACTGCTTTCGCAGTATCTCCTTCACGGCTTCAATCTTCCTGATATTTGCCTCGTGAAAGGGGTTGGTTATTTTTCGTATCCTTATCATACTAATTGCACAGTGATCCGCTGTTGCTCACAATTGCCACCTTCCTTCCGTCAGGAGACCAGCCCGGAACATTGATGGTGCCATGCCCGCCGTAAAGATAAGCAATTACCTCTGGCGTCTGACCTGCAGGGCACTGCTGGCCTGTTTTCGGCTTAGGAACCTCCATCTTCCTGATATACACATGCCTGTAAAACGGGTGGTCATCTGCCCTGACATCAGCATTGAGGATAAAATCGCCCTTCATCTTCTTCCATGCGAAATGAAACTGGTCAGAGCCGAACCAGATGTTGTTGCCCGACCCTGTCAGGGTATATTCCTGGCTCTCCGTAAGAAAATCAGACGCCCCTTTGATCCCGCAATTCCCGATATCGCCGCTCGCGTCAAAGATGTTTCCTGAGTATTGCTGTGACCGCATGGGGCCTGAAACCATAATTGTCATCGTCATTAGTACTGAAATGATTGTCCTGGTCATCATTATTGACTGATTTTTTTCCGCTCGCTTCTTTTGGTTTTCTGCAGGGCTCTAACCTCCTTCTAAAGATAAATATCCTTCCTGAGATATATCCTCAGGGAGATGAAGATCAGCAGAAAAGGGAGCAGGGTAAAATATAGAATATTTATCAGGTCTATCCTGTAGACCGGATTAACCACATCGAGATCAATGAATTTGTAGGGACTGACATATCCTGCCCATGAAAGATCAGGTGTGATATTAGAGATGGTATAGACGAAATATAGAACCATTACCAGCGCTACACTCAGGGTGGTTACTGGTTTCGGTTTTTTGATCAGCACCGAAATGAAGAGACCCAGTGCAGCGAAGAAAAAGTGTAGCAAAAGGGTGTACAATGACATAATCAGAAACGCATCAACATTATAAGGCTCCTTCTTGCAGGTTTCCAGTGAGATGTAACCGGCCACGGCTGTAACCAGATTGATCAGAAGGATATTGATGACTACCACTGCCAGTTTGCTGAAGAAGACCTGCCCTCTTGTTACCGGCCATGAAAGAAGAAACTCGGCCGTTCTTCCGTACTCCTCCTTAAGCAGGATGTTGGATGAAAGTGAAATTGAGTAGATGCTCCCCAGAACCAGCATGTAAATAACATTATTGGCTGAATAAAAGCCAAGTACGGAAAAGAGGTCGTTGATATCGGAAACTCCCTTGAACTGCAATGCGCCTTCCGGGAGTATACTGATCATTGCCAGGATCTTTACATTGTTCTCAAGGAAGATGCCGTAGAGAGACATGGTGGCTGTGGTAAGGAAGGTTATGATTGCCGTCCACACCAGCAGAGATGTTGAATTGCTTCGAAGCTCCCTCAGAAGTAAACTCCTGTTCATCTTATCAATCCGGGCTAATTGTAGTAGTGCATGAAGATTTCTTCAAGCGAAGGCTCCTCGACGGTCATGTCAGCAATATCCTTTCCACTCAGTGCGGCAATAAGGCTGTTCATATCGCCTGACCAGGTGAATTCCATTACCTTACCTGATACATTGACACCGTTTTCCATTCCAGGTAGGCCTGATATGTTCTCAGGTACCCTGTCAACGAATTCAATCCTGATATTCTTAAGTTGTTTCTTCCTCAACGTCTCAATTGCTTCCACATTGATTATCCTGCCTTCCTTTATAATGGCCACCCGGCCGCAAAGCATCTGCACATCGCTGAGGGTATGCGATGAAAAGAAAACGGTCATCCCTCTCTTGTTCTCCGAACGAAGAAGATCGAAAAACCTCGACTGCATCAGCGGGTCAAGCCCGGCGGTCGGTTCATCCACCACTAGAAGCCCGGGACTGTGAAGCAGGCTCTGGATGATGGAGAGCTTTTTCCTGTTTCCCGATGAGAGGTTGGAGATCTTTCTGCCTGGCTCAATATCAAACACCTCCATCAGCTCCGGGATCTTCTTTTCAGCCCGGGGAACGCTGTAAAACGATGCACAATAATGAAGAAATTCTCTTGCTGTCATATCAGGCCAGGGATTGGCCTCAGAGGGGATGTATCCGGTCAGTTTCCTGATCTTCTTCGAATCCTTTACCATGTCGAGACCCATTATCCGTGCACTCCCGCCTGTCGGGAACAGAAGGTTCAGCAACACGCGGATTGTGGTTGATTTGCCTGCACCGTTCGGACCGATGAAACCGAAGATCTCGCCCTCCTCAACCTGCAGGTTTATTTTCTCGATACCCCGGTCCTTGCCGTATCTTTTGGTTAGATCAGAGATCTGAATGGCTGGAGTGCTCATAACGCGTTACACGTTTCGGTGACACCTGAAGTACTCATACCAGGTCACATGCTTCCGGCGGCATCCATTTGGCATCACGGCCTTCCCACTTGATGTTGCACCCTATGGGATTGGTCACCGGAACGCTGATAGCTTTTCCTGATGTGAGTTCTTCCAGCGCCCTTTCAAGATCATTCACGGTCATGCGCGAGGTGTCTCGGGGAGAATCAACTCCACGGCCGGTATATACCAGTTTCCGGTCACGGTTGAAGACGAAGAAGTGCGGCGTTTTAAGCCCGCCATATGCCTTTACCACCGCCTGATCCCTGTCATACAGGTATTTCCACGGGAATTTGTATTCCTCCATTCTCCTGACCATGTTCGGGAAGCTGTCCTCCTCATAGGTGTGTTCACTGTTAGAGTTGATTCCGACGAAGGCCACACCTCTGTCACGGAATTTTTCCGCAGTGGCCCTGGTGACCTCATCTGACCCGGTCACATAGGGACAGTGATTGCAGGTGAAGAAGATCACCAGGTAAGGATTATCATCAAAGTCTGCCAGGCTGTATTCCCTGCCGTCAGTGGCGGGCAGCCTGAAATCTATAGCCTTCCGGCCGGGTTGTAGTGTATAACTCATATCTGATTGCGTTTTAACTATTCAGTCACTTTTACAAAAACAATACTTGGTACGGGCCTTTCAACCTTCCCGGAGGGCTTGTTGACCACACCGTTGGTCTCTTCTCCTCTCACGTAGAGTGTTGTTGAGCCGCCTCCATCAAGATTGAGGATCTCAGTGCATCCCAGGCTGCGCGCCAGCTGCCTCAGCTCAAAAAGACTCATTCCCTCGGCATAACCCGGCTGCCTGCCGTCAATGGCAATGAACAGGACATGCCCCTCGCCGGTAATGCCCAGCATTGAGCGGGGATGGCGATTCTTGTTGAAATTGATGCTGTCAAGGAAAGTCTCCCGCCCGTCATCCATGAGGAGTGGACCGGTGACAATGGCATCCTCAGCCTTCACCACCCCGGCATCTTCCTTTTCCGGCCCCCATGCCGATATGTCAACCGCCTCACCAGTGGCAGTAAAAACACCTGTGGCTCTTATGCCGTACTCCTTTTCATCGGTTACCGCCACTATGGAATCGTTCACCCTTACGTAGTGGACATTGTGACCCTCCTGCATGTTGAAGAAGGTGCCGTTGATAGCGGCGAGCACATCCTCACCGGCCGCATAGGCACTGGTGACGAGAGGCTTGTCACCGGCTGCTACACCAAACTCAAACCGCCCCGCAGTGGTATCGGTTTCAACAATATAAATTGCCTGGTCAGAATTGAACAACCGCAACTGCGCTGACTTCAGAACTACACCTTCAATTATGGTCCGGCTACTCCATTCAATCTCTGACAGTGACTGTTCGACATGTAATGCCTGCCCTGCGGCAAATGATGAAAGAAGCAATAAAACAGCTGTGGTAATGATACTTTTAATTCTCATATTATGTGCTGATACTTTAAAGTTTCATAACTTTATGAAATCGGTTTCATAATGATAACTCCATGTAACATGAACACAGAACACTCACTAAAGTTAACTGCTTTTTTCCGGACGGTTGCAACAGCCCTGCTGATTATTGTCTTTCTGGCACCTGCCGGCGCTCAGCCTTCAGGCGGGCCTTACGGACCGGTCAGGCAGACATGGCCGGTCCCTGAAAAAGCGGGACGCATAATATTCGTCGCACCGGACGGAGACAGCAATGCAACAGGGGAGAACATTTCTGCTCCTGCAACCATAGAAAAAGCCATTGCGGCAGCAACCACCGGGGATGTGATCATCATGCGCGGCGGTACATACAGGACCGGTGACCTGGTAATCAACCAGGGGATAACCATCCAGCCATACATGGATGAGCTGCCGGTCTTCAGCGGGACCGAAGTGGCCACTCAGTGGATGAACCTGGGGAATGGTCTCTGGGTTACCAAATGGGAGCGTCTTTTCCCATCAGCTCCGGCCGACTGGTGGCAGAGGCTGAGGAGCGGTAAGGATACACCACTGCACCGTTTCAATGATGACATGGTCTTTATTGACGGCAGGTTCCTTCAGTCTACCGGTTATGAGGGAGAGGTGAATGAAAACACATTCTTCATTGATTATAAAACAGGACTGGTTTATATTGGCGTTGATCCCAAAGACAAACTTGTGGAGATAACTGCCCACAATGTTGCTATCAACCGTATCACAGGCGAGTGCCATGGCAGACCCTCGGACGGTCGCGGACCAGTGATAAGGGGAGTCACCTTTACACAATATGCCTACAGGGCACTGGAGATCGACGGAAAGGATCCGGAAGGCATTTCTCCTGAATCGGAACACGGGAAGGATGTGGTCGGCACTACCCTGGAACATTGTACAATTTCATTCTGTTCACGCGTTGCCGCATACCTCCGCGGAGACAGGCTGACAATACGCAACTGCAGGGTAAGCGATACAAGCACCGAGGGGATCTATATCCTCAGCTCATCTGACGTCCTGCTCGAGAAGAACATCTTCATGAGAAACAATATTGAGCGCATCAGCGGGTACTACCCCGCAGCCGTGAAAATATTCAACCAGTGCTACCGGGTTACATGCAATGATAACCTGGTGACCGACCTTCCCTTCTCAAACGGAATATGGTATGATGTCGGCAATGTCGATGCCGTCTTTACCAATAACTGGATTGAAAATGTCGGACTGAAAGGCAGGGCGGTCTCATACCTTCAGACCTGGCCCAGCGAGAGCGGCTTCTTCTTTGAGATATCAAAAGGAGCTATCTGTGCCGGAAACGTTTTTATCAACTGCGAACTCGGGATACATATCCTCAACAGCTGTGACGCGAAGATGTACAATAACACACTTGTTAACAGTACCGCTTGCATCAGTCGAAGTGAACGCAGCGCCGAGGGCGACCACTTCGGGTGGCACCCGGCAACAGGTCCTGATGTGGAGGAACGTGACGGGCACATCTTTGTCAATAACCTGATGGTGGCAGACACCAGCCTCAACAGACCACACCTCTTCATCTGGCAACGAAGCATGCTGTGCGAGAGGCTTCCCGAACCCCAGCTAAGCAGACTTGATAATAACGTCTATGTAAGTAACAGGAGCAGGAGTGAGATGCCACTGATATTATGGAGCCCGGCAGATAATGAACAGTGCATTACCGCTATGAACTCGCCAGCAGATCTAAACACCCTTCATCCGGGCTTCGAGGTAAAAAGCCTCTTATTCACTGATTATAATGTTTTCATGAGCCCTGAACTGGATAACTACAGAACGCTGCCCGGCTTTGGCGGCCATACCGCAGCTTCACTGCCGCCGGCAGAAATTCAGTCTTTGCTGAAGATGAAGAAACGTGATCAGGCTTACGTGGGTGCATACCCTCTCCGGCGATGCCCCGTGAGAGAGCGAAACTGACCGGGATTATCCCTGTCTGGAAATGAGAAATACGGTATATCCGACGTAAAACGTCAGGAGCATCGCTGCCTCCCACCGGTCGAGCCTGTGCTTCCGCCATGCAATCAGGTTAATGAAGAGAACAACTGTACCTGCGGCAAGGATATAGAAGTCTATATCAAAAATCGGACTGTATTTAACAGGACTGAAGAGGGAGATCATTCCGCTAACAAGCAGAAGATTGAAGATATTGGAACCTACTATGTTTCCCACGGCAATGTCAGGATTCTTCTTAAATGCGGCAACAACTGATGTGGCGAGCTCAGGCAGAGAGGTCCCGGCTGCAATGATGGTAAGCCCGATGACCTTTTCACTTACCCCTAGCGCTTTTGCCATCAGAACTGCATTGTCGAGAACCAGTCTCCCTCCAATTATCAGCCCGGCAATACCGAGGATGATGAAAGCTATCATCTTAAATAACGGGCCGGCAGGCTTGTGAGCGGTCTCTTCCGGCGTATATTCCTTTATCTGTCTGTAGATATAGAACTGGAACAGTACAAAGAGTCCAAGGAGAATGATGCCGTCAATTCTGCCCAGCATCATCTCACCATTGGGAGAAGGAATATGCACCATCAGGTAGACGGCCACAACGGCTGCCAGTGACATCGGTATCTCTTTCCATACCGTGCTGACCTGAACCTTCAGGGGAAGTATCACTCCCGCTATGCCCAGAATAATGAACAGATTGAAATTATTGCTGCCTAAAATGTTCCCGAAGAATATGTCCTGGTGATCGGTGGTTGAGGCAAACAGATTAACGACAAGCTCCGGAGCCGACGTGCCGAAGGCTACTATTGTCAACCCTATTGTCAGATCTGATATTTTGAATTTTTTTGCAAGTGAGGAGGCTCCGCCAACAAGCCAGTCGGCCCCGGCAATAAGCAATGCCAGGCCGGCTATCAATAAAACTATCTGAAGTGCCATGCCCCAAAATTAATAATATTTTTTTAGCCCTGACCGGACCGGAGGCTTGCTGTTGACTACACTGAATGATCTTTACGGAAGTGTTCTTCTGTAATTTCTTCTAATCAAGCCAGTTGTTTTTACTGAGTATGTCCAGGCCACTTTTTATGATTTTATTCAGATCATCCGGCGGTCTGTTGAACACCCCCACATAGAGCAGATCCTTCGCGGGAACCGAGAGGTGAAATGCCCTGAACCCGCCCTGGTCACCTGTATGATATATCATTTTTACGCCATAGTTGTTCCTGTCACCGAGGACCTGCTCTTCTCCTATGAACCAGCTGTACCCGATGAAGGGCGGTTCGCTTCCTGCCCAATTGTCAGGCCGGCAGGTTGTCCTTGATTTTTCGGTTAGCTCCCTGCCGAGGAAGAGATTCTGCCTGATGGCATTCTCATAAAGCGCAAGCTCGGTCACCGAACTCCACACTCCTCCGTTACCTGCAGCAGGGAAAGTAGGAAACTCACCGTAATCAGACTCAGTCCAGGTATCGTTCACCAGCTCGTACGCATGGGCCACACCTGTTGCAGGATGAGGACCATCAGTGATGGTGCTTGTGGCCATGCCTGCCGGTTTGAAAATCCTGTCAGCGATGAAATCCTGCCACTTCCGGCCACTGACCTTTTCAATTATCAGCGCCAGGCCGTTGAAGGCAGGATTGGAATATTCATACTTCTCACCCGGTTCGAAAACAAGCTTCTCCGCCTGCATAACCGGGGCCCAGTTCTCGTCGTCCTTTGCGGTGATGAAGAATTCCGGATTCTCACTCACCGGCCGGTTGTCAGGCAGTCCTGACGTGTGGGTCAGCAGATGCATTATGGTCACCCTGTCAGCTATCCCCCTGCTTTTAAACTCAGGAAAGTATTTGCTCACCGGGTCTGTTACTGAAAGCTTCTCCTCCTCCTGAAGGATCAGTATCCCGTTGGCCACAACGGTCTTTGATATTGAGCCGAGATTGAAAAGGGTGTTCGGTGTAATCTCCTCCCTTGTCTCCATATCGGCCAGACCGAAACACCTTTGATAAATTACACTGTCACCCTTCATGACAAGGAGCGCACCACCGGGCTCTCCGGCACCGAATTCGGCTGAAAGCAACGAGTCAAGTGATCTGAACATGGTCTTTCCGGTTTGATTTGTTGAACATGAAACCATCAGCAGGCAGACTGACAGGAGTAATGCTATTCTCATTTCATTTGTTTTTTTGGGATTAACGATATCCGGACCGATTGTATCCTGGGGGTCTTTTCAGGCGTCAATGAGAACCAGACACTGATCAGACCGTTACTCCCCTCTATTTCGAAGGAACCCCTGAGATTGTTTTCCGGAATTATCTCCCTTATATCCAGTATCTCACCTGCTTCTGCATATATGCGCAAAGTGAGAGCCCGGAGATCCTCCGGCGGATTGTCAATGAAGAAATTATCTGAAAAAACCTCCCCGGTACCTGCAGTATCCCAGTCAGGCATAAATCGAAGCAGGTCATCCATCCTTGCCTTCAGTACCGGTGTAATCTCAGGCTGGCGCGGTTTGAGCTCCCGGGCATCAATAAGAAGCTCAAGCACCTTCTGGTTGACGGTGTAGGTTGAACCATAGGTCCTGTTGCTGAAGGCCACCACGCCAATACCGTAATCAGGCATGATGGTCCAGTTGCTCCCGAACCCGGGAAGCCCGCCGTTGTGAAAGATCTTCCTCCTTCCCATGCAGTCGAGCGACCATCTGAGACCATACCCGTAAGCCACTATCACATGGCACTCAGGACCTCCGGGATAGAGGGTGCTGCTGTTGTAGTCTACCCCGGAGGAAGGCGAGTGCATCTCCCTCAGGGAGCTTCTCTTCAGGGGCCGGCACTCAGCACCGTGGCAGTGTATCCGGCACTCCTCACCTTCACGCGGAGGCCAGGCTGAGAGGTGCATGATGGCATAACGGGCAAAATCGCCAACAGTGGAGATCAATCCACCCATCGCCCCGAAGGGGCCGTCATGAAGCAGCTCCTCTTCACTCCATCCTCCGTTATGATATCTGTATCCCTGCGTCATGACACCCTCAGGAAGGTCACCATACTCCCAGACAGTGCAGGTCATACCCAGCGGCCTGAATACTATTGAGTCGATGTACGATTGGTAAGAAATGCCCGTGACTGCCCTTATTATCCTTCCAAGGAGTGTGTAACCCAGGTTACTGTATTCATAGGTGATACCGGGGACATCAGACATGGTCAATCCATCGCGGATCATCGCACTGAGCTCCTCTTCGGTCGTTTCCAGCTGCCTGTCTGCCCATGGGTCATCCTGCGGGAAGCCGCCGGTATGCGTCATCAGGTGCCGGATGGTAAGCACCGGGGCATCCTCAGTCGGGTAACGAAGGCTGTCAAGCTCGGGAAGCCAGCGGTTTACAGGGTCATCAAGCCGCAGCTTCCCCTCATCGCGCAGTCTGAGTATCGCCAGTGCGGTAAAGCTCTTGGTCATGGAAGCCGCCCTAAATGCAGTTGAGAGTGTCACCGGGGTGCTGTCGGCAAGATTGGAATAACCGGTGACACCGGCATAGACAAGAGAGGTGTCTGTAAAAATTCCAAATGCTACTCCCGGCAGATGATTCTCTTCGGCAAAGGCACGGTACAGACTGTCGATTTCATTGGTCAGTCCGGGAGAGAGCTTCTGCGCTGACAGCGGCTGGCCGGTCAGGATCAGAACAAAAACAAAGGCAGCAGTTACCACCCTGGCTGCAAATCTAAATAGTAAAGTCATTTTTCCTTCAGCCTGTTGTATTTCCGGAGTATCTGCAGCGTCTTCTCCACGGGCAGTGCCTCGATCATCATTCCGTTTCTGGCCTTCGCGCTCTCGGCGGCAAAAAGTGAATTGATGATGGCTTCCTCGGTTGCCTCCGCAGCAGCCTGGAAGAGCAGATCCATCTCATCATTCCTGATCTCCCGCCACTCTTCGTACATCGAATCGGAAGAGTAGGGGATACGCAGCTCTTCCGCGGTGGATACTGCAATAATATAATCCCCGCTGCCGTTTGACCCTGACGCCCCCGTCCGCATCATGCCGGCAAAGGCCCTTGAACCAAGCCTCTTCAGATTCCTTGACGTAAGCGGTGCATCTGTCATAACCACTATCATGCATGATCCGTCTTCCCTGTACTCATTAACGGTGGTTCTGAAGCTATACCGCCCGAGCTCCTGGCCCACAGGCACACCATTGACCTGCAGGATGCCGCCGTAGTTCGTCTGTACAAGCACACCAATAGTGTAAGCTCCCCTGGTGGCGGGCAGCACACGCGAAGATGTGCCTATCCCTCCCTTGAACCCAAAGCATACAGTGCCGGTGCCGGCACCAACGTTGCCCTCAGCAACAGGACCGCTGGCAGCATTCCTGATGGCCTCCATGACATGCTCCACGGTTATATGCCTGCCCCTGATATCATTGAGCCTGGCATCATTGGTCTCCCCAACTACGGCATTGACGCTCATTACCCGCTCGTTGCCGGGCTGGGAAAGGGTGTGTTCTATGACAGCCGCCATTGCTGTTGACACACTCAGCGTGTTGGTCAGTACTACCGGGGTCTCCAGGTTGCCCAGCTCTTCAACCTGGGTGTATCCGGTCAGCTTGCCAAACCCGTTACCCACGAAGATCCCTGCCGGGACCTTCTGCTGGAAAATGTTCCCGTCATGGGGAAGGATAGCTGTTACTCCTGTGTTTACCGAGTCGCCCTCTTTAATGGTGACCTGACCCACCTTCACGCCGGGCACATCCGTGATGGTATTGTAATTACCGGTACGCAGGATGCCAATCTCTATTCCATAGTCTCTTGGTCTCTTCATCTGAGCATCAGTTTTCTGACAGTTCAGGGCTGTCAGCGTCAGCATGACCGCTGCTGCCACCCTGATATGATGTCTGTTAATGTACACGACTTTTCGTTTACTGGTCTTCAGTGCAGTCAAACACCTTTTTGCCTCCTACCCAGGTCTGCTGTACCTTCACATCCCATATCTTCACGGGGTCAATGGTTGTGATATCGTGGTCAAGAACCACAAAGTCAGCCAGCTTGCCCGGCTCAAGTGAACCTTTGATATGCTCTTCAAATGAAGCGTATGCAGCGTTTATGGTATAGGCTTTCATTGCTTCTTCAACTGTGATCTTTTGCTCAGGCACCCATCCGTCAGGGTTCTTGCCGTCAAGTGTCCTTCGCGTGACGGCACCATATATCCCTTCAAGCGGCGTTGCAGGTGCAACGAACCAGTCGCTTCCGAAAGCCAGTGTAGCTCCGTTGTCAATAAGTGACCTGGCAGCATAGCTTGTCTTCATTCGTTCCTGGCCGATGTATTTCTCTGCCCACCTGCCATCATCAATTGTATGATAAGGCTGCATACTGGCTATCACCTTCAGTTTTCCGTATCTTTCAAAATCCGCCGGGGCAATGTGCTGCGAATGTTCAATCCTGAACCGCCTGTCACGTTCCCCGTTCTCCTCTGTTACCTTTTCATAGGTATTAAGCAGGAAATTAATTGCACGGTCTCCGATGGCGTGAATGACCACCTGCAATCCTGCCCTGTCCGATTCCAGGACCCACCTGTACAAATTCTCCTCGCTGTTGACGAAAAGGCCGGTATCTGTTTTCAGATCGGTGTAAGGCTCAATAAAAGCTGCGGTATGTGACCCCAGTGAGCCGTCAACAAATCCCTTGACACCGCCAGTGCGGATCCATTCATCTCCCGCTCCCTCCCTTTCAATCTGTTCCTTCAACTCCTTCCACCTGCTGATTGTCTTCAGGTAATATACCCTGGTGATCTGATTGCCACGGGTACGCACTCTTGACAGACCGTCAGCATACTCTGCACCGTCAACAGCATGAACTGAAGTGACACCGTTGGAGGCAAAGTAATTCATGGCCGCCACCAGCGCCCGGTCAACCTCTTCTGCTGTCGGTTCAGGGATCTTTACGGAGATGAGATCCATGGCATTGTCCTTGAAGATGCCTGTTGGTTCGCCACGGTTGTCCCTCTCTATCGTTCCTCCGGAGACGTCTTTCACAGTGCGGTTAACGCCTGCCAGCTTCATGGCCAGTGAGTTAGCCAGTGCCATGTGGCCATCGAGGCGCGCTACAAACACCGGATTGTCGGGTGTGACAGAATCAATCCACCCGGTCATCGGAGGCGTCTCCCATCCCTTGCCGTCCCAGTCGTCGCTGAGGATCCACTCACCGGGCTTCAGCGTTGCGGCATATTCCTTAATGCGTGTGATAAATATCTCCGGAGTGGAGGCATCTCTCAACTTCACCGTGGCAAGATTTAATCCTCCCTGCAACATATGTACATGTGAATCGATAAAGCCGGGGACAACAAACCTGCCTCCGAGGTCAATTATTACCGTGGCCTCTGACCTGTGCTTCATGATGCCACTCCTGCTACCCACGGCAACTATGGTGTCACCTGAGACAGCCATTGCCTGTGCATAGGGCTGCCTTTCATCCCCTGTCCAAATGCGTGCATTCGTGATAATCATGTCTGATGGTTGTTTTGAGATGTTGCATGAAACAGTTATCATCGCCATGATGATTACCGCCATAACTTTGATTTTGTTCATCAGAATTTTTTAATTGTCAGGTTTAGCTCATTCTTCACTCTGAATTTCCTCATTCTCTCTGAATTCATCTATGAGGTGAGTGGCTTTATCCATGTCATCCTCAAGAATATACAGGTCAACATTAACGGGATTCCCTCCGAGGTAACCCAGGATCGAGTCATTCTTGATGAGCGACTTCACTCCAATTTCCTCCAGCCTCTTCATCAGAAGGAGGGCAGTGGGTTCAGGACCAATAAATACCTTGATCAGTTTCTCTTCATTTTCCATATTCTTTTTTATTACTGGTTTGTCAGGGTAAAGCGTTCCTCCCTTGGTCAGCCACGAGATGCCGAATGCCATGAGAATAACCGTCTCGGCAACAAGCACAAATCGCGAATCGGAACCGATCCCGTTGAAGAAAAGGAAGAAGACCTCAATGGAGGCCAGGGCCACAAGCATGATAATGCCGCATGCACGGTACACTAGGTTTCTCTTTATCTTCATCTCCGTGGGGCGTTTCTCTCGGCGGGTGAAAAGGAATATTGAAATTAATGCCAGTATCACCAGGAAGAAGGCAGCACAACTGAAATGCACCCATGCAATCCAGTCCCACGGACCCTCCTTCACCGTCGGGAAAAAGGCAACGCCCAGAGCAGATAAACCCGCGAGGTTGGCAGAACTGTTATCCCACCAGTCATATCCTCTATAGAAGAACAGGAACAGTGCTATGGCGCATATGGCCCCTACAAACACGTCTCGCATGCCTGTGTGGTAATATGCACTCATGTTAGTCAGCACGCTTTCGCCGCGGAAGAGGACCAGATGACCCACCACAAGCACGAAAGGTAGGAGAATGCCTATCCAGCCGACTGCCTTTCGCAGGGCGAGGTATGAATATACCTGTGGAGTATGGTCTTTTTTAATTGCCATGAAATCAGTAATCTCCTCTCAGTCTGGTTGCAGATAACTGCTCTGAGCCAACCCGGCCGGCATGGCCTGCACCCGGGCTGCTCTGAACCGTTAAAGTACTACAATTATTTTTATCAGGATCAGACGCGAACAAAAAATCCCGGAGCGAGGGACTCCGGGACTGTTGTAAGTTTCTGCAGAAATTAATGCCGGATTCAGATTAGCCTGATGAACCGGATCTGTTAACCAACCTGACTGGTTTGCCTGTAAACATTGTATAAAAGCAATGTGATACAACAACTACTACCATGAAATGTAAATGCCGGTGTCAATTTCAAACTTGGTGAACAGGTGGTTGGGGTTATCAACCTGGTGATGCACAGGGTTATCATAGGTCCATTCCCAAACTGTCCTGTTGTAAGCAACAGACCGTTTGACAACATACCAGCTGGCATGTCCCCTGATCCCAAGGGTGGCATCGCCGATCCTGAAACAGTCCAGACCCATCTCTGCCTCGGGGAAGAAGAAGAGCGCGGGAGAGTGCTGCGTGCTGTACCTGACCTCGCGCCTCATGTTACCGTTGATCATCTTCTGGGTTACCTTTTCACTGAATCTTGAGAGAGTGCTGATGCCACCGTTCAGATACAGATTCAGGTGGATGGAACGGTAATTAACCGGCATGACCAGCCCGGACATGACTCCTGTTTCATGGACACGCCTCTGCCTGAAGTTGCTGTCAGTGTCTCCGTAAAAACCTTCGTCAGAAAGACGATGGAACATGTTAAACTCATTCATCAACTGGGGATAGTTGTAAAATCCTGCCGTAAAACCCAGGTATCTCATTGGAATCCAAATAACCTTCAGGTTCAAACTGGTAGGTGCAAAATCATCATACATGGCCATCTTCAGGTCAGCTTCCCAGTTGCCCTGGAACCAGAGATGGGCAGAAAACCCAAGGTACTGATATTCAGCCATATCATTCGAGGAGTAAAGATAGTTCAGGAAGTCGAGATCCTCGCCGTTTGCCAGGCTGTCACGCGTTATGTCCCTGATGCCGAACCAGATTGATGCTTGTTTCTTTTCAATGAACCGACCCTGAGCCGGAACGGGGGTAGAGGTGGTGAAGAACAGAAGAGATATTATCAGAAGATATGCTTTACGTCTCATTTTGTTGTTGTCAGTCAGAAGGGATCAGGTCTATCAGGCTGGTGGTGTCGTTGAGTATCCGGTCATCAGAGAGATGTACATTTATGGTGAACTGTGCACTGCTGTTCTGAATATTCTCACTGCAGAACAGCTGAAATGTTGTTGCAGGCTCGCCGGAGTAAATCTCAATGTTTATGAAATCCTGAAGCTCGTCTGTTCTGATATATAGGAAATCAGATTCATGATGGAAGGGCACGTGACATACAAAAAGATCTGTTACATCACTTCCCGCAGGGATGGAAGGAGAGAACTCCCGGAGGGTGACAATAGAAATGCCTGTGATCTCCTGGTTCGAGATATACTGCAGCTCCGGCGAGTAGGCTGAGGCAGCCGTGAAGGCAAACAGCTTCCCACGGTCAATTTCGCTGCTGTTCCCTGCAAGGAGGTCCTTGCCCGCAATGGTGACCTCATACGCCACCGCTGAACTGTACATCAGGTCATCGGCAGCATGCATGACATAGTCAGCCGAGTTGTCCAGGTTTACGATGCTGACCTCATCAAAATCAAAATAGATTGAATAATCGGGATTGACACAGCTGGTGATGAGCCTGAGACCGAAGAACACCCCGCACAGCAACAAAACCCTTGATGATCTTTTCATTATTTAACTATCTGCATGTTTTGCATTCAATCATCATCTCATCATAGCGGACGATACTATGCTCAATTGATCAGTCTGTATAAGTGGGTTCTTCCCCCACACCTGTAATTTCGTTAAACAGCGTGATTCCATTTTCGTCAAAGGTGCAATTGAGCCAGTCGCCATTGATCTCAGCACCGCATTTCCTGTAGAAACTTATTGCTGGCTCATTCCAGTCGAGCACCTGCCACCGCACACGCTTGCAGCTTGCGTCCATGGCCTCCTTCATTACCCGCTTCATGAGGAGAGCCCCTATCCCACGTTTCCGGAACTCTCTGCTCACTATAATATCCTCGAGGTAGATTGATTTCCCCACCCAGGTGAAATAGGCGAAAAAGTAAAGAGCCATGCCCACTATTCCGTTCTCCTCACTCTCGGCAACGAAACAGCGGAAGTGGTCCTTTTCCTGCCGCATCTGCTTCACGGTGTTGGTCACGGCATTAGGCGACCGCTCATACTCAGCGAGCTCTTTTATGAGTGTCAGGATTGCCGGGAAATCTTCTTCAACCGCTCTTCTGATAGTTACTTCCATAGATGTGGTTGTTTTTTTCACTTGAGTGCGTGGTCAGGCTTCACCGCCCTTTATGAGAGCCTTCATCTCATTGAAGTGATATACCTTTAATCCCGGCTCTTCGCGTTTTGCGGCAGCGATCATGGCCTGTGCCACAGTATGACCTTTTATAGGCCTGTATCTTGCAGGGAAAAGGAAGGAGAGGGGAGGGGCAAAGATCTTTGCTATTTCCTCCGCCAGGCGGAACTCATTACGCTTACCAATAAGCATAGAAGGTCTGAATACAGAAACCGATGGGATACCCATTCCGGCAATGGCTTCTTCGGCATCACCCTTGAATTTAAGGTAGAAATTGGCGCTCCCGGATGAAGCCCCTACCGAAGAGACAAGCGCATAGTGACGGCACCCGGCCTGCTGGCAGTGACTGGCGGCGTTCACCGGTATGTCATGATCAACCTTCCGGTAGGCATCCATGTCGCCCTTTACCTTCTTCCGGGTGGTGCCAACAGCGCAGAAAACTGCTTCACTGCCTTCTATGGCCGACATGAACGCCTCCGGGTCCTCAAAGTTGATGACCCTGACTTCGGTGCCCTGCGGCACTATGTCAGGCATTCGCCTTGCGATTATTCTGACCCCGGTGAAATGACCATCACCGGAAAGGAGGGTAACAAGGTGACTTCCTATCAGGCCGGTGGCGCCTATTACTGTTGCTGTTCTTTCTGCCATGCGTTGTCTTGTTGATGTATCAAAGATAACTAATATCACCGTCTGTTCGGGCAGGAAGGTTTCTGGCAATATCTGTTACCTGGTGTCTGGTGTGTCAACTATTGACCCTGCTGACTGCTGAGAGCTGAGTGCCGAGTGCCTTACTGCCTCCATTTGAACGACTTACAGTCGATGGCGCGCATTGTACACAGAATTCCGTCGAGGTGGTCATATTCATGCTGCACCAGTTCGGCGAGGTCATCCTCAACATGCCATCTTCGCGGCTGCCATTTCTCATTGAGGTATCTCAGTTTCAGGCTTCGGTGACGCCTCACCTTTACAAGGAGATTCGGCAGGCACATACAGTCGTCCCATACCTCAAACATCTCAGCGGCTGCCTCGGTGATCTCCGGATTGATTATTATAACCGGCATATCAATATTGATGTAGATCAGCCTTTTCATAATGCCGAGCTGCGGCGCGGCGATGCCCCTGCCAAAACCGTACCTGGCCCTTATCTCCTCCATCACATTGTGAAGGTCAGCAACCCAATCCCTGACAAGGGGGAGTTCAGTTTCAAGAACCGGCGCACTCTTTTCGTAAAGCAACGGGTCTCCTATTAGCAAAAGATCTTCCAGTTTCTTCATAGGTTCTGTTATAACGGGAGTGCGACTGTTCTCTGTTGCACCAGTGGTTTCTTTGTAACAAAGGTTTTCCTGATCCGGCGCCGGTATTGACTGACCGTCACAGTGTCAAGTTATCCCGGATGCTAAAATTACTGAAAAAGTTGCATCATGCCAGTCGGTATCATATTCGATTTGTCAAACGGTTCACCGACTCCCGGGGCTGCCACAGTATCAGCAGACCCATTGTGATCTTTGCGGTCATGAATATCCCGAAAGCGGTTATTCTCCTTAATAGTTCCCTGTGGGAGGGTATCAGATCCTGAGTGAGCCCCTGAAACCTCTTACACCATAATAGGAGGCCGCTCCGTTATGATAGATAAATACACGCCCGAAGCGCCGGTCACCGAAGATCGCTCCGCCCAGTTCCCGGATCTGTTTCGGAGTCTTAAGCCAGCTTGAAGTCTTCAGATCAAACTCCCCGAGCTTCTGGAGATCCAGGTACTGTTCCTCAGTGAGAATCTCAATGCACATATCTGAAGCCATGCCGGCGGCGGTTTTTTCAGGGGGAGCCGATTTCCTGGACTGCCGTGCTTCATCATCATAGCAGAGGCTGCGCCTGCCGCCCGGACTCTCAGGGGAGCAGTCGAAGAATATATACTCACCAGTCTGACTGTCGTATCCAACAACATCAGGCTCACCACCGGTTTTTTCCATCTCACTAAGCGACCAGACCTTATCCTCTCTGGACTTCAGCCTCATTACCAGCTCATCCCATTTTAAGCCTCTGTGCCGGTTCATATTTCTTTCGAAGCGGTCCTTCAGGATTCTGAACATCTCTTCGCTCTGCGTCAGTGACAACTCCTTTCTGTTCATGATTGCTGAGATTTTCTCCAAAAAGAAAACACAGCATACAGTTCAATGTTCATTGGCTGGCTGACGGATTGACTCACTACGAGCCTTGCGGAGTACTTCTGTGGCTCAGCGATTGCTGAATTCCCGTCCCGAAAACCGGTTGCTGGCCGCCTTGCTGTGTCAGATCCCTGATTATCTTTCAGAAATTGCCAGCAGTAAATACGTCAGACGGGATATCATTCATGACATTACTGCCGGCCCCGATTTCTATTGATCATTTTCACTGTATTCTGGTGCCTGGTTTCCAATCCGGGCTACTGACAAAGCGCCACTTTGATCATTTTTGTATGACCAGGCCGGAACGTCCCGAGATGGACATCCGGACCGTTGCGGTGAGGATTGCATTAATGTCTGAGAACCTTATCTGGAGCTGTTATGCTCTACCCATATTAGTTCAGATGTGCTGTAACCTATTTCCTGTGCAAGCTTCAGATATTTCGTCTTTATCTCATCTGGGATGGTGGTTTCCCGGGACAAGATCCATAAATACTTCAGACTCTCCCCGGCTACCAGGGCATATTTATACTCATCATCAAGGGCTATCACATTGTATCCCGAATAAAACGGACCAAAGAATGATACCTTTAGCATGGCAATGTCTTCGTCTCCGACGAACTTCGCCTTGCCAATGGCCTGACTCCATTCCTCCTTGACAGTGTTGTACCCCTGGTTGTCAACCTTAATTGTTCCATCTTCATTGATTGAGTACTGTGCGGTTGTGTTGTTCAGGTTCCGTTCGAACCTGAAATCGAGCCGCGCAATCTCATACCATTTGCCGAGGTAGCTTTCTTTATCAAAAGGCTTGATGGCGGTGGCACCTTTGGGTATCGAAGCACAAGAGCTGAAGGCTGTCAGGATTATCAGGGTAAAAAGCATAAAGAGAGATTTAATTCGTTTCATTCTACTAATATTTGAAATTCATTTATTGAAGTATTTCATGGTACGGTCTGATTCAGGTGCAATGATACAAATTATTGCCGTCTTCAGGTGGAGATTATTGGAACGCGTTTTTTGTTGAACACTTTAAGTAGCTCGTCAAGATGGTCTCTGGAAAACCTTCCCAGATCCTCTTCGTCAAGCACTATCCTCCGCTTCATGCCGGTATGGATTTTAATATCGGCAAACAGATGATTGGCCATGTTGCGATGTATTTTTACACTTCTCATATCGTCATAGGCTATCCGGTCAATATATGTTATTCTCCACTGAACTATTCCGGCCGGAATCCCCAGTATCACCATTAGTAATCCTGGCCAGAAGTCAAACGGGTCGTTGGTCCCGGAGAACTTTGCGATAAGAAGTATACCGTAAATAACTGCTGAGATTATGGCCGCAAGACTGGTTGCCTTGAGCCATTTTGGCTGATTGTCATTGATCTGCAAATGGTTCTCCTCAAATGAGATCTCGCCTGAATAGGTCTGGAAAATCTTTTTCATTTGTCACTTCGTGGTTATGGTTACCGGATGAGTGGCCTGAGCCCTGGTCTTTTGAACCAGTATATGCCTGTTAAAACGGCCATTGTTGCCGATATTATCAGCATTTCGAAGGATCCCAGATACATATTGAACTTTTCTGATTCGGTCACCCACAATTCTGTATCCATATAAGTGTGTATACTCCCCATCATTACTATCATCCATCCATAATGAAGGGCCCAGGAATATCCGATATGACCGGTCATAAGGATCAGGCTGTTCCTTACGAAACCAACCATGAACAGGGTTGTCAGGGTTACGATGCCTATTATTCCCCTGTCCAGAAAGATCCATTTATAGAAAACGAAATGAATCAGTGCAAAAAAGACGGCTAATCCGACCGAGGCAACCAGTGGTCGTATTTTTTTCTTATGGACCAACCCGAAAAGCAACATTGCACCGATTACAATCTCTTCATTCAGAATATAAAAAACATCGTGATAATAATTATGCCAGGTTGAAGGATTGATAATCACATCGTGCTTCCCGGCTATATATCTCATTATCAGGGCAGAGCAGATTGTTATGACGGCAGCAAGCAAAAATGAACTGACAATTCGTTTTACGTTCAATTGCAGTCCGATATGTTTGAGGAAATCATTCTTCCAGATTAAATAGCTGAAAATCAGGACAAGTATTGTCCCAATTGATGAATACCACCAGCCATTAAAGTAGTTATACGAAAACAACAGATAAGATAGGATCAGGAGTGAAAGCAGGGTCAATCGTTTAATTCTATGTATCATAGTGTCAGGATGTTTTGGTATTCCTTCTCAACAACTATATGGTTTTCCGGATCGGTTGGGACGAGGAGCAGTGTTGGACTGCTTCAAAAATATCCGCCAAACACTGATAATTTCGCCCACTGTGTTTTGACCCAACACCATTCTTTAATCGCCTTTTCTGCACCCAATATCGGTAATTTTGGATTTTTCGGTAAGACCATCAGTAAAACTCAATGCTTTAAGAGTTTCCCGGGACTAACAGTTGGTTGACGTGGTCAGGTTGTGGGTTTGGCCTGACGGCTTCAGCTACAAAACCGGGCCGATAAAGTGCCACCTGGTTTTGGGGTGCTGGTCTGGCGGATCAGTGCAGAGAAATCAGTCGCGGTGCGGAGCGCTGATCAGAGAAGATACACTCTTTTAGGGTGCTGGTCTGGCGGATCAGTGCAGAGAAATCAGTCGCGGTGCGGAGAGCTTACCAGAGAATACACAGCTTTTGGGGTGGATTCCGGGCTCAATGAGCATCGCCAAAGGCGATTATGGTTAATCGCATATACCGACTTGTTGGCGGAAGTATTGTTTATTCAATCAAGAATCTGAGATAAGCTTGCCGCTAAAGTTCGTTTGCACAGACTTTTTACTATATGGCATCGCTTGTGCAAAAGGAATATTTCTTGTTCTTTTGGTCTGTAGGGATACAATATATTGAATTTCATGAATCTTCCATCAATCCTGTATCTCATTAATTGATAGCAATATCTCTCTTCCAAAATCCATACACTCGCTTCGTCTGAGATTATCATATTCTTCCATATTTGGAATAGCTTTCATCTGTTTTTGTACTTCTGGTTCCATAAGACCCCATGTAATTCTTCCCGGAAACACCCTGGAAGGAACTTTATCTGATCCTGTTAATATTCCCAGATGATTATGAATGAATTTGGTATACTGTTCCTGAGTAATTGGTTGTCTCATATTTCCGCAAACAGCAAATAACCCCCTGGTCTTATTTTTAATAATTGACTTGTGTTTCGTTAAGTAATTCTGAAGTTCATCTGAAACCACCCCACTGCGTATAGCCCCTCCGATTATAACGTGCTTGTATTTTGATAAATCAGGATTTTCCCGAACATCAAATACATCTGCAATACCATTCATTCCTTCCGAAATCCAAACGCTTGCATCGCGGGTTGTACCACACCAGGTTCCAAATAATATAGCCCATTCTACATTATTTGTTGTGGGGTAAAAGTCCAGAGCCCATATTTTATTGGGGATTAGCAAAACTCCGGTTGCCGCAAAGCCAGTTTTAAGAAAATTTCTTTTGTTCATAGGATATTATTTCCAGTTGATCCAAATGTAATATATTCTCATGAATGAGTTTTGTACTCCTATATGTTATAAGGCGTTATTTTCTCTCTTCTCATGTTGTAATGGATAATATCTCATCACACACTTCTTCAGGAGTTTTGTCTTTTACTACTTAATTGCATAGGAGAGGAGCAAAAACCATGACAGGCAAACGGAATATATCGGTCTGTTAGGGTTAATGTTTTTTTTAAAACGGATTCAGGTTTGTCCGGTTTTGTTTTTTTCTTTTTTCTCATATCGTGTTGATAGGATTGCAGATATTATTGTTAGAATCATGGCTGTTATTCCCAAAAAAGCACCCAAGTTAGATCTGGAGATAAGGTTATTATAATCAAATGTAAAAAGCATTCCTGCAATTAGAATTGAGCAGACAATAATCATTATTAATCTGAATTTTCTCATAACTGTTTTTTTTTGTACTACATGCTTAAATATTAATCACCATAAACCCTAACGTTTGATGGTATGAGCAGGAGCGGTTTTCGGAGCGCTCACTTATCAGTTTACAATAAGTTTGAGGCTGGAGATGCCCCACGCACCCCACAAACCCCACTATTGCTTATACCAGCTGTTAGCAGCCGGTTTTCTTCTATTGTTATTTGAATTTATTATATGTGTTGAAGTGAGAAATCCCTCCAACACATATTTTATAAATATTAAAATTCAAGTACACCAAGCGGAGTGATTTTCATCAAACAAATGTCATCACCTGCTTTTATACTTTTGAGCAGTTCCACATCAACCTTACACCCGAATGCTTTCTCAAAAAGTACTTTGCTGTAACCAGTAGTACATTGACACCATGTTTTAGTCTCTAAATTTTCGACATCAGCAAGCATCGGACATGGACAAAATGGAAACATTAGAAATAACTCGCCATTGCTGAACGAAAGTCCTGCGGCTTTAGCCTTTTCGTGATTGCCAAATTCTTCTAAACTTGAAGACATTGCCATCAGTTCTTTTACCAAGGCTAATTTCTCGTCCATTCCATAACCACACTGGCAATACATCCTGATTTTTTTTACAGTTAATGAATCGAATGCTTTGTCCAATCGTTTCATGGTGTTTTTCACCCAAGTTGGATTGTCTTCCTGTTGGTTATCCGTGATTTGAGCTGCTACTTCCTCGTTACTCACGTTTTTTATTGCTGTGAATAAAACTTGTTCCTGAATTTTTCTTATGTCAAACATTTTCTTTTGATTTAATAATTACATAGATGTACTCTGTCCTAATTAAAGGACATTTTTTATAAAATTAATTGTATATGAAACCTGCTCGGGAGGAGTTTCCCGAACTATCCAAAATTAACCTGTGGATTTCTGAGATTAATTAAGCTGTAATTATCAATTTTAGAATTGTTCTCAAAGTACAGTTGTTTCTAAGTGTTGCAATAATAGTGAAATTTTCATTAAAAATGACATTCTCTTTTTAGACTATTATTTCTGAAAAATCCAATTTATTGTAAAATATTATCTACATTATTTTCATTAGATTATCTCGTCAGTAATATGAGCTAGCAGTCTTGGTGAATTTAACTGGCTGCTAACGTTCGGCGGTGTGCATGTTGCCGCAGCATCGCGGTGGCGCGCCGTGCCCCGTATCGAACGCAGAGAGGTCGGGGTGTTTTTGCACTCGTGGTGCGATGCAGGGGA
>JAAZAP010000385.1 GCA_012514255.1 Bacteroidales bacterium | reverse complement strand
TAAACTATCCGCAAATGGCTAAGGGAAAAGAAACCCCGCGGCAAAAGATGATCGGGATGATGTACCTCATCCTGACAGCGATGCTTGCTCTTAACGTTTCAAAGGAGGCGGTTGAGGCTTTCAAGAAGGTTGACCTGAGCCTGACCAAGACCACCGCGAACTACATCAAAAAGAATGATATAACCTATGCAGCTTTTGATGTGGCGGCGGCTGAGAATCCCGAGAAAGCAGGAGAATGGAAAGCAAAAGCTTACGAGGTAAAGGCACGCGCTGATGAGGTTTTCGATTTTATTCAGGATCTCAAGATTGAAATCATTACCACAGCTGAAGGCCCGGAGTCGGAAGCACTGCTTCCCAATAACCAGATAGATGTCACCAAGGTAAAGAAGATAGATGAAAACAACGTGCCCTCTGAAATACTTATAGGGGCAAACCAGGCTGGCAAAGGCAATCACCTCAAGGCCCTTATTGAAGACTACCGTTCGTACCTCGTTGAGACTCTCGAAGGCAGGGACATTTCCGCTGAGAAGTCAATACTTGACATACTCAATACTGACGATCCGGAGAATCTTGAAGGTACCGGGAAGGAGAACTGGGTAAATGCCAACTTCCAGACCCTGCCGCTTGTTGCTGTGATCACCATCCTCTCAAAGATGCAGGTAGACGTCAGGAACGCTGAGACTGACGTGGTCAACTCCCTCTTCACCCAGATTGATGCCGGATCATTCAGGTTCAACAAGATCATTCCTACTGTCATACCCAACTCAACCTATATTATGCAGGGTAATGAATACGAGGCCCGTGTATTCGTTGCAGCAACTGACACAACACAGGACATGGAGATCTTCGTTGGTCCCTATACCTCAACCACAAATGCTGACGGCTCAGTAACATACGAGCCGGGCCCCCAGGCCACCCAGCTGCCGGTTGATGAGTCAGGTGTTGGCATCTACAGGGTAAGACCCGGCTCCACAGGTGAGAAGTCATGGGGCGGAGTGATCAAGATGAAGGCTCCCGATGGCACTATACGGAGCTATACCTTTGACTCCAACTACTCGGTGGGCATGCCTAACGTTGTTGTCTCGCCAACAGCCATGAACGTGCTCTACCAGGGCATACAGAACCCTCTCGACGTATCAGTGCCGGGGGTGGGATCGGATAAGCTTTCCGTCCGCATGACCAACGGCGACATCAAGCGAGGCAAATACAAGAACTATCGCGGCGAATATGTTGCTCAGC
This sequence comes from Bacteroidales bacterium, assembly GCA_012514255.1. The sequence goes on along the minus strand of JAAZAP010000385.1, from coordinate 504 downwards.
CCCGTACCGTAGGGCAGAATGCACAGATCATTGTCTCTGCGAAAATCAACGGCAAGGTACAGACTTTCCCGCCGGTGGAGTTCAGGGTAAGGAGACTGCCTGACCCCGAAGCCCGGTTTGCAAACATGAAGGAAGGAAATGTGCTTCGCAGCGTGGCTGCTGCACAGCAGGTGGTAACAGCCGTACTTGAGAACTTCGAGTTCGACCTCACCTATACCGTCACCGGCTTCACCGTCTCAGTCAATGACAAGGGCTACGAGATCACGGCCGAATCAAACAGCAACAGACTTACCGACAAGCAGAAGGGGCTTATAGGCAACCTGCGCGCCGGACAAAAACTGATAATAGAAAAGATAAAGGCAGTAGGACCCGATGGAAGAACCAGGGACCTCAACCCTATCATTCTTAAGATTAACTAACAACAGAAGATACAACCATGAACAGAAGAATTCTGGCAGGCTTCGCAGCCCTCCTGTTCTGCACAGGAGCAATGGCCCAGTCATT
>JAAZAP010000384.1 GCA_012514255.1 Bacteroidales bacterium | reverse complement strand
TTTGTGATCTTCCCATAATTTTTTTACCTTTCACGGTGCAATCAAACAGAACCCCGATGAACCAACTGGTGCTAAGAGACAAAGCACAGGAATACGTGTTCCGGTTCCTGGGCGGACTGACACTCCTGGGTGTGGGCCTGCAACTGCTCACTCAAAACCCGAAAACCGCTATATTCTGGATTCTGCTGGCGGTGCTCATACTGGTTGCAATTCTCTTCTTTACAATGCTCCTGGGAGCTCTCATCAACAAACTAACCATTGATAACGGCATCCTTACCCTCAGGTGGAACACAAAACTGTTCAAGAAACATATACGCGTTGATGAGATCACTGAAATAACGGAAGATAAGCGGTTTATACGCATCATGATTAAGGACGGCAGGTCAATCCGGCTCCCTGTCCGGCACATGGAACCGGATAAACGAAGGGCAGCACGCAAATTCCTGAAGGATAACACTGGCATGTGACAGCGTAACAATACGGTCTGGCAGGCAATCCGTATATTTGACTATCTTTACTTTGCTAAATTCATCTCCATGAAACAACTGGTACTACGGAACTCGCTATATGAGAAAATATACCGTTCACTTGGAGTTGTCTGCCTGGTGATGGTAATAATCATAATCTTAACGGGTGACTCCGGGGAATGGTCGTTCTGGGTGCAGATCATCGCCATGCTGCTGCTTGGTCTGGCCTTCCTGAGCCTGAACTTCGGCACCCTGGTCAACAGGCTGACGGCTGACAAGGGGGAGCTGATAATCAGATGGTATACCAGGCCCGGACGGGTAATCATCGGGATACACGAGATAGATGAGATAATTGCTGATGAAACCTCTGTACGCATAATACTCAAATCAGGACGCACCATCCGCCTCCCGACGGGAATGCTCGAGTTCAATGAGAAAAGAGCCGTCCGTAAATTCCTCAAGGAGACAACCGGTTTCTGAATCCTATGCGCAGACTACTCTCCCTTGCTCTTGCAGCAATCCTCTTCAGCCTTGCTCTGCAGGCACAGCGTGGCACCGGCGCTTCTGCGGCTGCCACAGCACGGATAACCGTCAGCGGCTTCGTCACCGACGCCGGCAGCGGTGAGAGGATGATAGATGCCACCGTCTACGAGAGAGCCTCCTTCACAGGCACTACCACCAATAACTACGGCTTTTACAGCCTCCGGCTGACGCCAGGCAAAGCTGAGATCATTGTCTCATACCTTGGCTTTGACGCGGATACTGCCGAGGTCTGGCTCACACGTGACACTGTGATCAACTTCAACCTCGCGATGTCATCAAGTGAGATCGCAGCAGTGACTGTCACAGCCTCGGGACGCAGAGCGAAGATCGAAAGCACACAGATGAGCATGATAGACATCCCGGTGGATAAATTCCTCAAGCTACCGGTGATCTTTGGCGAGGCCGACGTGCTCAAGGTGATACAACTGCTGCCCGGCGTACAGTCGGGCACTGAAGGATCCACCGGCATCTACGTCCGCGGCGGCGGCCCCGACCAGAACCTGTTCCTCCTCGACGGGGTGCCGGTGTACAACGCCAACCATCTCTTCGGATTCATGTCGGTCTTCAATCCTGATGCCGTCAAGTCAGTCCAGCTTTACAAGGGAGGTTTCCCGGCAAGGTATGGTGAGAGGCTCTCCTCGGTGGTGGACATACGCATGAAAGAAGGCAATGAAAAGGAGTTCCATGGCAATGTGGCTGTAGGGTTGATCTCATCGAAGCTCTCGCTGGAAGGGCCTATAATCAGGGATAAAACCTCATTTGTGATCTCCGGCAGGCGCACATATTATGATGTCCTGGCCCAACCTTTTATCATGAAGTACAACCGGGGCCAGGAAGACAGGACAACGGGGGGTTATTACTTCTATGACCTCAATGCCAAGATCAACCATAAGTTCTCGGAGAAGAGCAGGCTCTACCTGAGCTCATACTTCGGCCGCGACAGGGCTTATACAAGGAATACGTACAGGCCGAATTACGAGGGTGACCAGGACCTGAGGATGGAATATAAGGATAGCTACGGCCTGGGATGGGGGAACATGATCACAGCCCTCAGGTGGAATTATCTGATTACCAATAAGCTGTTCAGCAATACAACCATTACCTACAGCAAATACGATTTTGATGTGACAATTGAATCGTCTGTTGAGGAGCTCAACTCAAAGGCCAGGGAGGTGGATTACTTCAAATACTTCTCGGGTATTGAGGATGTAGGGGCAAAGATTGACTTCGACTATTACCTGTCGCCAAGACATTCCATTAAGTTCGGTACCGGTTACACCTTCCATTACTTCAAGCCCGGTGTCACCACCTTCAGGTTTAATTCGGGCACCATGGGCGATACCGGGCTGGATACTGTTATCGGTGACATGAAAGTAAGGGCCAATGAGTTCATTATGTATGCCGAGGATAACATAGAGCTCACATCCAGGCTGAAGATGAATGCCGGCGTACGGCTGTCGCTGTTCAACGTTCAGGACACTAACTATTTTGTCTTCCAGCCGCGACTCTCACTGCGCTACCTGGCCACTGACGACCTGTCGTTCAAGCTCTCCTACAGCAAGATGGCCCAGTTCGTTCATCTTCTGACAACCTCTGCAATCAGTCTGCCTACAGATCTCTGGCTGCCGGTAACAAGGCGTTATGAACCCCCGGTCTCGCACCAGGTAGCCATAGGCTCCGGATTTCTGATACCGGGAGACCTGGAGGTTACCATGGAAGCTTTCTACAAGAGCATGGATAACCTGATTGAGTACAAGGAGGGAGCCTTCTTCGGAGGCACGGGCGCCGGCTGGGAGTCGAAGGTGGAGAAGGGCAGGGGATGGGCCTATGGGGCGGAGATAATGGTGGAAAAGAATTATGGCAAGCTGACGGGGTGGATAGGATATACCCTTTCATGGACCAACCGCAGGTTTGAGAACCTGAACTTCGGCGAAACATTTCCCGCGAAGTATGACCGCAGGCATGACATAAGCCTCGCCCTTACCCATAAGTTCAGTGACAGGGTTGATGTGGGGCTGGTATGGGTGTACGGCACAGGCAATGCTGCCACCCTGGGAGCCTCTGAATATCCGACGGAGAGCTTTTTCACATCTGAATACTATGGCACATCGATAACTGATTTTCCGGGCAGAAACAACTACCGTTTGCCGTCATACCACAGACTTGACCTCGGGGTCAATCTGCACAAACAGAAGAAGAATGGTATCCGGACATGGAGCTTCTCTGTCTACAATGCCTACAACAGGCTTAACCCGTTCTTTTTGTTCTGGGGAAACAAATGGATAGAGGAACCCGATCCGGACAACCCAGGGGAGATGATTTACTACAGTAAGCCTGAGCTAAGAAAGGTAAGCGTATTCCCAATCATCCCGTCTGTTTCATATTCATTCAAGTTCTGACAGGCATGAGGATGATCACAAGGAAGATAGTATCCCGGACAGCTGTTGCGCTTGTAGTCATGACAGCCATCGCCTGTGAGACGGTAATTGACTACAAGGGCCCTGAGACGGAACCCAAGGTGGTCATATATGCCCTGCTCCATCCTGACAGCCTTGTAAAAGTCACCATATCAGAGAGCCATACAGTCTTCCAGGTGCCATGGCAGCCAAGGCAGATAAAAGATGCAACAGTGCGGGTGTATCGCGACGGTGAACTGCTGGAGACACTGACCTACGTTGAACCGCCTCCGGTGCCGGATTATTATCCCCTGAATCCGAATTCCCAGTATATTTCTTTCACGACTAAACCTGAATATGGCCATATCTACCGCATTGAGGCAGAAGTACCGGGCTTTGCGAAAGCATACGGAGAGACGCAGCTGCCGGTACCGGTGGCAGTTGAGGTGGCTGACACAAGCTCGCAGTTAATGGGTTACGGCTATCGTGAGATGACGGTAAAACTGAAATTCAGGGATCCGGGGGTGTCGGAAAATTATTATAAGGTCTCAGCAACCACAATGTGGGGTATATACCGGGGTGACAAGTCCGGACCCTATAACCCGGAATCGGCAGTAAGTGTCAGTGAGATTGACATCAGTTATGGATTTGGGTCTGACCCGCTTATCTCACCGCGCCAGGATGATGATCTCTTTGATATGTCCGTGCCGAATAACTACAATATTTTCAGTGATGAACTCATATCCGGCAAGGAATACACGTTACGTTGTGCCAGCAAAATCGACTATCCCGATACCGATTATTATGAGTTTGTTCACAGATTGTACAGACTCAGCACCATAACAAAGGACCTGTACCTTTACCTGCAGTCATACGCGGCATATTCCTATACAAATGATAATTTCCTGGCAGAGCCGGTGCCGGTTTACACCAATATCACAAACGGGCTGGGGGTAGTGGGGGCAATGTCCACAATGTCCGCTTCTGTTAAAATAGGAGATTTCCCGGTTGACGGTGTGAATTATGAGGAAAATTGAGCAGATCACTGTCTGCATCTCTTCTACCCTGACTGCCACCGCCACCAGACCCACAAAAAAAATATTGAAATTATTTGCACAGCAATAAAATAATATTTTACTTTGTAGCGCAAAGTACTACAAAATACAATGATGAATCAATCAGATCACCATCTTGAGGATATCCAGGCCATCAGGAAGTTAATGGAAGCATCTTCCAGATTCCTGTCGCTCAGCGGAATATCGGGAATTGTAGCGGGATTCCTGGGTGTTGCCGGGGCTATTGCCGCGCAGCTCATCATAACGAAGATCTCCGCACCGGAAGACTGGTATATGAGACCATTTGCAGAGGGGCCTGACGGATTCCGTGAGTATTTGCCTCTTATTGGAGTGATGGCTTTGGTACTGGTACTGGCTTTTTCGGGAGCTGTTATCTTTTCTTCGCGCAAGGCGAGAAAGAGCGGGCACAGGGCATGGACTCCCGTCACGCGCAGGATGCTGGCGAGCCTTCTCATTCCTCTTGGAACGGGAGGTTTGT
>JAAZAP010000383.1 GCA_012514255.1 Bacteroidales bacterium | reverse complement strand
TATCCCGGCCGGTTCCTTTGTTATGGGACCAAGTGACCAGGATCCCCTGCGTGCCATGAACAGTCTCTCCAAAACAGTAACGGTAGAAGCTTTCTGGATGGACCAGACAGAGATCACCAATAATAAATACCGTCAGTTCACAAACTGGGTACGTGACTCCATCCTCAGAACCAGGCTGGGAGAGGAAGGTCTTGAGGGTTACGAATTCTTCCGTACTGACGAGGAGGGAAATATCATTGAGCCATACGTCCTGAACTGGGAAGAGAGGATTGATCTGAGGGATGAAGAAATCCAGGCTGTGGCAGAGTCAATGTACTATCCTCCGGAGGAGAGATTCAACGCCAGGAAACAGTGGGACACCCGCCTCCTGAACTACTCCTATTTCTGGGTTGACTATAAGCAGGCTGCAAAAGCCAGGTACAACTACAAGGAGGGAAGATATGAGGGCCAGGTGACTGACCTTGAGGGCAACACAACTGACGTTGTTGACCGCTCCTCATTCATAATGCATCACGTTGTCAATATCTATCCGGATACACTTGCATGGATCAGGGACTTTACCTATTCATTCAATGAGCCCTGGGCTACTTTATATTACTGGCACCCGGGCTATGATGACTACCCTGTGGTTGGAGTGTCATGGATACAGGCACGTGCCTTCAGCGTCTGGCGTACCAACTTCATGAATGAGCACCTCCGCGCCCAAGGCATTGCCGATGTTCACAACTACCGCCTCCCGCTGGAGACCGAATGGGAATATGCTGCCCGTGGTGGTCTTGACCTCTCAATGTATCCATGGGGCGGACCATACACTCGCAACTATGAGGGCTGCTTCCTTGCAAACTTCAAGCCTCTTCGCGGTAACTATATTGATGACGGAGCAGTATACACCATCAAGGTGGCCTCCTTCGAACCTAACGAGTACGGCCTCTTTGACATGGCCGGCAACGTGGCAGAATGGACTTCATGTGCATACCATCCCTCATCATATGTCTTTACTCATGACCTTAATCCTGACTATGAATACAATGCCCGGCCTGATGATCCTCCCGTGCTTAAGCGCAAGGTTATCCGGGGAGGCTCATGGAAGGATATCGCATTGTTCATGCAGACATCATCAAGGGATTACGAATACCAGGACTCAACAAAATCATTTGTAGGATTCCGCAATGTCAGAACTTATATCGGAGTAAATAACTAATACTGTTAAACCTAAAATTGTAAATATATGGGCCTCTCGGAAATTGTTCACACAAGTAAATGGAAAGCATTCATGTCCAAGCTTTATGGCTGGGGCGCTTCAATCGTGATCTTAGGTGCTCTCTTCAAGATCCAACACTATCCACTGGCAGGGCTGTTCCTGGGTGTTGGTCTTGTCACAGAAGCAATCATCTTCTTCTTCTCGGCCTTTGAACCTCTGCAGGAGGCACCCGACTGGAAGCTGGTCTATCCGCAGCTTGATCCGAACTACGCGGGCGAACCTCTCGGATTCATCGAGGGCGGCCACGGAGGTGGCGGTGGCTACGGCGGCGGTGCAGGTCTGTCACAGTTTGACAAGATGCTTGCTGACGCGGGAATCACACCCGACGTGTTTGACAGGCTCAGCTCCGGGCTGAAGAAACTCACCGAAACCACGAGCAACTTCAATGCCATGGGTGACCTGGCGGCAACCACCAATGAATATGCCAGCACCATAAGGAAAGCCAACGAGTCGCTTATGCACCTCTCCGATTCAGTCAATCAGACCGCAAGGTCAATGAATGACACCAGCTCTGTTTACCAGGCTATCGGTGAATCGTCAAAATCCATTGAGACCGGCGGACTCAGCTACCAGGAGAAGCTTGAGGCACTCAACAAGAACCTCTCTGCCCTCAATGCAGCCTATGAGCTCCAGCTCCGTGGCGCCAATGACCATGTCAGGAGCAGTGAAACCATATACAAGGGCATGGAGGGTCTGATGAAAGACCTCACCGGTTCAGCGGATGACACAAAGAAATACCGTGACCAGGTTGCCAAACTGAATGAAAACCTCAGCTCATTGAACAATGTCTACGGCAATATGCTTGCCGCAATGAACGTGAAATAATGTTGAGTTCATCAATATATCTGCTAACTTTTAAACTATCCGCAAATGGCTAAGGGAAAAGAAACCCCGCGGCAAAAGATGATCGGGATGATGTACCTCATCCTGACAGCGATGCTTGCTCTTAACGTTTCAAAGGAGGCGGTTGAGGCTTT
>JAAZAP010000382.1 GCA_012514255.1 Bacteroidales bacterium | reverse complement strand
GTGGCTGCCAAGCCTGAAAAGGGAAGCGTAAATCACATTAATGGCTTTTATAATATCGGAGGATAACAGATGAATAAGCTGACACACACTGATGAGAGCGGGAGAGCCCATATGGTATACACCGGTGAAAAACCGGAACAGCACCGCACAGCCACCGCATCAGGGAGAATAGAGATGAAGCCTGAGACACTCAGGCTGGTGGAGGAAAATATGATGAGGAAAGGCGATGTCATCACCGTGGCAGAGATAGCGGGCATACAGGCAGCCAAGCAGTGTGGCACTCTCATACCACTCTGTCATAATATTGCACTTGACCAGGCGAGGGTGTCACTGGAGGCTGACGAAAAGGGTTTAAGCGCCACTGCCACTGTCAGGTGCACCGGCAGAACCGGTGTGGAGATGGAGGCGCTGACGGCAGTGAGTGTGGCACTGCTGACAGTTTATGATATGTGCAAGGCAGTGGACAAGACAATGACCATTACTGATATCAAACTGATAAAAAAAGAGAAAAATGACATTGCCTGAAAAATTCAAGGTTCTGGTGATCACCCTCAGCGACAGGGCTCACAGCGGTAGTTACCCTGATCTCAGCGGCCCCGCTGTGGTCAAGTATGTGAGGTATGCAATGAAAGCTGCCGGATGGAATTGTGAGATAAAAAAGATTATCCTTCCTGATGATGCCGTGGCTCTGCGTGCTGCATTGACAGAGGCGACGGAGGTTGATCTGATAATCACCACGGGAGGCACAGGCATCGGCCCCCGAGATATCACCCCTGAGGTGGTCACACCTGTGTTTACCAAAGAGATACCCGGCATCATGGAACAGATACGGGTAAAGTATGGTACGAAGAACCCGAAGGCACTGCTCAGCAGGGGCGTTGCCGGCGCCATCGGCAACACTCTTGTCTACACCCTGCCGGGATCAGTCAAGGCCGTACATGAGTACATGGCGGAGATAGTGAAGACCATGGAGCATACGTTCTATATGCTGTACGGAATTGATAACCACAAGTAGGCAATCTGCAGTCTGCAGTTGGCAGCTGGCAGACATTAAGTCATTGATTTACTCCTGACTGCTGACTGCTGACTGCTGACTGCCGACTGCCGACTCTCACTGAGGCCTTGTATTTGCCAGGGTAATGCCCGTCAGCCGGTCATAGCGCCGGGTGGGATCACGGAAATAGGTCAGGATGAGATAATCATTCTCGGTCTCCCAGTGGCTCCCTTCAAAGGCGTAGCCCTCAGGCCCGGAACCGCCTGCCGGAATAAACAGATATTCATAGTTGTACCATCCCTGCTTGAGCAGGAGTGAAGCCTCATAGCATCCCCTGGCGGGGTTCCAGGTCATCCTGTTGGCAGGTCCGTGCTGCCAACCGCAGAAGTCGCCTGCCACATAGACAGACCCACCCCTGAGTTCACTGTATGCCGGCAGGGTAAACCAGACCCATACATAATCAGCTTCCCTGTCCGGCTCATTGCTCTCCTCCATTGCCACAACGTACCTGCCGTTGAAGTCCTCATTGAAGAAATATGGTTTGAACTCCCTGTCTTCAGAGGGAAGGAGGAGGGCGTGGTAGATCCCGTTGACGAAGTCTATCGTTCTGACGTTCTGCCTTGTCTGCCGGATGGTCTTAATATCAAAGTACCTGAACTCGTTCCCTCCCGGCATCAGTGTCTTGTCTGACAGGGTGTTGTATTCCAGCCTTCCGCTTCCCACGAAGTCAGGTGTGATGCCTGCCCTCATCCTGTCACTGCGCCCGTTCTGCATTATGGTAAGAGTGATCTGGCGGTAAGGGTCAGTGACGGCAAGGGTTCCGGTGCTTACAGTTATCTCTGCCTGTTGGTGCGTCTCGGTGGCACCGGGCTTCATCGGACGACGGAAGACCACTGCTGCTGAGGAGCTGCCCTCACTGATGAAGAAGCGCCTGACAAGCAGCGGGGTGTCAGGGTTGCCTGGCTCCCAGGCCGTAAGAACATAATTGCCGGAGATCAGGAAACGGATGTCATCATTGGGCAGTGAAAGACGATAGTGGGTGTAACTGACACGGGTATTGAAAGAGGGCAGGAAATCAGTAATCTGGTTCTCCTCATATCCTTCAAGATAATCGCTGGTGAACAGGTCGCTCCGGTTCCAGTTGC
>JAAZAP010000381.1 GCA_012514255.1 Bacteroidales bacterium | reverse complement strand
GGCAAACTGGCCCGTATTCAGTTCACATACGACCAGTTTCTTGAAGCCTGCGAACACCTTATCCGTATTCCCGGGCAGGGGTCTGATATAGTTGAAGTGGGCAGCAGAAACTTTGTATCCTTCTTCCTGCAACTCGCTGACAGCGGTGGTGACCTGCCCGAAGGTACTACCCCAACCTATTATGAGAAGCTCACCACTCTCTTTTCCGGCCACCTTAAGGTCAGGGACCTTGATCCGCTCAACCTTCTCATCACGTGTCCTGACCATGTATTCATGGTTCTCCGGGGTGTAAGAGACGCTGCCCTTGATGGTCTTTTCCAGTCCACCGACACGGTGTTCAAGTCCCGGAGTGCCGGCAATGGCCCATTTGCGTGCCAGTGTCTCAGGGTCTCTCTCATAGGCCAGATAATCCTTTTCGCCGTTAACGGCAAAGGGTACTGTTATTGACGGCATATCCTTCATTGAAGGTATCTTCCACGGTTCAGAGCCATTGGCCAGGTAGCTGTCAGTTAGCAACACCACCGGCGTCATATGTTCGATGGCTATCTTTGCTGCTTCGAAAGCGAAATTGAAGCAGTCTGACGGTGTTCCGGCAGCGATAACCGGGACGGGGCTTTCGCCGTTGCGGCCATAGAGGGCCTGCCACAGGTCTGCCTGTTCCGTCTTGGTGGGGAGGCCTGTTGAAGGACCGCCACGCTGGACATCTATAACCACCAGGGGCAGCTCAGTCATCACTGCCAGGTTAAGGGCTTCGGACTTAAGTGCCAGTCCGGGACCGGATGTTGAGGTTACCGCCAGACGGCCGGCGAAGCTGGCGCCGATGGCAGTACATATGCCTGCAATCTCATCCTCTGCCTGCAGGCTCTTGACGCCCATATCCTTCCTCAGGGCCAGCTCCTCCAGAATGCCGGTAGCCGGGGTAATGGGGTAAGAACCTATAAAGATCTTGAGACCCGCCTTTTCACCTGCTGCCAGTATGCCCCATGCTGTTGCCTGGTTACCGTTGATGTTTCGGTAGATACCTTTCTTTATGGGTGCGGGGCCAACCCTGTATGAGGGCGTCAGAGCCTCTATGGTCTCACCATAGTAATAACCTGCCCTCAGCACCTTGCTGTTGGCTTCCGCAATAAGAGGTTTCTTTCCAAACTTCTCCTCAATAAAATCCTCAGTATACTTGAGTTTGCTGTCGAAGAGCCAGTAAACCATCCCGAGAGCAAACATGTTCTTGGTCCTGAGCACTGTCTTGGGATCAAGATCCATATCCTTCAGCGCCTCCTTCACCAGGGTGGTGATAGGGGCAGCGATGAGGTTCATGGAGTCAAGCTTGTCCTCAGCGAACGGATCGGACTTGTACCCTGCCCGCTGTATATGCTTTTCAGTAAAATTGTCTGAATCATAAATAATGGTTGATCCCTGCCTGAGCCACCGTGCATTGGCCCGTATAGCGGCCGGATTCATTGCCACCAGTATGTCTGTGAAATCGCCCGGGGTGTTAATAAGCTTATGCCCGATGTGTACCTGGAAGCCGGATACACCTCCCACGGTTCCCTGCGGAGCCCTTATCTCCGCCGGATAGTCGGGAAAAGTGGAGATATCATGTCCGAACAGGGCTGACGTGTTGGAAAAGAGAGTGCCTGTAAGCTGCATCCCGTCTCCCGAGTCGCCTGAGAACCTGACCACCACAGCATCCTTCTCAATGACCTTTGATCTTTTTCCCATGATTTTTTAACGTATTTGATTTAAAAAGCCCCTTTGAAAGAAATAACCTGTTTGATGAGGCTAAGTTCACCATTACACAGATATATGTGTATGATTTTGGTCATGTTTACCGTGATTGATCAGGCAATATTATGGCAATCAGTGATTGCCATACCGGATTTCAGTCAAATGGTTTCGCAATTGTGACTGATAAAGCTTCACGACCAGATATCAGCCTTCCGAAGGTTGATTGATTTCTCAAAGAACATTCTGGCAATCTTCTCAAAATAGTCAGTGAAGTCTGAGACGAAGAAGAGGTCTTCGCCGGCCTCACTCCTGCTGATCATATCATGTTTTTCGAGTGTTTCCTTCAGCCTGGAGGCAACGATGCGTGCCGAGTCAACCACCTCAACGTCAAAGTTGAAGAATTTGCTGATCTGGTTGCGGATGATGGGATAGTGGGTGCAACCCAGGATAAGGGCGCTGATGTCACTCAGCTTCGGATCAGAGAGGTAAGTGCGTATGATGGCATTGCTGATATCATCAAAGATGAAACCCTCCTCAATCATCGGCACCAGCAGGGGTGTTGCCAGGGAGGCAAGGGTGGTGGAAGGAGCGGCCACGCGCAGTTTCTTCTCATACTCGCCTGAGCTGATGGTCCGTTTGGTGCCTATAACACCCAGTCTGGGGTAGTT
>JAAZAP010000380.1 GCA_012514255.1 Bacteroidales bacterium | reverse complement strand
GACGACATCACTCTGCCACCCGGTGTGACCGGTGCCGCAGCCGGTGAAGATAAATAAAGCTACAAGTGCAGTTGATACAAATCCAACTTTCAACAGAACTCTCATGGTTAATCTTATTAAAGGGGTTTAGCAAATTGGCTATAAACTTATAAAAATTGTTCGGAATATTACATTACATTTTGGATTGATCCTTTTTGTTGTAGTGACCCGGAGGGTTTTGACCCGGTCTTGCGGTCTGTTGCTGTAATAATGGCAACTGCAATAAACAATACACCAGAAAAACAGGCATTGTACACGAACAGAGGCAGTCCTGTTGCTGATATATTGAGCACAAAAAGAATGAAGGCTGTCAGGCTTGCATGCATCAGAATGACCGGGATAAGGCTTTGAGTGCGGTCATGAAGCCAGACAAGAATCACCCTGAATGGCATGAGCACGGCATAGTGGGAGAAGAGTCCGGGCAAAAACAGTATCCAGTCTGTTTTCCCGTTTATGTCACCGCTGCCCCACCAGACAGGCAGGAAATGCCATAGTCCCCAGAATAATCCAAGGATGAGGCCGGTGTCTGTGATATTGTATTTCTTTCTCAGTTCCGGGACGGCAAAGCCAGTCCAGCCTACCTCCTCAAAAAGACCTCCTCCCAGCAGACCTGTCAGAATGCCTGTAATAACCAGACTCAGACGGTTTCCTTCCGTAATTATCTTTGGGGTATAAACGTCAGAAAATGAACTAAGTACAAGCAGTATTGCTGACAGTGCGACAGGTACAGCCAGCATTGCCATAAGATACCAGGCAATATTCATTCTCCAATTGAGGAATCTCGACTTAAGGTTATAAAGCCCATCCCTTCCATGACATATGCCAGTCATCAACAGGCCAACTACAGGCGGACCCAGCAGTGTTGGAATCAGGGCTGCCGGGCCTTTGCTGTTGAAGAAATTACTGGTTGCGGGCATACCAGTGAACAGAGCGACTATCAGTATCCCGCTCCACGAAACGATGAAAGTAAGCAGGAAATAGGCGGGTAATGGATTGTTTTTTATTAATTTTTTCATCCCGGTATTATTTTAATCATTGTTACCTCTCAGCCTTCAGCAGGGCATCTTCAATAGACTTCAGATGTGCCTTAGAGGTCAGGGTTGCCCCGCTGATCACGTCAACCTGAAGTGATTGTTTTTCAATCACTCTTCTGTACAATTCATCGAAGAAGGACTGCTCCCGGTCTTCAACACTTCTGATCAGCTTAATTTCTGTAACTTTACCTGAGTCATTGGAAATTGCATTCACCGTAACCATGCACTCGTTCTCGCGCCATCCTTGCATTCCTCCGGCGTAGTATCCGTTGTACGTGCCTTCCTTCAGCGATGTGAAGTCGATATCTTTTATCTCAAGGCTCATAGCTTCATCATGTTCACTGTTGATCTTCTGGCATCCATAGGTCATCTGCACAGCGATGATCATGATAATTACGTGGAAAGGAGTCATTTTTGCTTTCATGTCGTTGTTATTTTAGTTGTTTTCCAATAGCGGATCATCATTATCCATCCCAGGATTCCGGCGGGGAAGTATGTGATGGCGTCAACCAAAAAGCCGTTGAGGCCAACATACCCGCCGACCATTACAGCATTGGTAGCGAGTATTCCAAGGATCCATTTGTTGGTATTTGGCAGTGAGCCTGTTAACAGGCCCAGCACAAAGGTTGTGGTGGGGCACTCGGAACCGAAGAGGACCATACGGGGCCAGTAATACCCGAAGGATATCTCGGTAACCGGGTAAAATACCCCGAGTAATATCAGAAGTATCATTGTTATCCTCAGATCAATTTGCCCTGGTATCCTGAAGATGATCTTCTTCCACCACAAAGCATCAAGGAGAAATAATATTCCATATATCCACAGTATACTTGTTCCTGATATGGCCGCTTTCATATCAGTGTGTTGCATGCCCAGCCACACACTCAGACCTGAGAACAGGTATACAAGCGCCAGAAACAATTTAAGTGCGGTGCTGCTCTTAATGCCCGGATATCTGAAACTATATCCTGTCAGACCAATGGCTATAATAAATAGTATTGCAGGAATAAGCCACGAATAGGGCAGATATTCTGTATTGAAGAACTCACTACCTGCCAATATGTCATCTACTGTTGTGTTCATTGTGTCCCTTTTTTTGTTAATTCAGGTTTTCGGGACAAATGTACAGGAGGCAGTTATTGCCGTCGTCTCAACTTCTGAACATGAGACAAGGAGACGTCTCAACTTACGGTAACAGACAGACAGATAGTAAGTTGCATTAGTGAAAAAAATCATTCCCAGGAATCTGGTTATGAGGCGACTCTCTTTTTATATTCAGTAGGAGTGAGTTTGGTTATATTTTTAAATATCCTGTTAAATGACGCTTTTGAATTGAATCCTGCTTCCAGAGCTATGGCAAGGATCGAGTAGTGCCTGTACCTGGGCATGAGCAGAAGAGACCTGAACTCATCAACCCTGTACCGGTTTACAAACTCGAAAAAAGATTGGTTAAGATGGTTGTTTAGAAGTCGTGAAAGTTGATGTGATGGTATATCCAACAGCTTTGCCAACGTATAGATTGTCAATTCCGGATCAAGGTATGGTTTATCAGTTTTCATTAACGACTGCAGCGAGTTAAGCAGCTCATCAGCATCAGGGATGTCAGTTCTGGCAACACTCTTGTCTTCAAAATCCTGTACATCAATAATATTTTGATTCTTGTCTGATCTTTCAGATGTATAAACCCTTCCTTGTTTATAGCCCCTGAATCCAATAAAGATGATGATTGTCACCAGGCCGGCAAAGAGAATATAATCTGTGATGGCAACATTCAGTCGTCTTATGCTGAGCATGGTGAAAACAATCAGGATCAGCAAGAAGAGGCCGGTGAAACCGTATACTATTGCCTGGATCCAGGTCAGAGTAATCTTCTCCTCGAAGGAAAATGTTTCTCTGATTGCTCTTCTGTGCTTCCGTATAGTTTGATGCGTTGCCCACAGATAGGCAGCGGAAGTTATCACCAGAACCAGCATTGGGAGTGCTACCAGTGGCATATACTCCCCGGAGCTGTATGGAACCTGTGACTGCTCGGAAGGATTCAGGAGTAAAAGGGGAAGTACACTGATTGCCATCAAAAGGAATGGCAAGAGATGAACCACCTTTTTCGGCATAAGCGAGTAATCGCGAATTGCCAGTGATTTTGCATATACGAACAGAAACGGGAAATGACATACGAAGAGGAGTGACGCCATAATTCCAGGAATGAACGAGGCATTAAACAAGCCCTTAACAGAAAAAAACCCGGATAAGAAATTCAGTCCGAACACTATCATCCAGGCAATCAGAATTCTGTCCGGTAAATGTTTGTCTGCCTTTGTTAACAGCAAAAAGGCAAAAAAGAAGGCATTAAAACTCCCTATTGCAAGGATAATATCCATATTACGATATCGAAGATTTGATCAGCAAACGGGAAATAATATCCAATATTAAGAATTTTATAGCATTTACAGAACCATTAACTGTATGTTAACAGGTCCAGTATTTGATTACTTCGCGGTCCTGCAACAGTATGCATACCTGCCCGGTATCTCAGGTACCTGTATCAGAAAAAGTGTAATTTCACATTGTCTTAAATCATTGGATTTTATAATATAGCCATGAGTAACGAAAATAAATCAATTCACGATTTCGATTTTGACCTTATCTGGTCTGAAGGTGCCATCTACAATATTGGCTTTGAAAAGGGACTGAACTATTGGCGGAAATTTCTGAAGCCTGGCGGTTACGTGGCAGTCACGGAGGCCTCCTGGTTTACGGAAGAGAGGCCGGAGGAGATCAATACCTTCTGGCTTGACGCCTATGCTGAAATAGATACCATTCCCAACAAGGTTGCAGTGTTGCAGAAAGCAGGCTTTATTCCCGTGGCATCTTTCATCCTGCCGGAAAACTGCTGGACAGAGCATTTTTATGTGCTGCAGGGGAAGGCGCAGGAGTTGTTCCTGGAGAAGCACAGGGGCAACCGGGCCGCCGAAGAACTTGTTGAAAACGAGAGGCGCGAGGCCGTACTCTACTCGAAATACAAGGATTATTATGGTTACGTCTTCTATATCGGGAAAAAGAACTGATTTTCTTCAGGCAAGGCAGACAGCCAGCATCTGATTAGTTTTCACCGTCTGCCGGATGACATGGTCTTCAGCAGGCCGTGGACCAGGGCTACAGGGAGCAGCACTATTCCGGAGAGCTGCATGCCCAGTTCGTAGACCAGGGTGCTCTCCCTGTATGGCCTGCCCCTGAGCCTGGAGATGAAAGCGCTGTACGGGATACCGTAAATGTTGCCTGCATGCATCAGCCGTGCTGCTGCAAGGATTACGCGTGCTCTCTTTTCGCCGTACTCGCTTATCAGGCTTTCATATGCATCCTTCTCCGGGGATCCGCGGTTGTCAGCATAATGTTGTGCAAAAACTATCGCCCTGGCTTCCTCAGGCTTAATGAATCCTCCGTCGCCACTCAGAAAACTGTGGATCTCCTCATTGCTCATTCCCTGTTTGATGGCCATGTAGGTATGAGCGTATGAACAGGCAGCACAACCATTCACTTCGGTTACAGCAAGCTGAATCCTTTCGATGAACTCACGGCTGACAAGCTTCTTCCTGCCGTTGTATATCATCCTGCCAATTGCACCGGGAAGGAGGACAAAGGCACGGTACATCTCCCCCGGGGTGAATTTCCTCTTGTATTCGGTCCTGGTACTGATCTTTTCCGGAATTTTTATTCGCTTTATCATTATTGTCTGTATCCTGATATGTCTTCGGCGTGAAAGCAAAAGTAACCTTTAATATCCAGTTTCAGAAATCCTGCCCTGAAATACAGACTGCTGACCAGAGGATTGTTTTATAATTTTAATAAATTGTACCGTTAACCTAAAAAACACTGATCATGAAAATCCTAAGGGGTACTTTATTCGGGGGGATAGCTTACTTCCTCATTGGCTGGCTCGTTTACGGGGTGCTGCTTTACAACTTCTTTTCTCCAATGACAAACACATGTGCCAATCGTCCGGAAGGGGATATGGTCTGGTGGGCAATGATCGCGTCAAATCTCCTTATCGCATTGTTTCTGGCTCTGTTCCTGAAATGGTCAGGGGCCCGTGGAATTGTTGACGGACTGAAGATCGGGGCGCTGTTCGGAGCTCTCTTCACGGCTACAATCGATCTCTCCCTTTACTCAATGACAACAATGTACAAATCGCTGTTGCCGGTAGTAGTGGAGATCCTGGCGAGTGCAGTGGTCATGGCAGTTGTGGGGATGATCATCGTGCTTACCTGGGGAAAGCCGAAAGCGGCGTAGCTCATGTGTATGAAAGCGGTTGTATATAACAAATCGAAAAAGCCGGAAAGGCTTGTTTATAGCGATGTTGAGAAGCCTGTTCCGAAGGATGACGAGGTGCTGGTCAGGATCCGGGCGGCCTCGATCAATGCGGCGGACTACCGCTCAATGAAGATGGGAATGATTCCTGCCCGGAAGATCTTCGGGGCAGACATCTCGGGTGTTGTTGAATCAGCCGGTAAAAATGTGACCCTGTTCAGGCCTGGTGATGAGGTGGTGGGGGAGCTGTCAGCCTGCGGGTTCGGAGGTTTTGCCGATTTCGCCCTTGCGACAGAGAGAGCCCTTGCCCCCAAGCCTGCTGGCCTTTCATTTGAAGAGGCGGCAGCTTTGCCCATGGCCTCGATGACCGCTTTGCAGGTGCTGAGGAACAAGGGAAACATTCAGAAAGGGCAGGAGGTGCTGATACTGGGAAGCAGCGGCGGCGTGGGGACAATGACCATTCAGCATGCCAGGCATTTCGGCGCGGTGATAACTGCCGTCTGCAGCACCCGGAACATGGAACAGTCGCAATTGCTTGGCGCAGACCGTGTGATTGACTACACAAAGGAGGATTTTGCGGCGGGAAACAGGAAATATGACCTGATTGTGGCCGTTAACGGGAATTATTCTCTTCTGAAGTGCCGGAAGGCACTTAAGCCCGATGGAAGGTATGTCCTGGTCGGAGGAGCCATGTCACAGATCTTCAAGGCCATTGTGATCGGGAAGCCTTTATCCCTGGGAAGGAAGAAGATGCTTTTCCTGGCTGCAAAAACGGACACCAACGACCTTGGATACCTGCTGAACCTTGCATCGGACGGGGTAATCAAACCGGTGATTGAGAAATACTTCCCGGCAGAATCAACTGCTGAAGCGATGAAGTATGCTGCAGGGGGACACGCCCGGGGCAAGGTTGTTATAAGGTGGTCTCCCGGGAGTTGATGACATAGCCAGACTTAAGAAGGTGCCTGATTCAAGTGACCGTAACTTCAGTCGTGTGGTGGATAATATTGCAGTGTAGCTCATTTCGTGGTTTTGCTGTCTCCGGTTTCAAATTCAGGGTGAGTCCCGGTCATTCTGTTTTCATTCCACATAAGTCTCTTATCCATTTGATCAACCCCTCAGGATCATCATCTGCGCAGTGACCCCCATCCCAGAAGAGCCATGCATTGACGTCCCGGCCGGTATTTTGAAGCCTGGTGGCAAGGTTGATCATAACAGTCTGTGATGTATGGACGTCAGCTGTGCCGTTTCGCAGCCACCAGTGTGGTGCGCAGTCACTCCTGCCGGGCTCCGTGAAGTAAAGGGCATTCATCATGCTTACCACTGTTTGCAGCGAGGGATCAACTACCGCGGATTGATCTCCCGAACTGTGGCGCAGGCTGAAGTCTGTGAAATGTCTTGCATTGATGGTGTCATTACCGAACAGGGACGGCTCAGGCTGCTTCATCTGAAAGTCATCGAAGGCCGGCAGCCCTTTCATCGGCAGCACCGATCTCCTGAAGACAACCTTCAAACAGGGGACTGTTTCCCGATGTTCCCAGTACGGCGGAGAGTGCACCGCCGGCGCTGCATCCGACAGAGATTATACAGTCAGTGTTGCCGGGTATCTTTCCGGCGTTATGACGTATATACCTCACTGCAGCTTTAAGGTCAACAAGTGCTGCAGGCGCCTTGCCGAAGTACCGGCCGTCGGATGCGCGGTTATCCCTTCCCCGGCAGGCAGGAGCCACAACCACATAACCAGCAGCCAGGGCAAGGTCTGCCCGTCTGCTCGTCCTTTCAAGCCTGGCAGTATTGACCGACATATAACCTCCGACAGCGATATCAAATAATATCGGTACACCGGACGCATCAACTGCGCGGCCATTGAGCCTGACCGGGACATACACATTCAGGCTTTGGTATTCCCTGTCTGCGGGCTTCGCCACATACGGGATGTTTCTGTACACTTTAAGTACCACGGTAACATCACCGGAAGCCGTGGATACAGTCTTTATCTGTTCAGAGAAATCTCCCGAAGGAAATTCCAGGTTAAGTACTTCCTGTCCGCTTAACATGCAAATTTTAAGGGACAAAAAAGCAATTGCCGGAAGAAGGTACATCGCTCTCATTAGGCTCAACAATTTAGTAATTACCAGGGAATTTTGTTAGCCGGCAGGTGATAATATTCATTGATTTGTCAGGATAAAAATCCAAGCTGAAAAAAATTCTGTTTGTAGTTTAATCCAAATTTTTGATGACTCAAAACTTAGGATGTCTAGTCCCAACAAGGTTGCAGTGTTGCAGAAAGCAGGCTTTACGACAGATACAAGGATTACTACGGGTACGTCTTCTATATAGGGAGAAAGATATAAGCGGTCACCGGCCATGTGCCGGGTGGTGAGTTTCACTCGAAGACTCTCGTACCGAACAGGTATCGCTCTTTCCAGTACGGATCATCCAGCGGAGTGATTGTTACTCCCTGGCGGGAAGAGGTATGAATGAACATGCCCTCGCCGATGAAGATGCCCGAATGGGTTATCAGCCGGCTGGTGTTGTATGTTTGTACGAAAAACACCAGGTCGCCCGGCATGAGCATCTCCCGGTCTGCAATAATACGGCCGTATCTTGCCTGTTCCTCAGAGCTGTGAGGAAGTGTTATTCCGTTTGTGCCAAAAGCCCTGAATACCAGTCCGGAGCAATCCATGCACCTCGTAGTGGTACCGCCCATGCAGTGCGGCACACCCAGGTATCCGCGTGCTGTTTCAATGACCGCTGCGGGAGTGGCTTTCCCAACAGCAACGGGTTGTTCAATGCCTTCTTCCATGAACAGTTCAAGACGCCTCCTTTCAGAAGCGCTGATTGACACGTCAGGCAACCTGAACGTTGCTTGCGGAATTCTGACAGTCGCTCCGGAGGATCTGTCTCTGTCACTTATACCAGGCTGTGCCCTGTGGGAGCATGCAGCGATGAAGAGCAAGACGCCAGCCACGAGCAGAAAGAAATATATTCCTGAATTCCTCAATGATTTGTCTGTCAGTTTGATATTGAAGTTTTCTCCTATAGTTTAATATTATAACGCAGATTAGAGGAAAAAAATGGTGCAGGACCGCAATAAAAAAGCTTTTGCATAGGTTAAGCATTTAGAAGTTCTGCACGAGATCAACAGAAGTACCAGTAAAAAAATTCATTATATCGTTTTAAAGATTAAACACTATGAAAAGAAATGCATTGTTCCTTGTCGGGCTTTTTGCCCTTCTGACCCTGTTCTCCTGTTCAAAGGACAAGGATCCGGTGAACTCCTTTACATATGACGGGGAGGAGTACCTGATCAATGACCTCTACCTTATTGAGGAGGTTTTCAATAAGGGGGCTACAAATGAGATGCACGTATTTCAGTTCATGTTCGGCAACATCAGTGGCGGAGATACCACCGTGCTTGCCCTGGCGGTGCTGGACGAGAATAGTAACACCCTGGGTGGAAATTATCCTTCAGTAGGTTATGACGATGAAGTGGAGAGATGCCTGCATCCATTTGGTCTCTTATTCATCAGCGGTATCTCATTCGACGGCGATTCATTCTATCTTGCCGGTGATGGTGGCAGCGTTGATGTAACGGTTGGTTCCAACGGACTCTATAAAGTGAACTTCAACAACATCAGTGCCGGAACCTATGGGTCTATGGGAGATAATTCCACCTATGAGGAGAACGGAATAATCTCCGGATCATATGAAGGCGCGATTCATAAGGAGGTTGAGGTAGTCGGGCTTACAGAGAAAAGCTCGGCGGCTCAGATTCGTCTCAACTCCCTGCTAAACCAGGTGAAGTAGATTCTCAGAGCACTCTTGTTGAGGTGACAGGTTTCGGAGCCTTAACCACCAGGATACGGGCAGTAGCCGTGGAGCTGTTCGAGAGACAGTGAACAATATCTTTCGGACTCTCCACGAGCCTGTCGCTGCCGACGGTAATTGTCTCATCTCCAACGAGTACATCTACCGATCCCTCAAGGATGTAAAAGAACACATCAACGGGGGTGATGTGAGGTTTGAGCGTTTCCCCCGGATTGAGGGTAATATGCATGACCTGAGCGTTTTCGCGATCATATAACCTTCGTACATCAACCCTGTGCGGTGTCTCTAGAATACTTTCTTCTTTCCAGTCAACTATTTTCATATTCATCTATTTATCGGAATGATTTCCCTTCCATAATCCCCTGTTTTGGCCTTGTGCCTGTGTTACGTGGCTCGGGAGCATCAATACCGATCAGTCTTATCTTGATACTGTTGCCACCGGAGTCTGTCACCCAAAAGGTATCGCCGTCAACCACCCGGGTGACGGCGAACCATCCTTCTGTGTTGGCCTCTGGTCCGTCAGTCTGTGCCGTGACTGAAAAGGAGAGGAGGCTGATAAGTACAAAAAGTATATGTTTTAATGTCGATACCGGCATTTCATGTTCCTGCCCCTGGCGGCGCTACCAGGTAAATCTTATACCGAGGGCAGCGCCCCAGCCGAGCCCGTTGACATCCCCGAGGAAATCCCACATGGGACGCGAGTCAAGGCTTATCATGATCGGAAGATCCTTGAAGTCGTATTCGATGCCTATCTGTCCGCCCAGGCCAACATTGACGTATGTATTTTCATTGAAATTATCATAGGCGATGCTTGCCCCGGGGCCAACATACCAGTTGAATCCTCCTGCGATATTCCATACCCAGTGATAGATTCCCACGAGGGCTACACGGGTGAAGTCTTCCTTGAACCCGAAGCTGGCGTCAAGTTCAAGCCTGTTCCTGTCGTTGAGTCCCTTCTGGTAAGATAGTTCTGCTCCGCTGAAATTATCGCCACCGTACAGGCGGGCTCCAAGAGCGTTGGGATTGACCTGTGCGCTGGCTATGACGCCCAGACTTATCAGAGCAACAAAAAATAGCAGTTTCTTCATAATTGAAATAGTTTAGTATGTTTTCCTACACGTATGGCTTTTCGGATCCGCCTTTTGTGATTTCTAAAAAACTCTTGAATCAGCAAAAATAATATAACCGTCTAAAAGAGTCATTACCCGTTAAACAAAATTCATTCCAAAAGGTTAGGCTGAATTGTGATTATGGTGATCAAAGTCCGCACCGGCAGACACTTTTTGCCATGCCTGGCAGGCGAAATGCCTTATCCGCGGTTACCGTGCCACAAGGCGTGCTGTATGCAAAACAAATAACCCGAGGAGTATCGCTGCCTCCCATCTGTCGAGCTTCTTCCTGTTGCCGGTGAACATCATGGCAAAGAGTGCCAGGGTTCCGAATGCAAGGAAATACATATCACCGTTGAATCCCCTGTCATAAGGCAGAGGCCTTATAAGGGAGCTTGCACCCAGGATCAGGAAGATATTGAATATATTTGATCCTATTATGTTGCCCACGGCAATGTCATTGTTCTTTTTGACCGCTGCCACCACAGATGTTGCAAGTTCCGGCAGTGAGGTGCCTGCAGCAACAATTGTAAGTCCGATAACCTTTTCACTAATGCCCCATGCAGTGGCTATCTTTATGGCGCTGTCAACGACAAGCCGGCCACCGATTATCAGGCCTGCAAGACCGGCCAGGATCAATCCCCATATTTTCAGTGTAGAATACTGTCTCTGTGTCTCAAACTTCACCTCCGGATCAACTTTAAGCTGGCGATAGACATAGAACAGGAAGGAGCCGAACAGAATAAGAAGAATCAACCCGTCGATCCTCGACAGTGCAGTATTGTCCGAAAGGAAGAAATTGTTGGCAAGGAAAAAGAGCAACAGAATTGCGAAAAATGAGAGAGGGATCTCCCTGGAGACGGTACTTGACTGTACTTTCAGCGGAGATATCAGCGCTGCTATCCCCAGGATCATGAACAGGTTAAAATTGTTGCTGCCGATCACGTTGCCGAATGCGATGTCCTGGTGCCCCTTAATGGCGGCAAAAACGTTAACCACCAGTTCCGGGGCGGAAGTTCCGAATGCCACTATGGTAAGACCGATCGCCAGATCGGAGACATTATACTTTCGTGCAAGGGATGATGCCCCTGAAACCAGCCAGTCAGCGCCTTTAATAAGTACAAGGAATCCGACAAGCAAAATAGCAGCCTGCAGTATCATTATGGAAAGATTATATCAGGAATAGATCAATATCTGGTAATTATTGCTCCGCGACAGGCGGAAAACACCTGTGGGCTGCAAATATATGATCTTTTTTATAACAGAATCACTCCCTGGTCCTGAATACTCTGCAGGTTTCTTTAATGCCTTCCTCGTACGATGTGGCTTTTATGCCGAAGCGGGTTGTGAATTTTGATGAATCAAGGAAATAATCGCGGTCATATTGGTACATCATCTCAGGCATCTCTTTCATGACAGGGATGAAGAGACCCAGCGGACGGAGCATCCATTTGGGAAGGATGGAGATCCTGGGTTCTGTGATGCCGAATTCCGAGGCTATCATTGTGATGAACTCTTTGCCGGTAACGGACCTGGTGTCAGTGGGAAGATGCCATACCTGGCCATACGCATCCGGGCTGTTGCCCAGCAGGGCAGTAGCCTTCCCCGCATCAACCGTGTATGTAAAAGAGTGCTTTATGTCAGGCCCCACGAACCACATCGGTTTTTTACCTGAGTTGAGATTCTTCAGTACCATCTGGTTGATGAAATTATTCTCGTTGCCCGGACCGTAAAAATCGGCCGACCGTGCTATCAGCCCCTGTAGTCCCATATCCCGGACGGCCTCCAGCAGCATTTCTGAAATCCGTTTTCTTACTGCTCCCTTCCTGCTTGGCGGATTGACAGGGGTATCTTCGGTAAGATGCGATAAATGACTCTTATCATACATATAGACGTTGTCGAAAAAGACCAGCTTCGCACCGTATTTAAGACACGCATTGATAGTATCTCTCATCAGCGGAGGCCAGAATTGTTCCCATGCTTTCAGGTTGTATTCCAGTCCAACTACAAGATAAACAACATCCGAGCCCTGCACAGCCCTGTCCACTGTTCCCGGTTGTGTCAGGTCGAGCGGCATCAGTTCGTCGGTCTCATTCACTCGTATGGGATTTCGGCTTACCAGCCGGATCCTGTCAGTGTACACGGTAAGTTCCTGTGCAAGGATCTTTCCTATAGTACCGTTAGCACCGAGAATTGTTTGCATAGCATTTTTATTAGGAATTGTCAATATAACAACACCGGAGTGAATATGTTCCCTTTTGATCACACAAGGTACAAAAAAATCCCGCCGGCCATAGCCAGCGGGATCTTAAGCCAGTCAGATGATTTTTATCTTCGGCTCATCCTGTCGGAGCCTGATTCAGGGACTCTAGTCTGAGCGGTACGTGTTTCTGCTGCTCTCCGTTCAGTCTCGCGGGCTTCTGCAGCTCTTCTCTCGTTCACGCGAGCCTGTGCGGCCCTCTGCTCAGCGGCTCTCTGCTGTGCTTCCCTGGCCTCTGCAGCTCTCTGCTGTGCTTCCCTGGCCTCTGCAGCTCTCTGCTGCTCAGCGCGGGCTTCTGCAGCCCTTCTCTCATTCTCCCTGGCCTGTGCGGCCTTCTGCTCAGCGGCTCTCTCCTGTGCTTCCCTGACCTCTGCAGCTCTCTGCTGCTCAGCGCGGGCTTCTGCAGCCCTTCTCTCAACCTCACGAGCTTCAGCAGCTCTCTGTTCAGAGACCCTGGTTGCTTCACTCTTAACCGTCACTGATTCAGGGCCTGTGACGACAGAGGATCTGCGGACCGACTCGTTGTTGCGGACTATGACTGCCCCATCCTGCTCTGTCCTGCTCACCGTGGAAGGAGTCCTTCTCGCTGCCTCAGTGGCGGAAGCATCCCTGCTGACTGTGCCGGAACTGTTTCTCCTGGCTGCCTCGGGCTCTGCTGCATTCCTGCTGACGCTGCCGGGGGTAGCCCTTCTTGCAGCTTCAGTCCGGGATGCGCTGCGGCTTGTGGTGGCGGCTGTGCTCCGTCTGCCCTCATCAGGTGCTGTCACGCTTACTGCCCGGTCTGATGCCTGGCGTCTTGCTTCGGCAGCCGGGGCAGGCACGCTGCGTGCACCTTCAGTGATGGCTGCATGAGTCCTGCGCTGGAGATCCTTGCCTCCTTCCCTGAGATCGGGGCGCGAGTAGGTCTGCCTGTAGTTGCCCTCGGCAACCCTGCGCTGAACCTGGGGCGACTCCTGCCTTACACTGTGGTAGTAGTAGTCGGTGTACCTGTTGTACCTTGGTATGTCATAATG
>JAAZAP010000379.1 GCA_012514255.1 Bacteroidales bacterium | reverse complement strand
TGCCCTCCCTGAAGAAGACGCCTGTGACCTTGCCCGATACCTTGCTGACGATATCCACCTCTTCATTTGCCAGCAAACTGCCGGCTGACCTTATTCCGCTGGTAAGGTATGAAGGTTTGGCGATGGTTCCGTTCACGGGGAGTTGGCCGCCGCCCTGTCCGGTACCCTGGCCGCCACCGGCAGGTCTGGCCGCACCCGGTTGTCCGCCTGGAGTCTGTCCCCGCACAGGAGACGGCGATGCTTTTGCTTCACTCTTCTTTTTCAGGTCCCTGTTGCCCCATAATCCTATGCGTGGCCCTGTAAACCAGATCAGCAGTACAAGAGGTATGCTGACCCACAGGGCTATTTTTGTTCCCTTTTTCATCTCTATGATATATATTCAATCTTCTGACCCGCAAAAT
This sequence comes from Bacteroidales bacterium, assembly GCA_012514255.1. The sequence continues at coordinate 14,846 of JAAZAP010000379.1, read as the reverse complement.
TAGGGGTTTATTGAAGCCATTGTGTTAAAGTATATTAAAACGAAACAGGCTGGATAAATAAAATCGCTTTCCCGGATCAGGGGTGCCTCAGTATTTTATTATGATCTCCCTTACAATCTTTTCCATGTTGTCAGTTATCCTTCTTGAAGGAACTGTAAAGCCGTTGGCAAAGGTTGTAAAAGCTACCTTCCTCCCGCTGTTGGTTGTGAAGTAACCGGCAAACGATTTTGCACTTGAAATTGTCCCGGTTTTGGCCACAACTCTTCCCTGAAACAACTCATCAAGGAAATAGTTCTTCATGGTGCCCGAGAGAGCTCCCATGGGAAGGGATGAGATAAAGGCATCTGCAAATTTGCTGTTGTTCATGTGCACCAGCAGCCTGACAGTCATCAGGGCGCTGATGTTGTTGTTTGAAGTGAGGCCTGACCCGTCGAGCATGACAGCCTCGTAGGGCTCACAGCCTATTGAATCCAGGAAATGTCTGATAACCGAGGACCCGGCCCTGAATGTTCCTTCTCCCAGTATCTCATATCCGAGGTGTTTTCTGATAGCCTCAGCGTACATGTTGACACTTTCATGGTTTGTAACCTTTACTATCTCAGACAGTGGAGGGGAATTGACTACTGCAATAGCGACACTCTTCTTCTCTTCAGGATCAAGCCGGGCGGATTCAGGGTCACCTTTAATGACTATTCCCGCGGAACGCAAAGCAGCATCAAGTATTCTGACCAGGGCCATCGGAGGATCGGGGATGGAGGCCCTGAAAAGAGTGGTGGTGTCAGCCGGCACGGTGCCAGTGAGCGATGCTGAGGATGAATAGGGTGCAACATAAAGTTCACTTCTGTTGTCTGTACCTGAAGATAACAGGCTGTTGGTTATTGAGATGCCCAGACCGAATGACTCAACCGAATCTATTACTGCAGGTGTGCCTTCCGATCTGCTGCTCAGGTATATGTTGAATTTGTTGTCATTGATATTTATATCATACACACCTGCCCCGTAGTAGTAGCCCAGGTCACCCCATTCCCATCCGGGTGGGGCAGGATTGAAGTCGTAGATCGAGTTCCCTGCAGCCACCCGGCCGTTGATGCGCCTTATGCCGGCATCTTTTACAGCCTGTACCCAGTTCCCGACCACATCACCATAATGATCACTGAAATATGGGGAGCCGAGCGCGGGATCACCTCCGCCGGCTATGATGACGTCACCGTCAAGGATGCCCCTTCTGGTGTTGATATCTCCTGAAAGGAGCAGTGTTGTGGTATAGTAGTAGCATGGCCCCAGGAGGGAGAGAGCTACAGAGGTGGGATAGAGTTTCATCACCGAGGCTGAGGCAAGGTTACGCTCGGCATCATAGCTGAAGATGATCTCACCGGTGAGCGCATCAGCAAAGCAGAATGAGTATGATGTGCCCGTAAGTGTTGTGTCGGCCAGGATGGAATCCATTACCTCCTGCTGGCCGGAAACATCAATGGTGGCCAGAGTCAGGATAAAGAAGAGTGTCAGTGATCTGGTTTTCATCTGTTTTTGTTTTGTTCAATTGTAGAAAGCAGTCCGCAGGCAGCTCCGATATCCTCGCCGCGGCTTGCCCGTATGGTAGCCGTAATGCCTCTGGCATTGAGGCTGTCACGGAAAGATTCCATCTCCCTCTGGTCCGGGCTGGCATATTCAGAACCGGGGATAGCGTGAAAGCGTATCAGGTTGACCCTGCAACGGATGCCGTTGAGTATGCGTGCCATCTCCCTGACATGAGCAGGGGTGTCATTCAAACCGCGGAAGACAATATATTCAAATGAGACTCTTCTTTGCCTGCCGAAGTCAAATCGCCTGATGATTTCAAGTACCTTGTCCAGGGGATGAGCTTTCTGAACGGGCATAAGGGTCTGCCTCTCATCATCAAAAGGGGAGTGAAGGCTGACAGCAAGATGACATCTGCTTTTCTCCAGGAATTCCTCTATCCGGCCTGTGATGCCAACAGTACTGACGGTGATGCGTGTGGGACTCCATCCGTAGCCCCAGGCTGATGTCAGTATCTCCAGGCTCTTCAGCACTTCGGTAAGATTGTCCAGCGGCTCCCCCATGCCCATGTAGACGATGTTGGTGAGCAACTCATGTTCAGGGAGGCTCCTGTACTGGTTGAGGATCTCGTTGGAAGTGAGGTTTCCCTGGAAGCCCTGTCTGGCAGTCATGCAGAAGTGGCATCCCATGCGGCATCCCGACTGTACTGAGAGGCATACGGTGGCACGGTCGCGGTCAGGGATGAATGCCGTCTCAATGAAACGGTTGTTGCTGACAGGGAACAGGTACTTCTTTGTACCGTCACTGCCCGTGGCAGCAGCCGAAGGCGGAGTGAGACCTGTCTCATACCCTTCCTGCAGAAGGTTGCGGGCTGCAAGAGAGAGATCGGTCATAGTGCTTATTTCAGGAGCGCCCCGGCGGTACAACCACCCTGCTATCTGCCTGGCGGCATAGACAGGCATTGAGGCTGCCGTGGTGATGGCTGCCAACTCCTCAAGAGTCTTGCCGTAGAGTCTCTCCCTGGCCATCAGTACCGGTAGGCTGCCTGTTCAAGGTCACGTATGTTTTTGAAAGGCTTCGGGGGATTCAGTTCAGCATTGAGGAATTCGTAGATGTCAAGCCTGATCCTTCTGGCTTCCCTGTAGTCCATCCGGTCAAAGGAATGACCACCGGGCATCTCCTCGAAGATCTTGTATCTGAAATTCTGTTTGCCAGCTGCCTTCAACGATTTTATCAGGTGCTCCACTTCGAGTACGTTGACGTCCTCATCGTTGGTGTTGGTGTGGATGAGCAGCGGAGTGTTGCGGTACCTGTCAACCTGCCATGCCGGGGAGCGCCTGCGATACTCGGCAACGTTCTCATCAGCAGTCTTGCCGATGTGATAGGAGGCTGAGTACAGATCACGGTAACTGTCATCCTTGTAACCCATGCGGGCGATAACATCGCTTACAGGTACACCGGCAAAGCAGGCTTTATACGCCTCAGGATGGTCAAAAATGCAGAAGAGTCCGATCAGGCCCCCGTGGCTCCATCCAATGACACCCACCCGGTCCTTGTCGACAATCCCATAATTGTCAATCATATACTTCCTGCTGGCATCCACATCTTCTACTTCCAGTCCGCCGTAGTCTATGCGTCGGTACATTCCACCCCCGTAGCCGGTTGATCCCCTGTATTCGGCTGCAACTACTATGTATCCCTGTGAAACCATCTCGCGGATGATGTGTGTATAATAGGTTGTAAAATTGGAATGTACTCCCCCGTGCGGAAAGACCAGGAGCGGATATTTGCGGGAGGGATCGGCATCGCGGGGAATGAAGACATAGCTCCAGAATTTCAGGGGATTGCCGGCACCCTGTCCTGTTGGATTGCTCTCCTTTGCAGGTGGCGGGCCTGTGATGTAGATCTTGTCTATATATGCCACATCACCCACCCTTTCAAACCAGAGCAGGTCGTCAATATTCTTTTCCAGGACATCAAGGCGGTGGCCAAGCTCACCGAATCTTCTGTTCGCATCGCGGATAGCATCCATCAGTTCACTGTTGCCTGGCTGTGATGAAACATTCATCTGCAGTGAAAGCAATGCCACCATGATCATAATCCTAATTAAGATTCTGTTTTTCATGTCTTTATAAGATTAGATTTCAATTTCACCGCTGAAAACAAAAGTAGCCGGACCGGACAGGAAGATTCCTGTTGCCCCCTCTTCCGTCAGGGTGAACCTGACGTACAATGTGCCACCCCTGGCAACCACCTCCGTCCCGGGGGTGACATTTTTTCCGGTTCTGGCTGCCGCAATGGCAGTTGCCGTAATGCCTGTACCGCAGGCAAGTGTCTCTCCCTCCACGCCGCGTTCATAGGTTCGCACATGCAGTTTGCCATCAATAATGCTGGCAAGGTTAACATTCACTCCTTCAGGGGCATATCGGGGCGACCAGCGCAACTGCCTGCCAAGTGATACCATGTCACTGTTTCTGTTGTCTTCGGTAAAGACCACCAGATGGGGCACTCCGGTATTGACCAGTATGCCGTCAGGGGTCTCCCTGATCTCCCCAACGTCAGTGATGGATATCTCAGTCGTACCTGGTCCGGCAGGCCTGGTTGTATGAGGTCCGTCACCTGCCATGAATGACAGGTCCCGAAATCCCGTCATTTGCCTCATGGCAAAGTGAGAAGCGCATCTGGCGCCGTTACCGCACATTGCGCCGGCTGAACCGTCAGAATTGAAGTAATACATGCGGAAATCGTATCCTTCATATTCCTCCACAAGCATCAGGCCGTCAGCTCCTATGCCGAAACGCCTGTCGCATAATTTACTGATAAGAAATTTATCAGTATGGTCAATAAGCGACGGGCTGTTTTGTATCAGTATGAAGTCATTGCCGGCTCCCTCGTATTTGTCAAAAAGTATTTTCATTAGACTATCTGTTTTTATTTCATTGGTCTAATGGAACTTGCATGAATCGGAATAATCATATCCTTTTGTGAATTACTGTTCATACAGGTTTCATACCGTTAAAATGAAGTTAATTATCTTAATCTGACCCCGTCAGTCTGTTAAAAAATTGAAAATTTACAGAACAATTTGATGTTCGGCCGGGTTGTAAAGATATTAATCTTTCAGGCAGGCACGCTATTTGTTGAAAAGTGGCGGAACATCGGAAGAATAGTTTTAAAATAAATAGCTATGAAAGGTAAAGGATTGATAACAACGTTGCTGGTTGCTTTTTTTGGCGCCCTGGCAGGGCTTTTCATCTATACCAGGTTTCTTGACAGGAGCAAACTGGTCATAGGCACTGAAAAGGAGAAGCAGTTGATTGAGGAGAATGCAAGGTACACCTCTATGGTGCCGCAGTCAGGGGTGAATGATTTCACTTATGCTGCTGAACACACTGTTCATGCCGTGGTCCACGTCAAGACCAAGGCTACGGTCAGTTCAGCCTATTCCAATCCCCTTTATGAGTTTTTCTACGGCCCGGGTGCAAGCCGTCCCAGGGAAGTGAGGGGATTCGGATCCGGAGTGATAGTGACCACAGACGGATATATAGTCACGAATAACCATGTCATTGAAGAAGCAGATGAGGTTGATGTCACACTCAACGACAAGCGAACCTTTGCTGCCGAGGTTGTGGGACGCGATCCAAGCACTGATATTGCCATCCTGAAGATCAAGGCTACCGGTTTGCCATATATCAGGTTTGGCAACTCAGACGCCATACGGCTGGGAGAGTGGGTTCTTGCAGTCGGCAATCCCTTCAATCTTACCTCCACGGTTACTGCCGGCATTGTCAGTGCCAAGGGGCGAAGCCTCGGGCTTCTTGACAATCAGTACCGCATTGAGTCATTCATACAGACGGATGCTGCCCTTAATCAGGGTAACAGCGGAGGAGCACTTGTGAACGTACAGGGTGAACTTATTGGCATTACCACAGCTATTATTTCGCCCAGCGGGGCCTATGCAGGCAACTCTTTTGCCGTGCCGACGTCTATTGTAAAGAAGATATATGAGGACCTCAGGGAGTTTGGAGAGGTTCAGCGCGGGCTGATGGGAATAAACATTACAGATGTCACGGCTGAGATAGCCGAGCAGGAAAAACTGAAAGAGATCAGAGGTGTTTACCTGGCAGGCGTGGTTGAGGATGGAGCCGCCAAAGCAGCAGGTTTGCAGGAGAAGGATGTTATCACAGCCATCAATGGTGAACAGGTGGAGACAATGGCTGACCTGCAGGAGAAGATCAACCGTTACAGGCCCGGGGACAGGCTGGAGGTTACCTATCTCAGAAAGGGAAAACAGGACAAGAAGACTGTCGTTCTCCGCAATATTCAGGGGGGGACTGACGTTTTAGCTCCCGGGACACAGTCCTTATCAGTGTTCGGCGCCACATTCACGCCGCTCACTGCAGGCGAGAAAAGTCAGCATAAAATATCGGGAGGTGTAAAGATCACCTCAATAACGAACGGCCGTTTCCGTGACCTTGGCCTTGGTAAAGGTACTGTCATTGTTGATGTGAACGGTCAGAGAGTGAACAGCGCTGCTGATGTCAGCAGGGCAACAAATGATGAAAAGAGTCTGACGTCAGTTGAAGGATTTACGCCGGACGGAACATACTTCAAGTATCAGACCAGGAGGTAAGATTGAGATTAAGAGATAATTAATGGCAGATCAGGGGATTGTTTAAACGAACAATCCCCGGCCGGCATTAGATTTTTTATTTGTTTAGTAACTTAAAAAGCAGTACATTTGCGGAAATTTTTTCGAAGGGGTATAGAGAATGAGACAACTTAAAATTACCAAATCCATAACCAACCGTGAGAGTGCATCGTTGGACAAGTATCTGCAGGAGATTGGTAAAGAAGAGTTGATATCGGTTGAGGAAGAGGTAGAGTTAGCACAGAGGATCAAGAAGGGTGATCGGGCAGCGCTGGAGAAGCTTACAAAAGCCAATCTCCGTTTTGTTGTCTCTGTGGCCAAGCAGTATCAAAATCAAGGACTTAGCCTTCCGGACCTCATAAATGAGGGTAACCTTGGCCTTATCAAGGCTGCAGAAAAATTTGATGAAACCAGGGGTTTCAAATTCATATCCTATGCTGTCTGGTGGATCAGGCAGTCAATCCTTCAGGCTCTTGCAGAGCAGTCAAGGATAGTGCGTCTGCCACTCAACCAGGTGGGTTCATTGAATAAGATCAACAAGGCCTTTGCCCGGTTTGAGCAGGAGAATGAGCGTACACCATCACCTGAGGAGCTGGCCGAGGTGCTTGATATCCCGAAGGAGAAGGTGGCTGACACACTGAAGGTCTCAGGGCGGCACGTTTCCGTTGATGCTCCCTTCATTGAGGGGGAAGACAACAGTCTCCTGGATGTTCTTACGAATGTCGATTCTCCCATAGCTGACAAGATGCTTATAGACGAGTCGCTCTCTAAAGAGATTGACCGTGCACTTGCAACGCTAACCGAGCGTGAGAGGGATATTATCAGATATTTTTTCGGAATAGCATGCCAGGAGATGACTCTTGAGGAGATTGGTGAGAAGTTCGGTCTGACCCGTGAAAGGGTAAGGCAGATAAAGGAGAAGGCGATCCGCCGCCTGCGCCATACCTCCAGGAGCAAGCTCCTGAAAGGATACCTGGGTTAGTATTCTCAGGTAAAGGTAAACTGGAAAAGGGGCAATGAAAGCGCCCCTTTTTTTATTTTGTCCCGGATGAGACAGGCCCCTGTAAAAAAAATGAGCCCGGGGATGCGGGCTCATTTATATGTCCGCTGTCGATGGCGGAACTGGGGGGAAGAACTGCTTCAGTGACGTGGGAGAAATGAGAAACAGAAGCACCACATCACACGGTAAAAATAACCGATTCGTCAATAGGTTGTTGTCATCTGCGTGTTCCAACTGACAGAGCAGCATTATGAAACTATAAACAGACCACTAAGGCCAATAACTACCTATCTTGCCGAAAACCTTCTGGTAAATTCACCCTTGTATGAGTCGCCAACATACGCTTTCAGATCTTCCGAAAGCATAATTTCTCCCTGTCTTGTATAGCCAGTTACATGATGAAGGTTGATCAGGTAGGAATGATGCACTCTGAGGAAATTTTGATCCTCCAGCAGTCCGGTGAAGTGTTTCAGATTCTTTGAGCTTACCACCTTCCTGTCTCCTGTCAGGAAGAAATTGGTGCAGTAGCCGTCTGCCTGGCACATAATGATCTCCTTCAGCTTAAGCACCTCAAAGCCCTTGATGTTTGGAATGATAAGCGTGGATTGCGTTGGTGAGCTGCTGCGGAGGTTGTTGAGAAGCGTCTTGACAATCTCACTGCTTATGCCATGCTGTTCCGGGTCCCTGATCTTCGCCACTGCCTCAATAAGTTCATCAATCTTGATGGGCTTGAGGAGATAGTCCAGGGCGCTGAACCTGAATGCTTTTATTGCATACTCTGAGTAGGCTGTTACGAAGATTATCCTGAAATTTATCCTGTCAAACATTTTGAGTAGATCAAACCCCTTACCGTCAGGCATCTCAATGTCGAGGAAGATGAGGTCAGGAGAAGTCTTGCGGATTGCTTCATATGCAGTCTGAACAGTTGCAGCCTGGGCCACGACCTCCACATCAGGACAATAATCTCTCAGGTAGTTGAAGATTACGTCCCTTGCCAGTTTTTCGTCATCAATAATTACAGCCCTTATCATGTTTCCGGAAGAATAAGTTCAATGGTCATATTTTGATTGCAGGATCATTTTCTTCAGTTTGCCACCGGCAGTTCAATCTCTACTCTTGTACCTGTCTCAAAACGGTCAGAAAAGAGATCCGAAATGGTGATTTTATAATTTGTCAGCAGCAGGTTGTTGATTATTTTAAGGCGGTCGGTAGTCAGTGATATCCCCTTTGACTTTCCGGGCAGTGACCGGTCCTTCATTGCTTCGGAACGTGCTATGCCCACCCCGTCATCATCTACGGTGCACGCCAGCACTCCATCTCTCAGACGCAGTGAGACAGAAATCATTCCTTTCCTGTCAGTAAGCCCCATTACTCCGTGCCAGATGGCATTTTCCACAAATGGCTGAATCAGTCCGGGGGATACTCTTATTGCATCTGTCTGCAGGCCTGCCTCAATGTTTATACTGTAGTCGAACTTGTCTCCGAACCTGAGATGCTCAATTTTCAGATAATCTTCCAGGGCGCCCATCTCCTCACTCAGCTTTACGAATTCCTCATTCATGTTGTTCAGCACGGTCCTGATCAGTTTTGAGAAATCGGCTATGAATCTATTGGCTGCGAGCCTGTCATTGTTTGAAATGAAGTAATTGATGCTGTTCAGGGCGTTGAAGATGAAATGTGGATTCATCTGCCCGCGCAGAGCCTGGTGTCTCAGCTCATCCTTCTTCTGTCTTTCTCTTTGGCGAAACTGTTTTACACTGATCCACGACAGCAGGGCTACAAGAAGCAGAAGTGCCAGGGGTGCAGTAATCCTGAAGGCCATTGTCTGGTAGAAATAGGGGTTGAGCCTTATGGCCAGGTTCCTGACGTTGCTCCATGATCCGCTAATATCTGTTGCCTGGATCTCCAGGTTATACCATCCGGGAACAAGGTTGGAGTAGTTAATATTCCTGTCGGTGTGGTTGGTATAATACCAGTTCTCTTCTTCTCCGAGCCTGTATCTGTACCTGATCATCTCAGGATGGCGATATTCAGGAACTACAAATGAGAGGCGGAAGTTATCTTCTCCTTTTTCCAGAATGATTGTATCTGCCTTGTAAACCGGTTCTTCAAGGACCCTGTTGAGCGCTGATACCTGCATGCCCAATATAATTATCTTCCTGTCTCCGATACTCTGTTGCGCTCTCAGTATCGCTTCCGGATCAAACTCCACCGCTCCTCCTACTCCCCCGAAGAGGAACCTGCCATCATCCGTCACCCAGGCAGCATCTGAGTTGAATTCATGTATCAGCAAACCATCATTTTCTCCGTATGTTCTGATAAGATCGCTGACAGGATTTATCACTGAAAGACCGTCATTGGTTGATACCCAAAAATTATTGTACCGGTCTTTTAAGATGCTGTATGTGGTATTGTTTGATAGTCCCGAAGCGGTGGTATAGAAGTTTCTTTCCCCTGTAGACTGGTCGTAGCAGCAAACCCCTGACCCCAGGGTGGCAAGCCAGAGAGCGCCGTTGTCCCCTTCGCAGATATCCTCTATATTCATAACCGCTTTTGCAATCCTGATTAACTCATGCTTGCCGGTTTCAAGGTCATATTTAAGCAGGTAGCTGTAATTGCACCCGGCCCAGAGAATATTGTCCTGGCGATGAAAGGTGAAGATATTAATGCTGTCTTCAATGGTAAGGAGTCTTTCAGAGCGTCTTGAGGAGGGGTCGTACCTTATGATGCCGGAGTCTCCTATCAGTATCCTGCCTTCCTTGTCATAGCATGTAGTATGAACATAATTGCCCGGATAATGCTCTTCCATTCTCCCTGATGCAATATCATAACGGATGAGCTTCTTGAAATAGTAGCCAATCCATATCCCTTCCTTGTCCGCCAGGAATGACCTTGCATGCCACAGCTCTGTCAGCTCATGGTTGTTGAGTGGATTTATCTTTGATGAGACTCCGTTTCGGTCTGTCCTGATGAGATAGTTTCTGTCCCTGGCTGCGATCCACAGTGCCCCCTCTTCGTCCTCCATGATACCGAAAATATTGATTTCACTTGAACTCATGGGAAAGGGATTTATATGCCTGAACTCAGTCTGGGTGAAGACTGCCTTTATTACTCCTGCCGGAGTGTTTCCGGCAGAGGTTCTTGAGAACCACATTATTTCCTGTTCGTGAAAGAAGCATACAGTAGGCAGGGCGCATATGTCATTCGGGATGGTGATGATGGTGTCTGTCGCCGGGTGCCAGATGTTCAGCCCGGACTCATGGTTGTAGAATGCAAGGGGTTTATTCCCCGTGAATTTCACCTGCCGGAAATCACCTCCGTATTCCCTGAAGATGCCTTCTGTGCTGTCGAGCCTGAAGAGCCCCGTCATTGCTGCCAGCCACGTATCTCCGCGGGTATCACTTACTATCCGTGATGCTCCTGCATTATCGAAAAAGGTGCCTATCCTGCCGGGTAATCTCTCCAGCGGATAAATATTCCTGATTAAGGCAGAAGGTTTGCCAGTGGCCTCATCCTGTTCAAGCTCAGCCTCTATAATATCAGGACCCGTAAGCCATGGGGTGCCACTCTGGCTGAAGGAAAGACGATACCTCATCAGGGTAATCCGCGACATCTCCTCAGTGCTTTTCTTCCAGGAATGAAGGATTACCTCTTCAGTTGCCGGATGGTACCGGAGTATGCCCTTCCTCAACAATATCCACAGGTAACCATCAGGTCCCTGGCACACGTCTATCAGATCATTTAACTGCACCCCGCCCAGGCTGTTAAATTTATTGAATTTTTCCGTTGCACGGTTGAACCTGGAGAGCAGTCGGTTGTCTGTTGTAATCCAAATATTATCAAGTATATCAATAACTATATGACTGACTGAGAAATAGGGGAGTGATGTGCTGTCAGCAGGATCATGGTGATAGTTGACAAAATCTGTTCCGTCATAACGGGTCAGGCCATCCCAGGTGGCCATCCATATGAAACCACTGCTGTCTGCAACTATAGTCCTCACATGGTCATGTCCTATTCCGTCCTTCGATCTGTAATGTGTGAGAACATATCCCTGACCTGAAAGGGACATACAGAATCCGGCTGTCAGGAGGGCAATGAACAGAAGCGGTAATGTGCTAATTCTTAGGCACATGGATCAGGCTTGTGGGATATAAATACAAATGTAGCAAAAAGTACCTTACAACGAGTCGCCGGGCATATATTATCAAAAAGGTGCTTCTGCCTGGAAAGGCAGGGCCCTATTTACTATTTTTGCACAGCAGACAGATAATGGATTTCAGGCTCATATCAGACTTCACACCTACGGGTGACCAGCCAGAAGCAATCAGGCAGCTGACTGAAGGGCTTCGTTCGGGCGTGCCCTTTCAGACGCTGCTTGGAGTGACCGGATCAGGCAAGACCTTTACCATCGCCAATGTGATAGAGCAGCTTAACAGACCTGTGCTGGTGCTCAGTCACAACAAGACCCTGGCAGCTCAGCTTTACGGTGAGTTCAGGCAGTTCTTCCCTGAAAATGCGGTGGAATATTTCGTCTCATATTATGATTACTATCAGCCTGAAGCCTATCTTCCCGTTACCGACACCTACATTGAAAAGGACCTGTCTATTAATGATGAGATTGAGAAACTCAGGCTGAGTGCCACATCATCACTGCTCTCCGGACGGAGGGATGTTATTGTTGTTTCATCGGTATCATGTATCTATGGCATTGGCAATCCTGATGATTTCCGTTCCAACACCGTTCATGTGATGAAAGGGGCCAGGATCAGCCGCACGCTCCTGTTGCGAAGGCTCGTTGACAGTCTCTATGCACGCAATGAGATTGAGTTCACCCATGGTACCTTCAGGGTACGTGGTGACACGGTTGATGTCTTCCCGGCCTATGCTGACCTGGCACTGAGGATAGTATTTTTCGGTGATGAGATAGATGAGGTCTCCCTCTTTGACCCTCTGACAGGACAGCACCGTGAAGACCTGCAGGAGTATGTTATCTATCCGGCAAATCTCTTTGTCACCACCAGGGAACGGATCAATATGGCTGTCAGCCTGATACAGGATGACATGGTACTACAGGCCAAATATTTCCGTGATACAGGAAGGCCGGAGGAGGCAAAACGTATTGAACAGAGGGTTCAGTATGATCTGGAGATGATCAAGGAGCTGGGGTACTGCAGCGGTATAGAAAACTATTCCAGGTATTTTGACGGTCGTGCCCCGGGAACGAGGCCGTTCTGTCTGCTTGACTGTTTTCCGAAGGACTTCATTACTATAATCGATGAGAGTCATGCCACCATACCGCAGATCAGGGCCATGTACGGGGGTGATCATTCGCGTAAGCAGACGCTTGTTGAGTACGGTTTCCGTCTTCCGGCCGCGCTTGATAACAGGCCGCTCAGGCTTGAGGAGTTCGAGGCGCTGACAGGGCAGACGATATATATGAGTGCCACGCCGGCCGACTATGAGCTTGAAAAAAGCGAAGGGGTCTTTGTGGACCAGGTAATCAGACCCACCGGACTGCTGGATCCTCCCGTGGAGGTAAGAGCCAGTCGCAACCAGGTTGACGACCTGATGGAGGAGATAAGAAAACGTTCAGCAGCGGGGGAGAGGGTACTGGTCACCACCATGACCAAGAGGATGGCTGAGGAACTGAACAACTACCTGGCAAGGTTTGACATCAGGTGCCGGTATATCCACTCTGATGTTGAGACTATTGAGAGGGTGGAGATACTTGAGGCACTACGTTCGGGCGAGTTCGACGTACTTGTGGGGGTTAACCTGCTGCGTGAGGGTCTGGATCTCCCGGAGGTGTCGCTGGTGGCTATCCTCGACGCTGATAAAGAGGGTTTTCTGAGGTCTGGCCGGGCCCTGACGCAGACAGCGGGAAGGGCAGCCAGGAACATCAACGGCCTGGTAGTGATGTATGCCGACAGGATCACCGGGGCAATGAAGGAGACCATTGATGAGACCAACAGGCGGCGGGCCAAACAGACTAAATACAACAGGAAGATGGGAATAACCCCGCGGCAGATTGTTAAGAAGAGCGGGACAATGCTGCAGGGACTTACGCGTAAGGGTGTGGAGTTGAAAGCCTATACCGGCCCGGAAAAGATTGATATGGCAGCTGATCCGGTTGTGAAGTATATGTCGGCTGAACAGCTTGAAAAGACGATAGAAAAGACGCGCAAGGCGATGGAGAAGGCTGCGGCAGCTCTTGACTTTATTGAGGCGGCAAGACTGAGAGATGAGATCGAAGGACTGAAACGTCTGGCTGCGGGGAGAGGATAGGTCCGCTGCCGGGCAAGAAAAGCTGTTTTCCTCCGTTTAGTATTGGTAATGATCAGTATTTACCCGGTTTGTCCGGGCTACCTTATACAAATTATATGCAGAGATTAGCAGCAATCATTCTCCTGGTAGCGTCATTGCTGGCGGGATGCTCGGAGATACCTGATCCTGATCCCGTTGACAATCCGCGGGTGGTGATACTCATGTACCACAGGATTACGCAGGGGGAAGCGGGAAATCTATATGAGCGGAGCGCCGGGGAGTTTGAAAAGGATCTCCTTTACCTCAGAAAGAACAGGATAGAGGTAATCGACTTCAATGATCTTGCAGCTATAGTATCAGGGGAGAGGAAGCTGGCCTCCCATGCGGCCATAATTACATTTGATGATGGTGACCATTCGTGGTATACAGTGGCAATGCCCCTGCTGAACAAATACAGGATGAAAGCTACCTTTTTCCTGTGGGCCTCAAAGATCGGGGCAGACTCTTTCCTTTCCTGGGATGAGGTAGAGCTGATGAGCAGCTATGCATGGGACGGAGGTGTCAGACCTTTTTCCTTCGGCTCCCATACAATGTCACACCACTACCTGATGACAATGAAGGAGGCAACCGGAGCGGGTGATGGTTTTCAGGCATACCTCGACGAGGAGCTGGGAGGGTCAAAGGTGCTTATTGAACGAAATATCTACGGCACTGTTGAAGCGCTGGCCCTGCCTTATGGTGACGGAGCAGGCGATCCTGATATCATTGATGCAGCCCTGCGCCATGGATACCGCTTTATCCGCACCTCCGAACGGAATGTGACCGGGATACCTTCATCCGACCTTCTCAGACTGCCGAGCCTGCCCTTGCTGGACGATACTGAACAGGTTTTGATTGGAGGTTATCTGGGGATTGAATAACTTTAAACCCAACTAACCAGATTCCGGATATGAGTAAAACAAGAGATGCTGAATGCTGCCGGTTCAGATCACATCCCTGGCATGGGATTGATATAGGCAATTCAGCCCCGGAAGTCGTTATGACTTTCGTCGAAATGGTTCCCACTGATACAGTCAAATATGAGATGGACAAGGTCTCCGGTTACCTTAAGCTCGACAGGCCGCAGCGTTATTCCAACGTGGTGCCTGCTCTCTACGGCTTCATTCCCATGACCCTTACAGGTGAGAAGGTGGCAGACAGGACGATGGAAAAGACCGGCCTGTCAGGGATCAGGGGTGATGGCGATGTGATGGACATTTGCATACTTACTGAGAAGGACATCACCCACGGTGACATACTTGTACAAGCCAGACCGATTGGCGGTTTCAGGATGATTGACGGCACGGAGGCTGATGATAAGATAATAGCCGTGCTCCATAACGACGCAGTCTACGGTGAATATGCTGACAT
>JAAZAP010000378.1 GCA_012514255.1 Bacteroidales bacterium | reverse complement strand
TACCACCAATGCTATTAGTCCGAGTGTCAGGATAATGGTTGACACAATCATGACAACCGGAGCACCCTTTTTATGCTCAACGTGTTCAGCCTGATATTTTTCCTGATTTTCCATTTGTTTGTTTTTTAATCCGATACAAAATTAACAAATATTACAGTACAACAAATTATTACTCTCTTTGATTATCTTAGCCCTGCATTTGTTCAAAAAATTTGTCGATTTTACCGCTATGAGTGGTTTTTATGGTTCTGTTTCCCGAAGCAGTTGCATTGATGATGTGTTCTACGGTACGGATTATCATTCGCATCTCGGCACCAAGCGCGCCGGCCTGGTTTACTATGACCGTGAGATAGGATTCAGGAGGAGGATCCACAACCTGGAAAATGAATATTTCAGGAATAAGTTTGAGGCCGAGCTGAAAGATTTTAAGGGTAACAGTGGCATGGGCGTGATCAGTGACACTGATCCCCAGCCGATACTCTTCAACTCTCACCTGGGCCCGTTTGCCCTTGTCACTGTCTCACGGATTGTCAATATTAATGAGCTGGCTGATCATTTCCTGGCACGCAAGAAGCACTTCACTGAAAATTTCATGGGTAACATCAACCCTACGGAGATGGTGGCGAACATTATCTGTGAAGGCGACTCTTTTGTAGAGGGCATCACAAATGTCTTTGAAAAAATACTGGGTTCATGCTCCCTGTTGCTGCTTACCCCTGACGGCATCATCGCTGCCCGGGACCGGCTCGGGCGCACCCCGGTGGTCATTGGCAGGCGCGACGGTTCCCGGGCTGTGGCTTCGGAGACAAGCGCCTTTCCGAATACCGGGTTTGAAACAGAATATTACCTGGGTCCCGGGGAGATAGTTCATATCCGGCCTGACGGGTATACCCGGCTGAAGGCTCCCGGGAAGAGAATGCAGATATGTGCATTTCTTTGGGTTTATTACGGATTTCCCACATCTGATTATGAGGGCCGTAATGTGGAGGAGGTACGTTACAGGTGCGGGGCTGCTCTTGCCAGGCATGATTCCGTGGAGGCCGACTTCGTCTGCGGGGTGCCCGATTCGGGGGTGGGGCATGCTTTCGGCTATGCCAACGAGAAAGGGCTTCCCTATATGAGTTCTTTTTCTAAATATACTCCAACATGGCCCAGGAGTTTCATGCCCCAGAGGCAGATACAGCGAGAGCTGGTGGCCAGGATGAAACTCATCCCCAATAAAAAACTCACCCGGGGAAAGAGGATAATCTTTCTTGATGACAGCATTGTGAGAGGAACGCAGCTCAGAGATAATACCAGTGATCTGCGTGAATCAGGCGCGGCCGAGCTGCATATGCGTATTGCCTGTCCTCCACTCCTGTATCCATGTCCCTTTCTGAACTTCTCTCAGTCGCGCTCAACCCTTGAGCTTGCAGCCAGGAAGGCAATTGTCAGCCTGGAGGGGGAAGAAAAGAATGTTGAGGAGTATCTTGATCCGGATTCAGAGAAATATGCCCTGATGGTCAAGGAGATATCTGCAACTCTGGGCATGGATACCCTTATGTTTCAGAGACTTGATGATCTTGTTAAGGCTATCGGCCTGCCTAAAAATAAACTCTGCACCCATTGCTGGGACGGCAGCAGCAGCTTCTGAGCATGTTGAAAACGGCGGAAAGTTGTTAATAAGTTGATGGTTATCAAAATATTTAACCATTTAGTCCGTTTAAATTTACACTTTGCAAAGCACCATGCAACCTTTGAGGGCGGTGTTTTGTACAAACAGGTTACAGCGGAACGGACCATTGGATTATTAACAATAAACATTAATTAAAGATGAAAAGAATTCTCGTTTTTTCAATTGTACTTCTTGCGTTTACAGCAGGTGCGTTTGCCCAGAATACAGACACTGAGCAAACAGTAGCCACCGCTACCATTGTTGGTCCTCTGACACTGTCAAAAGTCAACGACATGGATTTTGGTACTATTGCTGTATCCGGTACTGCCGGCACAGTCCAGCTGGGTACTGATAACTCAAGGCTCCCGTCAGGCGGCGTATCACTTGTTCCTCCGTATGCAGGGACAGCTGCATCATTTACTGTTGCCGGTCAGGCAAATGAGACGTTTGCCATTGAATTGCCGGTTGACGGAACAGTGGTACTGACAGGAGCCGGACCGGACATGCCCGTCAATGGCTTTGTTCACAGTATCACAACAGCTCCCCAGCTTGACGGCACGGGTGCTGCCGCGTTTACTGTCGGAGCAACACTGTCGGTTGCCGCAAGCCAGGCTTCAGGGGACTATACATCTGCAAACTTTCCTGTTACAGTAAGCTATAACTAAGGCAAATATACCACCGGCTACAGACGCTATGAGGCGATTAATAAAAGGTACAATCAGCCTGTGGTTACTACTGT
>JAAZAP010000377.1 GCA_012514255.1 Bacteroidales bacterium | reverse complement strand
GTGAGCTCGCCGGCCTTCCTCATCTCAATGCCGTATGCTGCTGACAGGTTGCTGACAAAATAGGGGTCAATGGCCCTGTTGCTGCTCATCGTATTGTCAAAGTACTGCCTGCCGACATATTTGCCTGTCAGCCTGACTGACAGACGTTCCGCAGGATTGACCTCCAGCTCGGCAGAGCCCGTAAAGCGTGGTGAGTAGGCTATGTCAACACTGCCCAGATCTTTATACAGGTACTCCTCGCTCCAGTCGTCAGTGTTGTAGTTGAAGTAGTGGTTCCTGAAGTCCAGTATCCTGTTCCTGCTCAGTGTCATATTCATCTTCACCGCCACCACCTGTGAGGGTCTGTAGCTTCCTGAAAGCTCCACCCCTGTCCTGTAGCTCCTGGGCACGTTTGTTTTTATAGGGTAACCGGTGTTGCTGATCCTCCCGGTAGGCACCAGCTGGTCGCGGTACCACATGTAATAGAGGTTGATCCCCATGGCAGCCCTGGCATTCCTGTAAGTATACCCTCCCTCGAAGTCGGTCAGCCTCTCACGTCCCGGTGTTGCTGCCGGGTCACCGGCGGCATCCTTGAAATCGGACCGTGTGGGTTCACGATGCGCCACGGCGGCGGAGACAAAGGCCTCGCTGCCGCTGCCGTTGCTCCAGAACAAGCCTGCCTTGGGGTTGAAGAAGAGGAAGTGGTGGCTGCCGTCAAGCTCTTTCATGTCATCATCCGGACCCTCAAAGCGGTAGCTGATTTCCCTTAACTGCATGTCGAGGAAAGCGCTGAGGCTGCCGGTGAGTGCCGTGTTTACCTTGCCATAAACGTTGATCTCATCCTTGAGCCCGTTATTCCTGTACCATTCATGCCCGGGATTTATATCGCCTGGATGCTCCACCCAGAGGATGGTCCCGTAATGGTCGCCGTCATACCTGTTCAATGCTCCCCCCAGTGTCCACTCAGTAGTGGCACCCTGTTTAATCAATGACCATACCGCTCCGTAGAAGAGGTTATCGAGCCACTTGCGCTGCACGATATCCATTTCATTAATAATGGGGCCAGTGGGGAACATGTCTGACAGGCCGTAATCATACGGGCTGATGTCGCTCTTCTGCTCCTCGTAGTAGCCCAGGCCCGTGGTCAGGTGGAGTCCAGTATTCAGGCTCACCCTGCCCGGGAAGAGATGAGTATGGAAGAGGTGGTAATGATTCTGGGTGTAGACATCCGTCTCATCCTCATAGTAGCGGGTGATGCCGTCAGCATCCACATATTCGCCTGCCGGGTTGTATTTCCTGTTTTCGGGCAGTATCTCCATCGGCACTCCCCACCAGCTGATCCCTGTCTTCTGGTTTCCGGTGATCACGTTAAAGCGGATCATGTCTGAGGGTGCAGACCATATGCCTGACACCATCGCAGAGCGAATATCGGCTTTGCTGTAGTCAACATAGCCGTCACTGTGGATGTCAGAGGCGCGAACCATCATGCTGAACCTGTCTGCCAGCATGCCCGTCCACGCTTTTGCCGACAGGCGTGAGGTATTAAAAGAGCCGTATGATAGTTCTGCCGACGCACCTGCTTCAACCGGCGGGGTCATGGTGCTTATGTTCACCGAGGCGCCAAAGGCGCCGGCGCCGTTGGTGGAGGTGCCCACCCCGCGCTGCACCTGGATACTGCCGGTGGAGGAGGCCAGGTCAGGCAGATCAACCCAGAACACCTGCTGCGACTCGGAGTCGTTCAGCGGGATGCCGTCGAGGGTGATGTTGATCCTGCTGGCATCAGAACCGCGTATGCGCAGTGATGTATAGCCTATGCCCGTGCCCGCATCGGAGGTCTCCACCACGGAGGGCGTCAGTCCAAGCAGGTAAGGCATGTCACGCGTCAGGTCCCTCTCCCTGAGCTCCTCGGCACCCACAGTGCTGTGGGCCATCGGTGTGCGGGCGCCGGCGCGACTACCTCTGACAATCACCTCCCCGGCAACGTAGAGAGCTTCTCCGAGCGAGGCATCAACAACGGCGCTGCCCCTGAACACCAGCAGCGTGTCAAAGGGTTCATACCCGGTAAAGCTTACGCGAAGATTATATGTTCCATCGCGAAGCCCGCGAAGGGAATAACTGCCATCATTGCCTGTGGCTACTCCTGTGCCGGACTCCATGATTATCACTGATGCTCCCGCCATCGGCATGCCGGTCTCATCGGTGACCTTTCCGGTGATCATACCTCCCTGGCGCTGTCCTGATAGAACCCCCGTCAGGAGTACCATTACTGAAATGATCAATGACAACTTCCTCACCATAACTTCAACATTTAATTCAACATCGGCAAAGCAAGGGTGTTCAGACAGACCGGAAATGATTACTCTCTTTCCCTACGCCGGCATTATCCGGATCAGGTTGTAAGGGTATGATCTCAGCCTGTTAAGTAAGGCACCCCGTAATTCGATAATACAAAGATAGCAAATTAAAGGGTAAAACTCCAGAATCAGGAAGGGAAGATGCCTAATCTCGCTATTTTGTATATTTGCACCGGGGAGAAGAATGAAACATGGACAATATTCTGAAAAAACTCAGGTACGGTGAACAGGAACGTATTGCGGTGCTCAATGCACCGGAAGATTTTCATGACAGGATCACCGGCCTGCTACCTGATGTGCAGATTGATACCGAGGTCAATGCACGCTACCTGTATGAATTTATGATCGCTTTCACTCCCGGCTCCGCCGATGTGGAGAAGCTGGGACCAGCCTGCATCCAAAACCTGAGTGACGACGGGAAGTTGTGGCTGGCATATCCCAAGGGTTCATCGCGCAGGTATAAGACCGATATTAACCGTGACCGCGGCTGGGAAACGGTTGAGGAGACAGGGTTCAGACGTGTCAGCCAGGTGGCCATTGACGATGACTGGTCAGCGCTGAGGTTCCGCAATACCAAACACATCAAATCAGCTAAACAAAATAACTGATGACTATACGGTTCATGCAGAGAACACTTCTGGCAGCGATCATTGCAGTGGTGATTCTCTCCTGTTCACGACATCGTGAGACAGAGTTCTTCACCGGCAGGGTCGACTTCCCCGTTCAGCCCAACCTGGGCGTGAAGGAGGCTATGGCAGCGCGCGTGGTACCTCACCAGCGTCAGCTGGAGTGGCAGAAGCTGGAGATGACAGCTTTCATCCACTTCACAATCAATACATTCACAGATATGGAATGGGGCACCGGCAAAGAGTCGCCCGGGCTTTTTAACCCTTCATCACTTGATGCGGACCAGTGGGTCAGGGTACTCAGTGATGCCGGGATGAAGATGGTCATCATCACAGCCAAACATCATGACGGGTTCTGTCTCTGGCCAACAAAGACCACCACCCATTCCGTTGCTTCCAGCCCCTGGAAGGACGGAAAGGGGGACGTCATCAGGGAACTGAAGGATGCATGTGACAGACACAACATGAAGTTCGGTGTCTATCTGTCGCCCTGGGACAGGAATGCAGCATGTTACGGTGACTCACCGGCTTATAACCGTTTTTACATGGAGCAGCTCACTGAACTGCTGACATGGTACGGCAGGGTTGACGAGGTGTGGTTTGACGGCGCCAATGGCGAAGGCCCTGACGGCCGGCGACAGGAGTACGACTGGCAGGCATATTATGATCTCATCAGGAAGCTGCAGCCTGATGCCGTCACCGCCATCATGGGTGAGGATGTGCGCTGGGTGGGCACTGAGAGCGGCTATGGTCGCGAGACAGAGTGGAGCGCCACGGTGCTGGCCCCCGGTGGAACACCTGAGAGTGTTGCAATCAATGAAGCACTGGGGATAAACGCCATGTCAGCCGATCTGGGCAGCAGCAGCCTCCTCAGCCGGGCAGAGCATCTCTACTGGTATCCTGCGGAGGTTGACGTCTCCATCAGGCCGGGTTGGTTCTGGCACGCCTCGGAAGACTCTCTGGTAAAGGATGTTGAGAAGCTTGCCGACATCTACCTGAGCTCCGTGGGCCGCAATGCCGTGCTGCTTCTGAACGTTCCTCCCGATAACCGGGGTCTGATAACAGACCATGACATAAGAAGCCTGCAGGGATTGAAGGCATGGATAGACAACCTCTATTCCACCGACATGCTCAATGGCGCCAGACCCTATGGCTCCGGCACATCAAATCTCATTGACGGCGACAACAGCACTTCGTGGAGTCCGCGACGCAAGAGGGTGGCTTCGTTCGTGCCAGCCATAGCAGCCACTTTCAATACAGCAATGTTGCAGGAAGATATCAGCAGGGGCCAGCGGGTGGAAAAGTTCGTCATTGAAGCTCTCTCCGGAGAGAGATGGGACACCATAGCCTCGGGCACAACTATAGGTTACAGGCGCCTTGTTCGCTTCCCGGAAGTAAAAGCAGACGAGATCAGGCTGACAATAGTCTCATCGCGGGCAACACCCCACATTAGCACCTTCGCCCTTTATAATGCCGATTAGATTTGGTATGGTTATTGTGTCCTGGAAAGATGGACCAAAGAGTCATTAAGCCATGAAGTCATTAGCCACAATAATAATGTTGCTGCTTTTTTCAGGAGCGGTAACGGCACAAGGAGAGATGTCTCTTACGAGGCAGGAAAAGAAAGCATTGCGCCAGGAGGAGAAGAGACAGAAGGAGGCGATACTGGCACATAATACATCTGTTGCCCTGAAGGAAGAGCATTTTGTGCTCAAGGCTGATCAGGTCAGGGGAAAGTACGGTGCATCGTTAGCGGTCAATCCTGTTACCAACTTCGTGGCGGTGGAGGGCAGGGATGCGTATGTCCAGCTGGCCTCATCATCGGGCATAGGATACAACGGCATGGGAGGGGTGACACTGAAGGGGAGGATTACCTCCATGGAGATAAATCAGGGAGACAAGGATGGTTATTACACTATTGTGATAAGCACCATGGGCAACGGAGGGCCGCTAAACATAACAATGAATATCAACCCCACAGGCGAGATGGCCTCCGCCTATATCCGCACTAACTACGGTGACAGGATAGAGATGACAGGCAAGCTGGTACCATGGACAGGTACCGACAAACCAGTCTATAAGGGAAGAGAGAACTACTGAGACAGCATTTTAAATAAACAATCCGGATTATAATTATGAAACCAGCCAGACTTATACCACTGCTGATAATCATTCTGCTTGCATCATGCAACAATGATCCCAACTATGTTCTTTACACCAATGTGGTGATCCCCATTGATGAGCGGATTGTGCCCGAGACCGGACAGGTGGGCACGCCTGTGACCATACATGCCGAAGCCAGTGAGGACAACGGATGCTGGTCAAACATCAACTTCAGGTTCGACCAGAAAGATGACCGTGAGTATGAGTTATGGGCTGCCGCCGACTTCGAATCAACCGGCGTCTGCCCCGCAGTGATAGTTTCGGCAGACACCACCGTCTCCTTCACTCCCACCCGCACCGGGGACCATGTAATTACAGTATGGATGTCTTCAATGTATTATGAGCGTGACACCATAATTGTTACCGAGGCGCCGGATGCAAGATAGGTTACCTGGCTGATTTCCTCATGGTATGTGAAAGCCATCTGTGCTGACGCTCCTTCTCAGCCCTGTGGAAGATCTCCTTGTTGACATACTTGATAGATTCAACAGTGTAGAGAGCGCGCGGATTGAACCGGTTTATCTTATCAAGAACTTCCTTTATCATGCTTCTCCTGGCGATGATATATATGACTGCAACATCCCCTTCTATCCCCTGGGCTTTTACTGAGGTGACCCCGTATCCCTGCTCCCTTAGTTCACTGATAAGATCAGTGGCATCCTTGCGGGTTATAACCCTGATCATTTCATGACCTATTGCAAGCCTCTCTTCAAGATACATCCCAACGAAGTTGCCGGCAGCAAAACCGCCTGCATAGGCAATGTAACACACCCAGTTGTCAAGATCCTGCATGATCCGACTTATGGCCAGAAGCCATACAAGCACCTCGAAGAAACCTACCAGGGGCGCAACTTTCCTCATGCCTTTGGTGACGAAAATGATCCTCAGGGTACCAAGGGAAACATCGATTATCCTTGCCACAAAGATGAAGAGAGGAAGCAGGAGGTATGTAACAATATCTGAATTAAGATGTTCCATAATCCCGACAAACGTTTTTGAACTTGCTAATATATGACTATTTTTGAAACCGGTAGTCCTATAAAGGATAGTGATGAGATCAAAAAGGATAATTTTTGCAATTCTGATTTTCAGCTTTACCTCAGCTGTCTCTGCCCAGGAGCCGGACACTCTCCTCACTCTTCTTTTTGCCGGCGATATCATGGGGCATGACGGGCAGATAAGTGCTGCGCGGGATGATTCATCCGGGACATGGTCCTATGACACTGTCTTCCATTATGTTGCCCCCCTCATCAAGAGTGTAGATGTTGCTATCGGCAACCTGGAGGTGACCCTGGGCGGCCCTCCCTACAAGGGTTATCCGGCATTCAGCTCCCCGGATGAACTTGCGGCAGCCTGCCGCAATGCAGGCTTTGACATACTGGGAACAGCCAATAACCATTCAGCCGACAGGGGGCCACGGGGCATCGTCCGAACCATCCGCGTGCTTGATAGCCTGGCCATAAGGCATACAGGCACATGGCAAAGCGGTGAGGAACGTGATATCATCTCACCTCTGATGATAGTCCACCCGATGATGAGGATAGCACTGCTTGCCTGCACATACGGCACCAACGGCATAGTGGTGCCACCCCCGGCAACAGTGGCTTATATTGATACACTGCGTTCAGCAGCAGACATCAGCAGGGCAGCCGATCTGGATGCTGACCAGACAGTGGTCTTCATTCACTGGGGCATCGAGTATGACACTCTCCCTTCGGCGGAACAGAAACAGACAGCAGCAGCGCTGTTCCGCAGCGGCGCAGATATTATCATCGGATCGCATCCTCATGTGCTCCAGCCAATGAACGCCGGGACCGACAGTAGAGCAATAACGAGGCCGGTGGTTTGGTCCATGGGCAATTTCGTGTCAAACCAGAGGACCAGACGGCGTGACGGTGGTGCAATGATAAGGCTTGACATCACTGCCAGCGGTGATTCAACATTTGTTTCTGACGCCGGCTATGTGCTCACCTGGGTCTATACACCAACGGAAAACGGGAAGAGAAAGTATTACATCCTCCCCTGCGCTGAATTTGAGAATAATCCTGCATTCTTCCAGACACCGGAACAGTATGAGGCTATGATGACATACATCACTGACGCCCGCAGGCTGCTTGACAACCTGAACACCGGGTTCAGGGAGATGGCATGGGAGAACGACAGGTGGGTCACCGTCATGAGGTAGGAGCAGTTTCATTATTTATATCTTTACACGGTTTTACATCTGAGATGGAGGGATCAACATTACTTCTTGCAGGTACTGCAATAACCATTGGTTTCGTTCATACCCTGGTAGGTCCTGATCATTACCTGCCGTTCATAGTCATGGGAGAAGCCCGTAGATGGGGCATCAGGAAAACAATGCTCATTACCTTCCTTTGCGGTCTCGGGCATGTGCTTAGCTCCGTCGTGGTGGGATTCATCGGGATTGCTGCGGGGATCTCGCTCTCAAAGCTTGAATTCCTTGAAGGTTTCAGGGGGAATATTGCTGCCTGGTTGCTGATAGCATTCGGACTGGTTTACATGCTGATCAGCCTCCGCGCCCTCTATCGGCGCAGGAAGCATATGCACTCTCATATTCATGCTGACGGCACAGCACATGAGCATGAACATGACCACTCGGGCGGTCACTCACATATCCATCTGGCAGACAGGAAGAATCTTACCCCATGGATCCTCTTCCTTATCTTCATTCTGGGACCATGTGAACCTCTGATCCCGATACTTATGTATCCTGCAGCAGAAAATAATATCAGCGGTGTGATCCTTGTAGCCGTCCTCTTCTCGGCAGTCACCATAGCAACAATGATGGCAGTAGTGCTGACGTTCAGGCTCGGATTGAGCCGTATCAACCTGAAGCCACTTGAACGATACGTCAATGTCATCGCCGGTGCCGTCATAATGGTCTCAGGGCTTGCAATTCAGTTTCTTGGTCTCTGAGATCATTTTTATTTTGTAGCTTTGACCAAAATATTACAGATGAGTTTTGACTATAATACACAGAGGAAAAGAATGGCTCTGCCTGAATACGGCAGGAATGTTCTGAAGATGATAGAACATATTAAGACAATCAGAGATCCCGAAGAGCGAAGCCGGGCTGCCAAAACAGTCATTCAAATCATGGGCAATCTGAATCCCAACCTGAAGGAGGTGACGGATTTCAAACACAAGCTGTGGGATCACCTGATGATAATTGCCGATTTTGATCTGGATGTCGATTCCCCTTATCCTGCACCTGACCGAAGGAAGCTCGATGAGAAGCCAAACAGTGTTCCTTACCATAACGGCGATATAAAGTATGCTCACTACGGGCGGATAGTGCCGGCTATGATTGAAGCAGCAGCCGTGATGGATGATGGAGAGGACAAGACTTACCTGACAACACTTATCGTCAACCAGATGAAGAAGGATTACCTGACATGGAACAAGGGACAGGTGGCAGATGAGATCATTATCAGGGACCTGGAAGAGATCTCCGGGCACAGGCTTACTGTACCTGAAGACTATAAGATCCCCGATATCAGGGAGCTGATGCCTCAGCAGAAGAGCAAAACTCAGGGCAGACATCAGGGCAGGCCACAGGATAAGTACCAGAGTAAGCAGAAGAAGAAAAAGCATAAGAGCAATTACTGAAGCATTTTAATCGCAAGGCCATGAGTATCAATAATATCACAACTTATGACGCACCCCTGCCAGGAGGGCACTACTCACAGGCTGTTGTGGCCAACGATGTGATCTTCGTCTCGGGCCAGCTGCCTGTTGTGCCACTGACAGGCAACAGGCATACAGGTGACATAAGCGAACAAACCCTGCAGGCGCTGAAGAATGTATTGAGCATTGTGAAAGCCGCAGGAGGCGATATAACCACCATTGCCCGCACAACCATCTACACCACCGATGTAAAATACTGGGAGGAGGTCAACAGGGTATATGCCGACTTTTTCGGGCCTGTGCAACCAGCCAGGTCAATCATTACCGTGGCAGGTCTTCATCGCGGCTGCCTGGTTGAGATAGAAGCAGTAGCCTTTACCCTCTGAATTGTCACTTTGTCAGTTTTGCAATTGTGGCCGGCATTTTGCTAAAGGCCCATAGTAAAGTATTTTATCATGGTAAAAAAGAAGAGTCACGAAGAGAGGCATGATGAAACCATGCCCGAAAAGGAAATAGCAGATAATCAGACAAATACGGAGAGTGACGCTTCAGGGCAGCCTGCCTCTGAGGGCGAACCTGAAGCGGTTGTTACCAGTAAGGCAGAGGAAGAACTGCTGGGGAAACTGACAGAAATGCAGGACAGGTATCTTCGTCTTTCTGCTGAATTTGACAATTACAGGAAGAGGACGCTCCGTGAGAAGATTGAACTCTCGGTGGCAGGAGGCGAATCGGTTATTAAAAAATTGCTTCCCATTATCGATGACATTGACAGGGCAATGATTTCAATGAGAACCTCGGATGACTGTAACGCGGTGAAGGCGGGTCTGGAACTCATCTACAGCAAGATCATTGATTTCCTGAAGCAGAACGGCGTCAGGGAGATAGAAGTGCTGAATGAGGAGTTCAACGGTGATCTGCATGAGGCTGTCACCACCGTTCAGGTGGATGACAAGAAGATGAAGGGAAGGATTGTTGACGTTACCCAGAAAGGCTATACGCTGAATGACAGGGTGATCCGTTTCCCCAAGGTGGTAGTGGGTGAATAACTGAATGGTTTTGAACTGACAGATGTCGAAAAGAGATTATTACGAAGTACTTGGCCTGAGCAAGGGCGCGTCAAAGGATGAGATCAAAAAGGCCTACCGCAGGCAGGCGCTGAAGTACCATCCCGACAAGAATCCCGGTGACAAGGATGCTGAGGAGAAGTTCAAGGAGGCAGCCGAGGCTTACGAGGTTCTCAGCAATGATGACAAGAGGGCCAGGTATGACCAGTTCGGCCATGCAGGCATGAATGGCGGCGGCTTTGGCAGCGGCTTTGGCGGCGGCATGACCATGGAAGATATATTCTCATCCTTCGGCGACATCTTTGGTGACGCCTTCGGAGGGGCTTTCGGCTCACGTCGTGGCGGCAGCAGGTCACGGAGCGTGAACAAGGGTACCAACCTGAGACTGAAGGTAAAACTCACTCTTGAAGAGTTCGCCCACGGGGCTGAGAAAAAGGTCAAGGTAAGCAAGTATGTCACCTGCAGCGCCTGTCACGGCAGCGGCGCAGCCTCAGACAGCGATGTGACCACCTGCAGTGCCTGTAAGGGCACAGGCCATACTACCAGGGTGATGAACACCATCCTGGGGCAGATGCAGACCACCTCACCGTGCAACGTCTGCGGCGGTGAAGGCAAGGTCATTACCAAAAAGTGTCCGGTATGCTACGGTGAAGGCATTGTCAAGGCAGAAGAGGTGATTCCTCTCAATATCCCCGCAGGACTGTCGCCGGGAATGCAGCTCTCTGTCACGGGCAAAGGCAATGCGGCACGCCGCGGAGGCATCAACGGCGACCTGATAGTTGTCATTGATGAAGAACCGCATGACCATCTGATACGTGAAGGCAATGACCTCATTTACAACCTTTTCATCAGCATCCCCGATGCCATCCTGGGAGCTAACGCGGAGGTGCCGACAATAGACGGGAAAG
Source organism: Bacteroidales bacterium (assembly GCA_012514255.1). The sequence continues at coordinate 1,260 of JAAZAP010000377.1, read as the reverse complement.
TGCGCATAAAGATAGATCCGGGGACACAGGCCGGAAAGATTCTGCGCCTCAGGGGAAAGGGTCTGCCTGATGTCAATGGCTATGGTAAGGGAGACCTCCTTGTCAATGTCAACGTCTGGATACCCAAAAACCTGACACGGGAGGAACAGAAGGTGGTGGAACAGTTCAGGAACTCAGACACCTTTACCCCCAGACCTGACGAAGGTGACACCGGCTTCTTTGACAGGGTGAAGAACTACTTCTCATGAAAAGCTGAAAACCGCATTAAATAAGGCCGGTGAGCTGCATGTACAGCGTATCGGCCTTTTTTTATATCTTTGAAATCCCCGGACTAACAGTTTTAATTGTGGAAAGACAATGATTCTATTTGAAGCCAGAGACGTTACTAAACGCTTTGCTGCCCAGACTGCTCTTGAGGGGGTCAGCATCAGCGTGCCTGAACAGAGCATTTACGGTCTGCTCGGACCGAACGGAGCAGGGAAGACAACCCTGATCCGGATCATCAACCAGATAACAGCGCCTGACAGCGGGTCGGTCTTTTTGAATGGAAGACCCATCAGACCGGAAGATGTGAACAACATAGGCTATCTGCCGGAAGAGCGCGGGCTGTACAAGAAGATGAAGGTAGGCGAACAGGCCCTCTATCTCGCACAGCTCAAGGGACTGAATCATGCTGAGGCTATGCGCCGCCTCAGGTACTGGTTTAAGAAACTTCAGATAATTGACTGGTGGGACAAGAAGGTTGAAGAGCTATCCAAGGGGATGCAGCAAAAGGTACAGTTCGTGACAACGGTGCTGCATGAACCCCGTCTGCTCATCTTCGATGAACCCTTTACCGGGTTTGACCCTATCAACGTCAAACAGATCAAGGACGAGATCCTTTTCCTTCGCGAACGCGGTGCAACCATCATATTTTCTACCCATAACATGAGCTCGGTAGAGGAGTTGTGTGATCATATCACGCTGATAAACAAAGCCCACACCATACTGGAAGGAAGTGTCGGAAAGATCCGTCATGACTGGGCAGCAAATGAGTATGATGTGGTCTTCTCCGGAGAGGTGAATCCAGCACCCAACGGGCATTTTACCATAATGAGTTCGGCATTTGAAGATGGTAAAAGCAAGGTGCGCATAAAAGCTTCAGAACAATCTGACAACAATGAGATCATAAGAGCTATGACCTCGGCCGGGAAGGTCATCTCTTTCAATCCGGCCCTGCCATCAATGAATGAGATATTCATACGGGTAGTGGAAACAAAG
>JAAZAP010000376.1 GCA_012514255.1 Bacteroidales bacterium | reverse complement strand
GACTCTTCCTGTTTGATGTAAGAACAGTAGACGAGGCGAAAGAACTTGTAAAAGGAGATCCAACAGTGACAAACGGGATCTTTGATACAGAAATGTACCAGTGGTACGGCTCCGCCGCCTTGCCCATGCTTAACGATTTCCATGAAAGGATACAGAAACGGAAGCCCTGAATGCTTTCAGCGCAGATTAACAGGCGCTTAAGCGATCAGAACCAATACTGTTGAAATTTTTTTTCGGGGAATTGTAAACTTTTTGATCTCTTCCCCGTCTTTATTACAGAGAGATGTTAAAAATCTCCTTTGGTTGGTTTCAGGTAAACATTTAAAGAGCCGCATCAAAAGCGGCTTTTTCTTAATTTAGATGGCTAAAGGAAATATCGTATAATAACCGGAAACGTCATAACAGGATGCTTATTCCTGACAGATAATTGACCCTGAATAAGTGAGTATGACAGAAGGCGTTGATAACCAATGCAATGAGAGTCTCTCCAGGCTCGGTATCTCCGAAGAGCTAATTACCTGTATAGAGACAAATAATCTTCAGCTTTCACAGGTTGGCAGGGTGATTCGTGAGCACCGTGAACGGTACGCGGTCTCTGACGGAGAAAATGAGTATGAGGCTGAGATTACAGGCAACATGAGGTACTCGGCTGCTTCACGAAAGGATTTTCCTGCGGTGGGCGACTGGGTAACCATTACGCCGTTTGACAGCGAAAAGGCCATCATTAACCAGGTTTTGCCCCGGAAATCGCTCCTGACCCGCCAGGCGGTGGGTAAACCCGGGGAGATTCAGATAATCTCTGCAAATATTGATTATGCCTTCATAGTTCAGGCAATCAGCAATAACTTCAATATCAACAGGCTGGAGCGATACCTGACCATTTGCCATTCAGCCGGCATTGAACCGTTACTGGTGCTGAGCAAGATCGACCTGGTAAGCCGGGAGGTTACAGATGAAGCCGTAAGAGCTCTCGCAAAACGTGACAGGCATATGAAGGTCGTCCTTTTAAGCAATGTAACCAGGGAGGGTGTTGACAGAGTGATCAGCCTGATGGAAAGAGGCAAGACATACTGCGTGATCGGATCATCGGGAGTTGGCAAGTCGACTCTCATCAACACGCTTCTGCAAAGGGAGGCCCTGAAGACCGGTGCAATAAGCAGCAGCACGAACAAGGGGAGGCATGTGACGGAGCACCGGGAACTGTTTGTGCTTGAAAACGGCAGTATCATCATTGACACCCCGGGGATGAAGGAACTGGGCCTGACAGATGATTCCACCGGGCTGAGCGCCACATTCCGTGAAATTGCCGATGTGGCTGCGGAGTGCAGGTATCCCGACTGCCGGCATATCAGCGAGGCAGGTTGTGCGGTATTGGAAGCTGTCGACAAAGGTGACATCGACAGGAACTCATATGAAAATTATCTCAAGATGCTTAAGGAGCAGGAGAGGTTTGCCACCACGGTCGCAGAGAAGAGAAGAAAGGAAAAGCACTTTGGGAAGATTCTGAAGGATTATCACAGGATTCAAAGGAAAAACAGGGAAGAATGAGATGATTCTCGTCGAGACACATTGTAAAAACCCTGCAGAACATCCGGGGCAGTTTGTGCAGTATAAAAAAAGAACCGCCCGGAAAAATCCAGGGCGGTTGGTGTATAAAAAAAGAACGTGCCGGTTACTCTTTTATGAAGCGTTTCATTATGGTGGCCTGAGGTGACTTGAACCTTATAAAATGGATCCCTTTCTTCAACTCTGACACCTCAATAGTTAGCTGTACCTGATCATCACATACCTGGTGAAGGCATTTGTTACCCGTAACATCAAATATCTCAATTGTGGTAACGTTCTCAACATTTTCAATGGTAAGCTCACTGGTGGCGGGGACGGGATAAATTTTTATTTTTTCTGCAAGACTTTGTGCCAGTGAATCAGCAACGGATATGTTTCCGTGCCATGGCCTGTCGGAACCTTGCTGCCCGGAGAGACTGCCCGGGGAGGTGAGCAACAGGCAGCAAATAATTGACGTTAAAATAATTCCGGGTAAATGTTTTTTCATAGGCTGTTAGTCATTCAATCTGCGAGGTTCGTAAATGATTGCATCAAATTTAAGAGATGCAACTGCACTTTATACTCCCTGAGAGGCAAAAATGTTTCAAACTTTAACAAGTTATCAACAAAAATGATCTGGATACTATATCAGGACAATAACTGAGATAACCTGTCCGCCACCCCTATTGTCATTTACGGAGTATCATAAAAAAGTTATATTTGGACCTTTGAAAAACAATAACAATCAATAATCCAAAGCGTGAAAAAAGTATTTATAATCATGATAGCTGCTGTTGTTGCAACCATGTCATGCAACACACAGAAGAAGGAACCTGCAAATCCCTTCTTTGCAGAATGGGAAACGCCGTTTGGTGTTCCTCCCTTTGAAGAGATAAGCACTGAACACTATATGCCTGCAATAGACTCAGGCATTACACTGGCCAGTGCCCAGGTTGCCGAGATTACAAGCAATGCTGATGCTCCTACGTTCGCCAACACCGTCGCAAAGCTTGACCGGGTTGACGAGCTTCTTTCCAGGGTGGCCTATGTTTTTTATTCGCAGACAAGCGCCAATACCAATGAGACCATGGAGCAGCTCCAGATGGAGATCGCTCCGAAGATGTCGGCCTTCAGTGACGAGCTGTTACTCAATACCGATCTCTTCGCCAGGATAAAGAGCGTATGGGAGAACAGGGACTCCGAGCAATTAACAGAGGAAGAGCTCTTTATGCTTGAGAACCTGTACAAGTCTTTTTTGCGCAACGGGGCACTACTCGTTGGTGAAGATCAGGAGACGCTGAAGAAGATCAACCAGGAGCTTTCTGTTCTTACGGTAAAGTTCAGTCAGAATGTGCTGGCTGAGACCAACAAGTTCAAGCTTGTCATTGACAATGAGACTGATCTGAAAGGATTGCCCGAGAGTGTCGTGGCCACTGCGGCAGAGATGGCAGCAGATGAAGGTATGGAAGGCAGGTGGCTGTTCACTACGCAGAAGCCAAGCATGTTGCCGTTTTTGCAGTATGCGGAGAACCGTGATCTGAGAAAAATTCTGTATGATGCTTACCTGAATCGCGGTAACAACGGCGACGAATATGACAACAACGCGATACTTGCCGACATTGTCAGGCTCAGGGCCGAGAGGGCTAAACTACTGGGTTACAATACTCACGCAGACATAGTGCTTGAGACCCGCATGGCGAAGAAGGCCGATAATGTGCTCAACCTGCTAAATGACCTCCTTGAGAGATCACTTGTTGTTGCAAAGCGTGAACGTGATGAGATGCAGGAGATCATTAAGGCCGAAGGCGGCGATTTCCGGCTGGAACCGCACGACTGGTGGTATTATGCCGAGAAGCTTCGCAAGAGCAAGTATGATCTTGATGAGAGTGAGCTGAGACCTTATTTTACCCTTGACAACGTCCGTGACGGTGCTTTTGCTGTGGCTAACAAACTCTATGGCATTACCTTCACCAGGATAGACAGGATACCATTGCCTCATCCGGATGCGCAGGCTTTTGAGGTGAAGGAAGCCGATGGAAGCCATGTAGGAGTGCTCTACATGGATTTCTATCCCCGTGAGAGCAAGAGACAGGGAGCATGGTGCGGCACATACCGTGACCACCAGGTGATTGACGGAAAGGAGATAACCCCCGTTGTCACCATCGTGGGTAACTTTACCCCGCCGGCAGGAGACAAACCGGCACTGCTGAGCATGGATGATGTGCTTACCCTCTTCCATGAGTTCGGCCACGGACTGCAGGCACTCTTCTCGGAGAACACCTACTCATCGACAACAGTGGCATGGGATATTGTTGAACTGCCGTCGCAGATAATGGAACACTGGGCTACCCGGCCCGAGGTGCTGGCCATGTATGCGAAACATTATGAGACAGGAGAGGTGATCCCGCAGGAGCTGGTTGAGAAGATAAGGAACAGCAGCTATTTCAATGCCGGGTTTGACAACGTTGAAATAATGGCCGCTTCGCTGCTTGACATGGCTTACTATTCCCTGGAGGCGCCTGCAACGGTTGATCCGCAGCAGTTTGAGAAGGAGACCATGAAGAAGATAGGCATGATCCCCGAGATTGAGCCAAGATACCGCAGCACCTACTTCCTCCACATCATAGACGGCTATGATGCAGGCTATTATGTTTATACATGGGCAGCAGTGCTTGATAATGATGCCTTTGAGGCATTCAGGGAGAACGGCATTTTTGACCAGGCTACAGCAACATCATTCAGGAAGAATGTGCTGGAAAAGATGGGCATTATGGATGCGGAGCAGATGTACCTTAATTTCCGCGGTCGCGAGCCGGAGAAAGAGCCGCTGCTGAGGAACAGAGGTCTGAACTGATCAGCTGACAGCAACAACCTGATCAGAGGCTGCTTTCCCTGACCGCCAGGAGGGCAGCCTTATTTTTTTGCCCGGGCTTGCCCCCGGATGATGCCAGAAAGGCATTCTCTCTAAATAATCTCTTTCTGGTGCTGGGAGTTGACGAAGAGGATTGTTCCCACCTCGTCATAACCGCTGAGGATAGTCTCCCCATTGTGTTTGAGGGTATCCGGTCTGAATCCGGTCATCACCAGTGCGGCAGAGGAGGATTTTTCATTTATGAGACTCTTGACTGAGCTGCCATGGGTTACCTCAATGATCTCCACATTCTTGTCAGTAATGGGAAGGCGCCCTGATCTCATCAACTCAGCAAGCTCATTGCGGGCATCCTCGTACTGCCCGGTCTTGCACATACTGAATACCTGCAGGTGCGATTTCTTCCAGTCCGGATGCCCTGAGATGATGAAGCTCAGCAAGATCTGCAGGCTGGCGTTCTCCGGCTCATTGAAGTCGATCCACACATGGATGCCCTTGGTATAGTTCATCTCCTTCCCGGCAGAGGCCAGGAGGCAGATGTCAAAATCGCCCGCCTTGATCAGCCGTATGTTGTCAATAATCTCGCCCAGGTTTTCAGGGTTGTCCTTATCGTACTCAAAGACAACCATATTATTCTCCATCCCTGAGATACCCGGTACCTGGATTGCCTGGACGATAGCCGAGGTGTATGATGGTGAAATGATGGTGTCAACGTATACGTGGTTGTGAGAGGTATCATACAGCTCTATCAGTTTTGTCAGCTCCTCCGCCGCCTGTTTACTTGTGGCCTTTGAGTAGTAACCGTCAATGCGGTGCAGGTAGGTGCCAAATCCGTAGCTGTAGGAGAGCCAGTTGAGAAGTTTGAAAGCCCTCTCTCTCTTGAAGGAGTCTTTTGAGATGCAGATAACTCCCGGTCTCCATTCCTTTTCCTTTCTTCTGCTTTCTGTCTTCTGAAGGTAGACCTGGAGGTTGCGGTTAATCTGGAACATGGCGTTGGCAAAGAGCGACTCGAGGCCCGTCCTGTTTTTGTGATAGTGGTTGATGAAGAGGTATATCAGGACGATCAGGATAGTGGCCGTCAGGGCATACAGTGTGTTTATCCTGAACATCACAATGACAGCCACTATAAATCCTATGAGCGACAGGTACCATCTTGATTTGAATGATGGTCTGTATGATGGTGATGAGCCAAAGTGGTTAAGGAACGAGATGAGGCAGAGTGATCCGTATGTGACAAGGAAAAACATAGTAATTATCTCAGCCACAGCATTAACGTTACCAAGGGTGACGAAGACGATGGCGATGATCAGGGTGACGAGGGTGGCATTTACCGGCTCGCCGTCGTTGCTCCTGGCAGAGGCCAGCCACCTGTTCAGCCTCATTGAGGGGAAGCAGGTATCCGTTGCAAGCGCCTGCAGTGTGCGTGGCGCTACCAGCACGGAGCCCAGTGTGGAGGAGAGGGTTGATGCTGCGAGCCCTATGGGGACTATTACTGCTCCACCGATAGCGATCTTGCCCATTATCAGCTGATTCTCAAGCATCTCTTCCGGGGATGCAGAGATGGCAAGCTTATAGATGACAAAAAGATAAACAATGAAGCCAGTGGCTGTGGCCAGAATAGTCCCGAGAGGGATTGCCCTGCCAGGATTGCGGAGGTCGCCCGAGAGGCCTACTCCGGCTGTCATGCCCGTGAATGCGGGAAAACAGATGGCAAAAACCATGAACAGGTCGCCCATATGGCGTATGTCACGCAACGGCAGCTCACCGGGAGCCAGGCTCCCTTCAGCAGGCTTGCCCATGAAGAAGAGGATCAGGGTCAGGAAAAGGATTGCATTAACGACATAGAGCAGCAACACGCCTGTATTTGCGCCCTTGCGCAGAATCATAACGCCAAGCACCAGAATCACGGGCAGGCTGATCACCTGCCTGGGAAGCTCTATTGAAAAGCGCTGTGCAACGAAGTTAAAGAAGAACTCGAATGATTCAGTAAAGGCTATGATATAGAAAGCAACGCTTATGGCCTGGGACAGGAAGAGGGCTATGCCTATGGTAGCACCAATATTGAGCCCGAATGATCGTGAGATAATAAAATACTCACCACCGCCTTCAACTCTTTTGTTTGTTGCCAGCTCGGCTATTGCCAGTGCGGTGGGGATGGTAACGGCATGACCCAGGAGGATGAGCACCAACGTTCCCCAGAAACCGAGTGTGCCCACGGCAAACCCGAAGCGCAGAAAGAGAATGGCTCCCAGTATGGTTGATACTGCAGTAAAATAGACAGGAGCCATCCCAAACCTTCTTTTTCCTGCTGTTGATCCCATCTTACCTTCTATAACCGTGCCGTGCCTGAAAGTTATTGTAATATCAAAGATGTAAAAAAATGCTTTACGGCAGTAATTTAATATATTTATACCGGTGGAGGAGCGTATGGAGCGGAAAACTGCTGCCGGTATGGAGCTGTCAGATATTGAGGCCCTACTGGCCAGCCTTGGGATTGATAAGCGTTATTCCCGCAGACTACTCTATTGGATTTACCGTAGAGGCATAAGATCATTTGCGCAGGTCAATGACATACCCAAAAGGGTACTCACCATACTGTCAGAACAACTTGAAACCGGATTGAGTTCGCCGATGGCATCGGAATCATCTGTTGATGGTTCAGTCAAGTATCTCTTTACCACCCGCAGAGGCCTTGCGCATGAGACTGTATGGTTGCCTGACGGCAACCGCAGTACAGTCTGCGTTTCGGTGCAGTCGGGCTGCCGCATGGGCTGCCATTTCTGTGCCACAGGGAGGAACGGATGGGGCGGAAATCTTACTGCAGGGGAGATAGTCAACCAGGTGATCAGCCTGCCACATGAGGTGACCCACATAGTGATGATGGGCATGGGTGAGCCGGGAGACAATATTGACGAGGTAATAAAAGCTTGCCGCATATTCACTGCCGGGTGGGGCCTGGCTGCAGGAAGAAGCAGGGTGACTGTATCAACGGTGGGGGTGACACCATCAGTTATGAGACTGCTGACAGAGACAGAGTGCAATATAACACTGAGCTTACATTCACCCTTTCCCGGGGAACGGAGCCGGGTTATTCCCGCAGAAGCACGCTGGCCGTTTGCTGAGACGCTGGATCTGCTCAGGAACTATGATAACCGGCGTAAACGAAGATTTACTGTTGCCTATGTGATGATAAGGGGTAAAAATGATTCCGACAGGCACCTGGAAGAAATGAAGAGATTGCTGACAGGAACCGGGATACGTGTCAACCTGCTGCCCTATCACCCTTTGGAGGGCGATGATGCAATGTGTTCAGATGATTCTGTGATGGCCCGTTTCAACCATGAACTGGTTATCTCAGGAATCAGCGCTTCGATAAGGAGATCAAGGGGTGAGGACATAGCTGCAGCCTGTGGTATGCTGGCGGCGAAGAAAAGAGAGAAGAAGACAGGCAGGGATTAATTATGTAAAATTTAAACAGACAAGCATGAAGAAAGTACCATTGTCAGTGATGGCCCTGCTGGCGGTTTTGGCCGGCTGCGGCAAGAAGGAGATGAATCCGCCTGAGAGATATTCGGTGATTCCCAAACCGGTGGAAATAGTTATGGGCAGTGGCAGCTTCATCATTGACGAAAAGACGAAGCTGACCGTCATGCCATCAGATGAGAGCACGGCGACAGTAACAGCTTTCCTGACCCGGATGATCAGGAGAAGCGCTGCAGTGCCGTTGCCTGTTGAGGAAGGTTCCGGCAGAGGCAGGAACAGGATAGTCATGTCGGTTGACTCCACCCTGACCATCAGCAAGGAGGGCTATATTCTCATGGCCACAGGAAAAAGAGTAGAGCTGAGATCGCCATCGCCTGAGGGTCTCTTTCGGGGAGTGCAGACGCTCCGGCAGCTTATGCCTCCGCAGGTTGAGGTTGAGGGAGGACTTGCCGGGGAGATACTCCCTGAGGTGCCGGCCTGTTATATCACTGATGAACCACGGTTCAGTTACCGCGGCATGCACCTGGACGTGTGCCGCCACTTTTTTACCGTGGATGAGGTGAAAAGGTACCTTGATATAATGGCACTGCACAAGTTCAACACCTTTCACTGGCATCTGACTGATGATCAGGGCTGGAGGATAGAGATAAAGAAATACCCTGAGCTCACTGCAACGGGATCACAGAGGAAGGAGTCACTGACGGGACACGGTGGCCGACCACCCTTCACCTATGACGGCAAGCCCCATGGTGGTTACTATACTCAGGAGGAGGCGAGGGAGATAGTCAGGTATGCTGCTGAAAGGTTCATAACGGTCATACCGGAGATTGAGATGCCCGGCCATGCCGTAGCTGCACTGGCATCATATCCGTGGCTCTCATGTACGGGCAAAGAAATAGAGGTGCAGACGCGCTGGGGAGTGATGGAGGACGTCTTCTGTGCAGGACAGGATACAGTATTTGCATTCCTGGAAGGAGTGCATAATGAGGTAATGGAGATCTTCCCGTCAGAGTATATACATATAGGAGGTGATGAATGCCCGAAAACAAGATGGGAGAGCTGTTCAGCATGCCAGCGGCGGATAAGGGAAGAGGGGCTCAGTGATGAGCATGAGCTTCAGAGCTGGTTCATTACCCGTATTGAGAAATATCTCAATTCACATGGAAGGAAGATAATCGGGTGGGATGAGATACTTGAAGGGGGGCTGGCACCGGATGCCACCGTGATGTCATGGCGCGGCATCAGGGGCGGTATTGAGGCAGCCAGGATGGGCCATGATGCCATTATGACTCCCACCACACATGCCTATCTCGATTATTACCAGGGCGATCCTGCAGGTGAACCCCTGGCAATAGGAGGATACGTGCCCCTGGAACGCGTCTATTCATTTGAACCCCTGCCGGAAGAGCTGAATGAAGATGAGCAGAAGCATATTCTCGGGCTGCAGGGCAATTTATGGACAGAGTACATATCCACCATGTCTCACCTGGAGTATATGGCTTTTCCGAGGGCATTCGCCATTGCCGAGACCGCATGGACACCATACATGAAAAAGGATTTCGAGGAGTTTTTGGCCAGACTGGATGTGCTGAAGGAGCGTTATGACCTGATGCAGGTCAACTATTTCAGGGGTGAGTACCGCGATACCCGCGAACGCGACAAATAACAGGCCACAACCCCCGGTATACACAATAATAAAAACAACCCTATGACAAATATGCAGAAAGGTGCTGAGAAAAATCCCGGCCCGGAGACAATGGAAAGTCTTTTTACTGAGACTTTTCACGAATCAACCAGGAAACCCTTCACTGGCACAATCAATGTAGAGAGCCAGGTTCTGGATCTGCTTGACTATGCCAACCAGTTCTTTTTCCTCGGTGACTACTCAAGCCTGAATATGCTCTTTGTCAGTCCCAATTCAGTCAATGTACTGGGATATGAGCCGGAGGGGTTCAACTTCAGGACACTTTTTGAGATGATTCATCCTGACGACCGCCGGGCAGTCTTCGAAATATCAAAAAAAGTACTTAGCAGTGAGATGTCGTACATATCGGGCAACTCAAACTGTCCGATAGTGCTCTACCTGGCATACAGGGCAGCCAAAAGGAACGGCAGGTTTACAAGGATATCACTGACAATCTCGCGTCACACTGACCCCGTCGGGGGTATATATGACATGGGAGTGATAAGGGATATCTCGCATATCCGCTGCGGGACCAGGGTGACTTTTGCTCTCCTTGGCGGAAGGCCGCTGAAAGATCTGCCTGACCTGTCAGACAGTGATCTTTCTATCTCCAGGAGGGAGCAGGAGATCATCTACTACATCTCACAGGGATTCACCAGCAGCAGAATTGCGTATGAGCTCAATATCAGCAAGTTCACGGTCAACACACATCGCAGGAATATCATGCGGAAGACAGGTACGAGGAACCTGGTTGACATGCTGATTTATGCTTCAAATAACGGGATCATTTGAAAAATACCTAAAAATAGGTATTGCCGGTAAAAAATGATCTCATTAGTTTTGCCATGCAAGCGGAACAACAGAGGAGTTTAAGGATTAGTGTTTTTTAGATTCCCCGTTTCCTCTCTCCGGCTAACAATGGTACTTCTTTCTAAAGCCGGCGAGAAAATAATACTGCCCAACCCCCTGGGCAGTATTTATTTTACAGGGTTGATAAGTTGAAGGGTATATTCGGTCTCCCAGGAGCAGCCGGTACGTGCCCATTCCTTTTTGGTGGCACAGAGGCTGAAGCCGTGGCGGGTGAACAGGTGCATGCTTTCCGTATTGGTTTCCAGGATATTGCACCATAGCTGGTGAAGGCCAAGGGTATTAAAGGCATAGCTGACAAGACATTTCAGGGCAGCCGAGCCGTAGCCTTTCTTCCTGTCGGCAGGATCGGCAACAAGGATACCCACTCCGGCTCTCTTATGGAAGTGGTCAAACTCGAACAGGTCAATGGTACCCACAGTCCGTGTATCCGGAAGGATATCAATCATCAGCCTCAGCTGGCCTGTTTCATAGATGCTTCTGCCGGAG
>JAAZAP010000375.1 GCA_012514255.1 Bacteroidales bacterium | reverse complement strand
GGCACCCCTGATGTCCAGGTCGCTCACAAGATTTTCAAGGTCAAAGCTCATCGGGCCTCTGTGAAAGTATCATATGCTAGAACGAGTAACAAAAATAGATTATTGTTGTAAAAAGCCAACATACCCGTCTCTTTATTTCAGATATGACAATCTTTTGTGGCGTCTGGTTGCATTCCGGTTGCAGAAAAATGATCTCAGAGGATGACTGATCACTTGTTCTTCCTGCTGCCACCATAGAGCTCATAACCCTGAAAACGGCACTCAATGTCTCCGTTGAGCAGCTTGTATCTGCTGAAGGGCTTGAGTGCAACCTGCTTCATTGCGGTAGCATCACCCGAAAGAATCCACGCACTGTAACCGGAATAACGGTGCTTGAGCGTTGTGCCAATGCGACCATAGAATTCTGCCATGTCAGGTGTACCCAGTCGATGACCGTACGGCGGATTGATTATCAGTGTACCCGTTTCAGCCGGTGGCGGTGAAGCAAAAAAATCATTCTCTGTAATCTCCACCGTATCCTCAAGCCCTGCAGCCTTTATGTTACGCAGAGCGATGGCACAGGCTTCCGCAGACAGGTCACTGCCGTATATCCTGACAGGCGACTTTCTCTCACGCTTTTCAGCATCGAACCTGACAGACCGGAAGAGAGCCGAATCATAATCCTTCCATCGCATGAATCCAAAGCTCTTCCTGAACCTGCCGGGAGCAATGTTGCGTGCCATAAGACCGGCCTCGGCGACGATGGTTCCAGAACCACACATGCCGTCACTGAGCGGTGTGTCTGCTCTCCATCCCGTGAGGGCTATCATGCCTGCTGCCAGGACCTCGCTCAGCGGAGCCTCCCCCCCGCCCTGACGGTATCCCCTCCTGTAAAGCGGCACCACGGTTGAATCAAGTGAGATGGTTACCCTTTCATTACTGATATGTACATTGACAAGAAGAGCGGGATCACGCGTATCCACAGATGGCCTCGCAATCTGGAGCCTGCGAAAGAAATCTGCAATGGCATCTTTGACCACCAGCGCCGGATAACCCGAATGATCAAAATGTGGTGAATTTACCACAGCTGTCACTGCAAATGTACGGTCGGGATCAAGGTACCGGTCCCACTCCACCGCTGCCGTACCCTCATAGAGATCCTTCTTCCCGGAAATACCGAATGAGGCTACAGGCATGAGCACTGAGAGTGCAAGACGGCTCCGGTAGTTAACTGTATATAGTATAAGCTTCGTGCCTTCAAATGCCACAGCCCTGTTCAAAGGCATAACCCCTGTGGCACCCATCGCTTTCAGCTCCTCCGCCAGAACCTGCTCAAGGCCGTAATGGGTCTTCGCAAGAAACTTCATCCTGCCTCCTTCCCATACCCGAGAAGCCTGTCATAAAGCTCCGGGTCATTCAGCACCTCAAGAGCCCGGAGAATAGCATAATCATCCTGATTAACAACCATGAAGTACTCATTCACATCCCACAGGTCACGGGCTACCAGCGCCTTCATCACCCTCTTTATCTCAGATGCCGAGACATCAAACTGGGTCTGGTCAAACCTCACACCGTTCTTTTCACCCGCTTCCCTGAGCTCCTCAATGGTGCCATTGTCTATCTCAAACCCGCTGTTGAAATCCTCAAAACTCCTGTACCTGCGCAAGAACTGCTTACGGTTCAGATCAGTATAGGCCAGCATGAAATTCGTGAGTGTGGAGGTCCTGATCAGGTCACGGTAGTAATCCGAATAATATGTTGTATCAATAGGGATAAAGAGATCAGGTGTAATCCCTCCTCCTCCATAAACCTGCCTCTTGTTCCTGACAGTGAATGCTCTGAGTGAATCAGGCAGGTTAATACTGTCAGGATGGATCAGTTCCCCGTTGAAATACCTCATGTAATATGTCTGGAAGTATTTGTCAAATCCCTCATTATAGGGTGTCTGTATGGAGCGGCCTGATGGTGTATAGTAACGGGCTATAGTAAGTCTTATCTCTGAACCGTCAGGGAGTCCGAAGCCGTTCTGCACCAAACCCTTGCCAAAGCTTCTGCGACCGATCACAACCCCTCTGTCCCAGTCCTGTACCGCTCCGGCCAGTATCTCGCTGGCAGATGCCGAACCCTCATCAATCAGAACGACAACACGCGCCCTGGTCAGGGCACCGGAGGGAGCCGACTTGTATTCCTGGCGTGATGTATGCAGCCCCTCCAGGTACACTATCAGCTCATCCCCTGACAGGAGCTCATCGGCTATCTGGACGGCAGGCACCATATATCCACCTGAGTTGCCCCTCAGGTCAATAACCAGGTGCTCCATCCTGCTGTCACGCAATCTCTCAACAGCCTCTGAAAACTCACGTGCAGTCTGCTCTGCGAACCTGCTCAGCTTTATGTACCCGATATTGTCTGAAACCATGTAGGCAGCATCAAGAGTGTTAACGGGGATGTTGTCACGGGTGATGGTGAAGTCAAGCAGATCTTTCTCGCCTTTCCTGAAGATGGTCACCTCCACCCTGGTCCCTTTCGGACCCCTGAGCCTCTTCTGTACCCCGGTTGTTGTGATGCCTGTACCTGTCACCTTCTCCCCGGCAATGGAGACTATCCTGTCACCTGCCTGAATGCCAAGCCTCTCAGAAGGACCGCCAGGTATGGGCGAGATAATAATAATAGTATCATTGAGTAGGTTGAACTGTATACCTATCCCTTCGAAGTTTCCCTGAAGCTGCTCATTCTCTTCCTGTACATCCCTGGCGGGTATATAGACTGAGTGAGGATCAAGATTACGGAGTGTACCTGTGATCATCTGCTCCGTGATGGCTGATATGTCAACACTGTCAACATATATTGCCTCCAGCAGTGCAAGTGTCTTTCCAATCTTGAAGGTCTCCTGCGTCAGCCCCTGAGCCCTGAGCCCCTCAAAACCGACAACAACCATTAACGTGTAAAATATAAAAAGCCTTTTTGCCATTTCCTTTTCCTTCTCTACTTTGACAGTTATTCTTTAATCTTTATCCTATTCCCATTCTATCGTTGATGGTGGTTTGGAACTGATATCATAAACCACCCTGTTGACACCCCTGACCCTGTTGATTATCTTGTTTGACACCTCAGCCAGAAATTCATACGGAAGGCGACTCCAGTCTGCCGTCATGCCATCAGTTGATGTAACTGCCCGGAGCACAACCGCGTTCTCATAGGTCCGCTCATCACCCATGACCCCTACAGACTGCACCGGGAGCAGGATCACGGCTGCCTGCCATACATTATCATAAAAACCATTGTTCCTGAGACCGGAGATAAAAATATCATCGGCATCACTAAGAGTCTCCAGCTTCTCAGGTGTAACCTCACCGACTATCCTGATAGCCAGCCCCGGACCCGGGAAGGGATGCCTTCCAAGTATCTCCTCCGGCATGTCAAGGGCTTTGCCCACGCGCCTGACCTCATCCTTGAACAGCAGGCGGAGAGGTTCGGTTACTTTCAGGTGCATCTGCTCAGGCAGACCGCCCACGTTGTGATGCGACTTTATCGTTGCTGAAGGGCCGTTTACTGACACTGACTCAATAACATCAGGATAGATTGTTCCCTGGGCAAGCCATTTCACATTCTGTACCTTATGTGCCTCGCGGTCGAAAACCTCTATAAAAACCCGCCCGATAATCTTTCTTTTAGTCTCGGGATCATCCACCCCGCGAAGGGCCCCCACGAACTCTGCCGATGCATCCACACCCATCACATTCAACCCCATCCTGCGGTAGGCATCAAGCACTGCAGCATACTCATTCTTCCTCAGCAGACCATTGTCAACGAAGATCGAGGTAAGCCTGTCGCCTATGGCCTTGTCTAGCAGTATGGCAGCCACAGACGAGTCTACGCCCCCTGAGAGCCCGAGTACCACCCTGTCATCACCCAGCTGTTCCCTGAGTGACCTTACCGTCATCTCAACAAACGACTCCGGTGTCCAGTCGCCCCTGCACCCGCATATGCCTTTTACGAAATTGCCCAGCATCCTTGTGCCCTCAGCAGTGTGGTATACTTCAGGGTGAAACTGGATACCCCATGTCTCTTCGCCTGATACCCTGAAAGCAGCCACCTCCACATCGCCGGTTGAGCCAGTTATTCTATAATCCGCTGGTATGCGTACAATTGTGTCACCATGTGACATCCATACCTGCGTGCCGGGTGTCACACCATCAAAAAGCGGGTCATTCGCATCAATGCTGACCAGCCTTGCCCTGCCATACTCACGCGTGTTTGATGGCATCACCTCCCCTCCGTAATTATGGGTCAGGCACTGTGCCCCGTAGCAGACACCCAGCAGCGGCATCCGGCCTTTTATGGCCCCGAGGTCCGGGAACGGTGCCCTGGCATCACGTACAGACCAGGGGCTGCCTGACAGGATTACCCCCCTGACGCTGCTGTCAGGAACAGGGAAATGGTTGAATGGATGTATCTCACAGTAGACATTCAACTCTCTTACACGCCTGGCAATCAGCTGTGTATACTGCGATCCAAAATCGAGGATCAATATCATCTCCTGCACGGGAACTATTTAATGCGGTTATTTAAGTGGCAAAGATAATTAATCTGCCGTTCCGCCGTCATCAGATTATTTCGTATGTCACTCCCTCACGAGCTGCCTCGGTGTCGGGGAATATCTGCCTGGCCTCTTCTTCAAGGGGGGCCGTCGACCTGTACCGGGCTGAGAAATGCCCAAGCAGCAGTCGCTTGACACCTGCATCACGTGCCACCATAGCTGCATGACGGGCAGTGGAATGCCCTGTCTTCAGTGCCAGGGCGTCATTATCATCCCCGAAGGTTGCTTCATGATAAAGGAGATCTACTCCACTGACATATGAGGAGAGCTTCCTGAACCAGCCCGTGTCACTGCAGAAAGCATATGATACAGGCTGACGAGGGTCAAGGGTGACCTCACCACAGGGAATAACCTCACCATCTTCCCTGATTATATCCTCTCCCCTGCGGGCCCTGCCTATCTCTTCAATCGACAGGCTGTATTCAGCTATCTTCTCCCTGATCATGTTCCTCTCCGCGCTCTTTTCACGGAACAGGTATCCATAAGCAGGTATCCGGTGCCTTAGGGGAAAAGAGAAGACTTCTACCTTTTTGTCATCAAGAATGCTTTTCATTGACCGGCCCGTAACGGTATGAACTATAAGCTCATAACCCAGGTGGATGTCAAAATCTGCAAGATGCCTTTCAATCATTTCCGCAGCCGGTGCCGGCGCATACAGGTGAAGAGCTGTCTTCCTGCCCATAAGGTTGTATGTTGAGAGCAACGGATATACACCAAAGAAGTGATCACCGTGAAGGTGACTGATGAATATATGGTTTATTCTCCCGAAACGGATCTTATGGTGGCGCATCTGCATCTGGGCACCCTCACCGCAGTCTATCAAAAACAACCGCTCATGTACATTGAGTACATGAGCGGTAGGATATCGGTCTGAGGTGGGCAGAGCAGAGCTTGTACCCAGTATGGTAAGCCTGAAAGCCATACCTCTGCCTCTCCTCAGGAGATTATTTTCTCTGCCTCTTCGGTGTCAGCGGTTATGGAGAGCACAGTGTCAAGCTGAGAGATGGTAATGAGTCTCTCAACAGCTTCATTCAGCCCGCACAGAACGAAGGTTCCTCCTGCATTCTTGCAGAGCCTGTTTGCTACCAGTATGGCGCTCAGACCCGAGGAGTCACAATACTGACACTTCTTCAGATCAAGAATAATATTCTTTTCTCCTTTGCCGGAGATGAGCACCAGCTCCGATTTGAGTGATGGAGCTATATGCGTGTCAAGCTTCTCAGTCTCAATACTGATTACTGTACAGTGATT
>JAAZAP010000374.1 GCA_012514255.1 Bacteroidales bacterium | reverse complement strand
TCTCTTCAGTCCGGCAAAAGCTGATATGTATACATCTGACCCCTCCATCTGAAGGTTCGTAAGTTCTTCCATGGTTTTGAACATCTCCTCCGAACCGCTGAACATCTCGGACCAGTCAGGATTATGACCCTCTTCGGGATCGTCTCCCAGTATCTTGTCGAGATCAAGCTTTTCCTCAATACGTGGCTTTAGCTTAACCACCTTCGGCAGGATCTCTTCTGTCATTCTCCGGGTCAGTTTCTCGGTATAGCGTGACCTTATTGCCTGTAAGACAACTATGCGGCATCTCTCCCTGAACGTTTTGTCTTCTGCAAGATCACCCACCACCTTCATAACATCCGGATAGAGGTTCAGGCGGTCATCATAGTAGTGAAGGCTGAACACCAGACCTGTCAAAGCTCTTTCGGCAACATGTGGCGTATTCTCAAAGGAGAGTGATGCAAGGAGTCTTATCTTGGCAGTGTCCCACACCCGCAGGCTGCTGAGGGTGACAGCACTGACAAATGAGGCAATATCATGCCATTCAAACCGGTCTGACTCCATGAGCAGGTTCAGGAGGCTCTCTTCAGCTTCGCCATAGTAGTCTGTCAGCCACAGATGGTTGAAGATAATCCCTGAAAGCCTCTCAGTTTCCTTTGCAGCTTCACTTGCAGGCCCGGTTTTCTCAATCTCCGCCGAGGCCAGCAGATCATCAAGACGTGATTTGAATACCAGGTCATCCACACTCTGGATAATGGTCCCTGCCCTGAGTCTCTCCTCCATCTGCTCACGTGCTCTGACAGAATATGTGTACCAGCCGGAATGATGTGCCAAAATGTCCTGTTTTATCCTGTCATTTAACCTGAGTATGTTCTGAAGTAACCTGTTGTAGATCTTTTGTCTTTCCGGGTCATCTATTCCTTCAACAGTGTATTTGAGGATATTCCTGTATGTCATCTGCAGTTCGCCAAACTCATCCCTGAGAGCTCCAACGGACACATTGTCAAGCATATCCAAGATAATATCAAAGCTCTGTCTGACCTTTCTGTGAGTCACCAGGTTGCAGATACTCCTGTGCTGCAGTATGATAGTATTGATATTCATAATCTATTTTCCGGGGAAGGAACCCTCTGACACCAATCAACAATCAGGCCATATCCCGGGTTCAGAATGAGAACCCCATACTGACATATCCCTTGATATTCCTGTATAGCAGATGTCTGTCATAGAATCCGTACATGACTCCGACTTTCAGAGGACCAGCCACGGTCATATAGCCTGTGCCAATACCAAAACCTCCCATGAGTGTAAAGCCATCTGCTCTGTCAGGTTCAGTCAGGGCAAATATATTTCCCTCAAGAATCAGGTGCAGGTCAGTGGCAATCTCTATGTCAGTACTAAAGCGCACACCTCCTGTGTTTCTTACCAGTACCTGGTTGGGATGAAAGCCGATGGCTGCAATTGAACGGTCAGTCAGTGGTTCCGTTCCTCCCAGGAGCCAGAAGTCGTTGCCCTTTGTGATTGAGTCTGTACCGGAGCTGAACAGGAAATCTCCGCCTATTGAAAGAGTCACCTTGTCCGATGGTGAGGCATAGGTGTTAAACCATGCTCTTGTCATAAAAGTGCGGGCAAAGGAAAAAGGCGAATCTTCGTCGTCCGGGCCGTATGTATATCTTCTTGATGAGACTCTGACCGCCCCTCTTAACAGCTTTGACGATGAGACAGAGACACCATAGGTGATTCCCTGGTCAGGAAAGTATTTTTGATTCAGGGTATTGGCCTGGTAGGTATACATCAAATTCAGGTAATCATATGATATCTTACTGATCCGCGATGAAGCCACAAAGTCAGGTATGAGGTGCTTATTCTCGAAGGATGCCGATAGTGTCATCAGGTGATTGAGACTGAGCCGTTTGCGCAGTGCCAGGGAGGTGACGAGGTTCTGGCTCAGCATTGGGCCTGTCTCGGCCTTCAGTGCAACCAGGGGTAACCTTGTGTTATCGGTGAAAATTGCCGCCTCCACCCCGAATTTCTGGCTCCTGTCTACAAACTGGATGGCACTGAGCCTGAAGCGGTAGTACTGACCGATATATGAATCAAGGTTGATGACTGATCCTGACGTGAGCAGGTCTCTTGCCGAGATACTAACCAAAGCTCCGGCGCTGAGCCACGGATCATAATGAACAGATCCGTAGAGCATTGCCTTTGGGCGTTCAATACAGTCGATTTCAAGTATCATCCGGTTTCCTGAGGGTACGATTCTGTATTTGACCTTCTCAAACCAGTTTTTTCCATACAGGAGTTCAATCCGCTCCTCCAGCAGTTCCCTGTCAACGTTCTCACCGGGAATGACATCCAGAACACCAATTATCTGTTCCTCTCTGATGAGATTGTTCCCGGTGACCCTGATGCTGTCAAACCGGTAATACCTGACCTCAGGTAACGGGATCACCTTTTCGCGTGGCCCGAATGAATCGAGTGAGTCTGCCAGGCGTCTGAATTGGTCCTTGTATTTAAGGGCTTCGCGGTAACCCTCCTCCATAAGTGAATCGACATCGTTGTATGACATTGTATTATAACCGGTCAGTTCCGGTTCAATCATAATATCAGTCAGGCGCTTCTGCGCCTCATAATCCGCCAGGCTGGTCAGAAATCCTATCTGTTTAAGAATGCCATAGGCTGATTCCAGATCCTCTTCAGTGTAACCCTTAAAGCTGACATATGAACCTATGACAATATCAGCTCCCATCTCCCTCAGTTCAGAAACGGCATAGTTGCGCACCACCCCGCCGTCAACCAGCACAGCCGTGTCTGTCCTTACCGGTGAAAATATTGAGGGTATGGCTATGCTCGCCCTGATTGCATCAGGAAGGTACCCGCTTCTGAAGATTACGCTTTTTGTTGTGACCACGTCTGTTGCCAGGCATAGGAAGGGGATAGGGAGCCTGGAAAAGTCTGTTATTCCTGCTGCTGGCCAGAAGTAGTGATTCAGGCCGCTCTCTATTTGCTGTCCGCTTATCAGCCCGGAAGGAATATGGATGGCATCTCTGGTGATTGGCAGGGCAATAAGGCTGTTATGGAAGTGCTTCTTCTCAAGGAAGATGATCTTGTTCTCTGATATCCTGTCAGACATTGCAGGACCCCAGTCAAATTCCTTGAACATGCGGGCTATGCTGTCAGGAGTATAGCCCATTGCATACATGCCTCCGATGATGCTTCCCATGCTCACTCCACTTATATAATCCGGTGTTAGTCCTGCCTCCTCCATGACCTTGATAACACCCAGGTGCGCTAATCCCTTGGCTCCGCCGCCACTGAGGGCCAGGCCCAGCTTAGGTCTGGAGGTTGTCTCCTGGGCATTGAGCGGTACCCGGATCATAGTTGTCAGGACAATGATCAACACAGCCGGGAGCATGCATGCCGTTTCCTTAAAGGAATTTCCCTTCAGTATTCTCATAATATGTCCAGCTGATGACAAGATCATTTTGCAGCATCATTGAACGAACTTTTCATAAAACATGACCTGAATGATGAAGATAATTCTTTTAGCGCAATCTGAAAAGCAATTTATGTATATTATGTAACTTGGAAGCGTGCAACAGAGTGAAAAAAAAAGCGCCGGATGGCTTCCTGCGTCATTAAAGGAAATGAAGGCCCTGGGGTGGGAAAGACCTGATGTGATCCTTTTTACAGGTGATGCTTATATTGACCATCCATCGTTCGGGGCAGCCATCATAGCAAGAGTCATGGAAGCGGAGATCATGAAGGTAGCTGTTGTTCCGCAGCCTAACTGGCGTGATGATCTGCGAGATTTTACAAAGCTGGGTGAACCTCGTTACTTCTTTGCAGTCACTGCCGGGAACATGGATTCAATGGTGAACCATTACACCGCTGCACGAAGACTAAGGTCAGATGATGCCTACACCCCGGGCGGTACAGCCGGCTTCAGGCCTGACAATGCAACAATTGTTTACACGCGGATACTTAAGAGACTCTTTCCCGCAATCCCTGTTGTTATTGGCGGGATAGAAGCATCGATGAGGCGCCTGATGCACTATGATTACTGGAAGGACAGGCTTGAGCCATCCATACTGATCTCCAGCGGCGCTGATATGCTTATTTACGGGATGGCTGAGAGAGCCGTGGCTGCACTGGTCAAGAGAGTGAAGGGAGGGGAGAGGCTGAAGGAGATCACTGATCTGCCTCAGTCAGCGTACCTGTGGCCGGGTGGCAACAGCCTGCCATCTCTTCCCGGCGTTACCGACAAGGCGCTCCGTCCCTGCAAAGAGGCCATGGCTTCGCGAAAAGCGTATGCTGAAAACTTCGTGCTGTTTGAAAAGACCAGCAACAGCATGAAGCCAGTGAGGCTTACAGAGCAGTGCGGCGATACGATGGTGGTGGTCAATCCGCCACTCTCCCCTGCTACTGAGGCAGAGGCTGATGCAATCTACGAACTGCCATTCAACTATGCTCCTCACCCCAGGTATGACAGGAAGGGAGCCATACCGGCATGGGAGATGATCAGGTTCTCCGTGAATATTCACCGCGGTTGTTTCGGTGGCTGCAGCTTCTGCGCCATAGCGGCCCACCAGGGTAAGTTTGTCAGCAGCCGTTCTGAGGGTTCCATCATGAAGGAAATAGAAAAGATCAGCCGGATGGAGGGCTTCAGGGGCTATTTGACCGATCTGGGCGGGCCATCAGCCAACATGTACAGAATGGCCGGACGAGACAGCGGGCGTTGCATGCGATGCGGCAGACCGTCATGTATATGGCCATCAGTGTGCAATAATCTCAATACCTCACACCGGGAACTGACAGACCTTTACCGAAGGGTGAACGCACTGCCATATATAAAGAAGGCATTCGTAAGCAGCGGGGTGAAATATGACCTGCTTCTGAAGGAATACAACAGTGCTGCCGGTAAGGATGAGAAGGAGTATCTTGAAGAGCTGATAGTGGGACATACCAGCGGCAGGATGAAAGTAGCCCCTGAACATACTGACGACGAGGTATTATACCTTATGAGAAAGAGTCCCTTCAGGCACTTCAGGAAGCTGAGGGAGAGGTTCCTGTCTATAACCGGGGCCCACGGCCTGAAATATGAGCTCATACCATATTTTATCTCTGCCCATCCCGGTACCACCGAAAGGAAGATGTCAGAGCTGGCTCGTGAGCTGGCCGATCTCGGGATACATCCCGAACAGGTTCAGGATTTTACTCCCACCCCGATGACGCTAGCAACAGCCATGTTCTACCTGGGTTTTGATCCCTATACCGGCAGGAAGGTATTCGTTGAACGTGACATTGCCAGCAAAAGGAGACAGAAGGGGTACTTCTTTAAGAAGTAGGCAGTAGGCAGTAGGCATTGTCATCAATGTGACTGCTGAGTGCCGATTGGAGACTGCTGACTAAAAAAACAGCCGGTCAGGCCGGCTGTTTTTTTACTACTCGTATTCTTTCAGGATCGTTTTGACATCATCGGGGGCAACCCTTCCGTAGGTCTTCTCGCCAACGAGCACCACCGGTGCCAGTCCGCATGCGCCAACGCAGCGAAGGCTTGACAGGGAGAACTTGCCGTCAGGGGTTGTCTGTCCCACCTGGATGGCCAGTTCCTTCTTAAACTCATCAAGCACCTTCTCAGCGCCTCTCACGTAGCAGGCAGTACCCATGCAGATGCTTATGGGGTATTTGCCCTTGGGAGTCATGGTAAAGAAGGAATAAAAGGTCACTACGCCGTATACCTGGGCTGTTGAGATATTCAGCCTGGATGCTATCACCTCCTGTACCTCCGCAGGCAGGTACCCGAAATGTTCCTGTGTCTTGTGAAGGACGTTGATCAGTTCAAGCGGCTCATTATCAAAGGAATCGCAGATACTGATTATCTTGTCAACATCTTCCTGTCTCAGTTCTATCTTTATACTTGACATCTCTTTGAAATTTAATGTTTATTACCAGGATCTCACTGTTTGACAACGATCTTTGCTTTTTTGTCAAAATAGTGCGTATGCAGCAGGTGGTGAGCCTTTTCGCTGTTGGGTTCGCCCAGGTATTCCTTGTAGAGCTGAATGATATAAGGGTTCTCATGTGAAACCCTTATTGGCTTATTCTTGTCCTCTTCATAGATTGCCCTGGTCCTGGCTTTAAGGATAGATGAGTCTCCATGGTGCAGTGGCTGCCCGCCGCCACCGATGCATCCTCCCGGGCAGGCCATTACCTCAATGGCATGGAACTTTGAGCGTCCGGCTTTTACATCGTCAAGCAGCTTGCGGGCGTTGCCCAGTCCGTGTGCTATACCAATGTTGAGCGGGAAACCGTCAAAATCTATTGTTGCCTGTCTCACACCCTCTATGCCTCTCAGTTCAGTGAAATCAATCCGGGTAAGTTTTTTACCTGTAAATATCTCATAGGCAGTTCTTACAGCTGCCTCTATCACACCACCGGTGTTGCCGAAGATAACGGCTGCACCGGTTGATTCACCCAGCGGCCGGTCAAAATCGGAGTCGGGGAGATTAACAAAGTCAATATTAGCCTGCCTGATGAAGTGAGCCAGCTCGCGGGTTGAGATAGAGAAGTCAACATCAGGATTGCCGTCAACCGAGAATTCCGGTCTCTGGCTTTCGTACTTCTTGGCCAGGCAGGGCATGATGGACACAACCACCATGTCCTTACGGTTGATGTTTATCTTTTCTGCAAAGTATGATTTGGCGATGGCGCCGAACATCTGCTGCGGTGATTTTGCAGTAGAGGGCACATCCTTCAGTTCCGGGTAGTTGTGCTCAAAGAAGTTGACCCAGCCCGGGCAGCAGGAGGTGAGGATTGGAATATTGGCGTTTTTGTCACCGGCAAGGAATTTTTTCAGCCTGTTAAGGAATTCTGTTCCTTCCTCCATTATAGTCAGGTCAGCTGCAAAGTCTGTGTCGAAGACATAGTCAAAGCCGAGTTCTTTCAGAGCCGTTACCAGCTTGCCGGTAACCAGTGTGCCGGGTTTCATGCCGAACTCTTCACCCAGCGCGGCACGTACTGCGGGAGCTGTCTGGACCACAACGGTCTTGGAAGGATCAACTATAGCACTCAGTACATCACGTGTGAGGTCAACCTCTGTCAGCGCTCCTGTCGGGCATACCGCAACGCACTGACCGCAATAGGTACAGGGTGAGTGTTCCAGGTTCTGCTCGTATGCGGGGCCCACGGCGGCCATGAATCCCCTGTTGAAAGCGCCGATGGCGCCAACAGTCTGCACCTCGTTACACATCATCTCGCAACGACGGCACATGATGCACTTGTCAAGATCACGTATGATTGATGGTGAGGTATCTTTCCTGTAGGATGACATCTGGGCTATCTCCTGGCAAGGGATCTCCCTGATGCCAAGCCTGTGAGCCATATCCTGGAGCTCGCAGTTGCCCGACTTGGGGCAGATGAGGCAATCCTTCGGGTGATCGGAGAGAATGAACTCCATCACTGTCCTGCGAGCATTCATTACCCTGGGAGTGTGGGTCCGTATGACGGCACCCTCATCACATTTTGTTATACAGGCGGGGGAGAGGTTTCTGCGTCCCTGTACCTCCACGACACATATCCTGCAACCGCCCGGTTTATTTTCTATGTTCAGATCGTCAAGCCTCATATGACAAAGGGTGGGAATGTCTATGCCCATCTTCCTTGCGGCATCGAGGATGGTTGTTCCTTTCTCGACTTCAATCTGTTTGTTGTCTATTGTAAGCTTTATTGTTTCCATCGTCAGTCTTCCTGGTATTAGTTGATTAGCACAGCACCAAATTTGCATTTCTCAAAGCAGGCTCCGCATTTGATGCATTTCTCCTGGTCAATGAAGTGCGGTTCTTTGCGTTCACCGCTGATGGCGTTGACAGGGCATGCCCTGGCACAGGCGGTGCAGCCTACGCACTTATCAACAATGATTGAGTATTTCATCAGGTCGCGGCACTGTCCTGCCGGGCACCTCTTTTCAGTCACGTGAGCCACATACTCATCCCAGAAGTTATTCATGGTTGAGAGTACCGGGTTGGGAGAAGTCTGTCCGAGTCCGCAGAGCGAAGTGTCCTTGATAACGTTGCACATGTTCCTGAGGCGGTCAAGATCAGCCATGGTGCTGTTGCCCCTTGTGATATGGGTCAGCAGCTCATGCAGCCTCTTGTTGCCGATTCGACAGGGTGCGCACTTGCCGCAGGACTCCTCCACTGTGAACTCGAGGAAGAATTTGGCGATGGAGACCATACAGTCGTCCTCGTCCATGACTATCATGCCGCCTGATCCCATCATTGACCCGGCAGCCACCAGGTTGTCAAAGTCTATCGGTGTGTCAAGATGCTTTTCAGTCAGGCAGCCGCCGGAGGGACCTCCTGTCTGCACGGCCTTGAACTTCTTGCCGTTCTTGATGCCACCTCCGATCTCAAAGATGATCTCCCTGAGGGTGATTCCCATGGGGACCTCTATAAGACCAACATTATTGATCTTTCCTGCAAGGGCAAAAACCTTTGTTCCTTTTGATTTTTCGGTGCCTATTGAAGAAAACCATTCCCACCCTTTGTTGAAGATCACCGGTACATTGGCAAAAGTCTCAACGTTATTGACGTTGGTAGGTAAGCCAAGGAAGCCGCTTTCTGCCGGGAATGGCGGTTTATTTGTCGGTTCTCCGCGCTGGCCTTCCATGGAGTGGATGAGAGCTGTCTCCTCTCCGCATACGAATGCACCTGCGCCATAGCGCAGTTCTATGTCGAAGCTGAAGTTGGTTCCCATTATACTCTCACCAAGCAGACCGTAACCACGTGCCTGTTCAATGGCTATCTTGAGGCGTTGGATTGCCAGGGGGTATTCAGCCCTTATATATATGAGCCCTTTGGATGCTCCGGTAGCATAGCCGCAGATGGCCATGGCTTCCAAAACAGAGTGGGGATCGCCTTCAAGTACCGAACGGTCCATGAATGCACCAGGGTCACCCTCGTCAGCGTTGCAGACCACATACTTCTGGTCAGCCTTGTTTTTTGATGCTATCTCCCACTTCAGGCCGGTGGGGAAGCCGGCGCCGCCGCGTCCACGGAGGCCGGATTTTTTCATTATATCAATGACGTCAGCAGGAGCAAGCTCTCCTATACATTTGCCCAGAGCCGCATAGCCGTCCCGTGCAATATATTCATCGATATTTTCAGGATTGATGAAGCCGCAGTTGCGTAGTGCAATACGTATCTGCTTCCTGTAGAACCCCATATGCTTTGAGTCATCAACTGCCTCTTTGGTTACCGGATCAACATAGAGCAGCCGATGTACAGGTCTTCCCTTGATAACATGCTCTGCCACGATAACCGCTGCATCCTCAGGCATGACATGAACATAGAAGGTATTGTCAGGCATTACCTTGACAACCGGGCCCTTTTCACAGAAGCCGAAGCAACCAGTGGTTATCACCTGTACCTCATTGCTGAGGCCCTTTTCCTCAATCTCCCTCTTCAGACTCTCAACGATGAGACTGCTTTCCGAAGCGCGACAACCGGTCCCGCCGCAGACAAGAAGGTGCATTCTGAATTTTGACATTATACTTATCCTCCCTGTTTTTAGTCTATTTTTTCGTAGTTAACCGGTATGATCCCTTCAACCAGTTCACCATTCTTAATGTATTTCTCAATGATCTCGTCAGCCCTCTTCCTGTCAACAAATCCGTAAACGACGGGATCCCTTCCAGGGAGCTGAACCTCCACGGTGGGTTCGGCATAGCAGTAACCCATACATCCTGTCTGGGTCACAACAGCAGCGATGCCTCTTTTGTCAAGTTCCTCAACGAAAAACTCCATGATTGGCTTGGCCCCCGACGCGATGCCGCAGGTAGCCATCGCAACCTTGACCTGCACGAGACCTTCGGGGCTGTCACCCTTGACTCTCAGATCAAGCTTTTCCCTTGCTTCCTCGCGGATCTTTCTTAAGTCTGCTAATGATTTGATTTTTTCCATTTCAAGTATAATTTGTCTTTTTTGTCCGTACGCCTGAATTGCAGCGCAAATCTATCCTCAATAAGTAACTAAATTCCTAATATTTGTCATATCCCGGCTGATAATTCCTCAGTTCTGCAACATTCTGACTGATGATCTCCTTCAATGAACTGACAATGGTCAGGTCTGCAAGAGCGCCCTCCCCGAGTTCCTCCTTTATCTGGTTGGTTGAGATGCCCCAGCGGTTGCCTTCGCATAGATGGTTGTAGGTAATGTTGATCGCGGGATTTGCCATTATGAGCAGCGCCATGGTCCCGCTGACGTCACCCAGCGGGGGCCTGTCAACATGGCTGTATCCGAAGGTGGCAAATACCGTGGTGCCTTTTCCGGGAGCCGAGTCTATGGTCATCTCTCCCCCGGAGAGCCTGGCATTCATCTGCAGGAGCGGCAGTCCCATGCCCACTTTTCTGGTTGTCCTTGAGGTAAACCAAGGATCAGATGCCCTTCTGCAGGCATCCGGTTCCATACCTGTGCCATTGTCATCAATGGTCAGTGTCAGGGTGTCATCAGAAACCGATTCACCCAGGGTGACAGTGATCTCACTGGCGTCTGCCCTGATGGAATTCTGTGCAATATCCATAATATGCAGCGCTATCTCCTTCATCACTTATCTGTCATTATATACCTGCCCTTTTCGCCTCTGAGAGCCATTGACAGCTCCTCAAATGAAGGATGATCAAGCATGTATGTGGTGAATCGTCTGCCTATATGTTCCGGGATATGAGCATCAGAGTTGCGGATTACCGGGTGGAGCAGCTCCGGCGTACGTCCAACCACCTCTGCTGCATCTATATAAAGATCGTCAGGAATGAATCCGAGCTGACTGATGATGCTCATGGAGGGCCTGTCAATATGTGCAGGGATAAAGAGGCCGCCATGACTGTGGGCTGCAACTTCCACCTCATCAAGAGTGGCGTTCAGCGCTGCAGTAAGGAAATGATTTACCGTGAGAATAATGTTTTCATCCTCATCAATCACTACCTGGTCACCGAAGATATCCGGATTATACGGTATATGTGTCATGTGTCTGTCTATCCATACCTGGAATGAGATCCTTGCTTCCTCATCGGGCAGGAGTACCAGTGAATGGACATCTTCCGCGCTGGTGACCTCTGCTGCTCTCAGGACCGTTATGCCTGCCCTCTTTCCCAGGGAGACTGTCAGCTCGCAATGCAGTGTGCTGTTGTGATCAGAGACGGCAATCATCTCCAGTCCTTTTGCTGCGGCGCGTGAGATAATCTCCCGGGGAGTCATCTCCAGTGAGCCGCATGGCGAAAGGAGGGAATGGATATGCAGATCTGCCCTGACCGGTCTCATGATCAGCTGATAAGGGAGTAGAGTCTGCCCGCAATCTCAAAAGAAGGGAGGTCAGTGCCGAGCACCGGTATTGCTTCCTCATTGCTCTGTGCGATTGTATCATCACCAGGCTTCTCGCCGCAGGTGATGATAACTGCAGAGAGATCACGCAGTGATGCTATTGCCATCACGTTACGGTGGGTCTGTATGGTGATCCACACAGTACCCGCCGTGGCATGTCCCATAACATCGCTGAGCAGGTCGGAGGCATATCCTCCCGTCAGCTCCCTGCCCAGTCCCTCGTGCCCTGAGAAGACCTTCAGGTTCAACTTTTCAACGATGTCAGTTACTTTCATTTTCAGCTCCTTTCTTATTGCAGTTCTTTGTGAAATTATTTTCTCCCCAAATCCGTTTCATTATACCTGCCGATCTCTCCCGGTCCATCAGCTCCTTTTCCATATTTGACTCGCGTATGAAGACGCACTGGGAGATATCACCGCGGTGACGGACAATATCTTCAACAAGGGCCTGGCAGGAGGGAGCTCCGCAGAGCCCGCAGTCGGTGCCCGGCAACCAGCACATCAGGCGTCTCGACCGTTTCATCATGCGCATTGCCTCATCGCGGTCGCCTGACAGGCGGTACATCGAACGTGGTTTGATATCTGTTGTTATTTTAACCTTCTTCATCAGGTATTCGTTATAGGCCTCTATGTCAGGCAGGTCACCTTTTTCCCGGGCTGTCTCTCCGGGTTGGAGGTTACGGGCTTTCCTGCGCAGTCGTTCAGCTACCAGGAACCGGTTTGATGAAAGGAGTACGCCGCCGGCACAACCCTCGTCACAGGCCCTCAGTTCGAGGTAATCCACTCCCGTGATCTCATCATTTTCAAGCTTCTCGAGAAACTCTGTCACATTGTTCATCCCGTCAATAGCCAGGGTGCTGCCGTTGATGCATGATGCCTCGCCGTCAGTAAGGCTCCAGAGAAGAGTGTCAGGATCAACCGAGTAGGCATGACCGTCATCATGTGGCAGCTCTCCCTTATTTCTGAGTGTGCGGTTGATCATATTAAAGATGAAGTCCATGTTTATCACTCCACTTATAGGGCTTGACTCATCCCCCACAGGCGATTTCACTGCAGCAATCTTTGCTGCACAGGGGGTGACGTAAAAGACTCCGATCTCGGCGTTGTGAGCTCCCCGGTCACGCAATACCTTCCGGCAGTAAAAGGCTGCCATATCCAAAGGAGCCTTTACAGTAGAGAGGTTTTTGATCAGGGCTGGAAACCGCACCTGTATCAGGCGGACGATAGCAGGGCAATAGCTTGAGATGACCGGGCGGGGGAGATTTCTTTCATTCATCATCTCCTCAATGGCAGGCTTAAGTATCTCAGCCCCATGTTCAACCTCATACACCCACGTGAATCCCATACTCTTCAGTACAGCACTGATGTCAGCCATTGAGACCTCATGCCTGAACTGCCCGTGAAGTACTGCCGGCACCAGCGCCACCCTGTGACGGTAATCATAGATGCGGCTGAAGTCATCCTGTTCAATGATGATGGCATGCACCGGACACTTTCTGAAGCACTCGCCACAGTCGATGCAGCGGTCCTCTATCAGGCAGGCTTTGCCATTGCGTATGCGGAGAGCCTCGGTAGGGCAGACCCTCATACAGAGAGAACAACCGGTGCATATATCCTCACGGATGGTCAGCGCATGATGAAAGAATCCGTTTTTCATTTTTTCAGACAGCGTTGCTGTTCAGATTTATTGTTATTTCAAGCGTGGTGCCTGCACCCGGTTCACTGTTTATTACGAACCTGTCAGCATTGGCGCTTATATTGGGCAGCCCCATCCCTGCCCCGAATCCCATCTCCCTTACCTGGGGAGAGGCTGTTGAATAGCCCTTCTGCATAGCCTGGTCAATATTGGCAATCCCGGGGCCGTTATCAGTGAGCTTCAGGAATATTGAGTCCGTGTTGAGGTCAACACTGATAATGCCGTCCCAGGCATGAGCTACAATGTTTACTTCGGCCTCGTAGAGACAGACCACCACTCTTTTGATGACCGTATTGTCCACACCGAGCTGCTTCAGCATCTTTTTGACCTGGCTTGATGCATAACCTGCGCGGGTGAAATCGCCTCCTGTGACCTTATATTCGAAACTCATTGCCATGTTTTGTCAGAACAGTGGTTTCATTCCTGCCCTGTATAGTTCACCGGAGGCCCTGAACATTGTTGACGGGCAGGTGATAAGTGTCATTCCCAGCTCTTCTGCCAGGTTTTTCATCTCCGGGGTGACCGATTTGTTCCTGACGAAGAGAATGCAGTTTATATCTGACATCTCGGCCGTGCGTATTGTCTGCAGGTTGGCAAGCCCGGTAATGAGGAGCAGGTTGTTGCAGTTTATTGTCAGCACGTCACTCATCAGGTCAGAGGCGAATGCATAGTTAACCTCATGGTTGTTTTTATCACAGCCGCATACCAGTTCTCCGTTCAGAACAGAGCAGATCTCTTCAACTTTCATTTCGTCAGTCTTTGATACATTATAAATAAAAGGCAGTGCAAAGATATAAATTTAATGTGAATAAATTCACACTGTTAATAAAATAACGTAAAACGATTGACTTAATTGTTTCAAAACTGTTCCTGATAGATTTAAATTACTAGTTATCTGATATTTGCAAATTCAGATCCGGGTTTCCAGCCAGGTCTGATATCACTTGTAACGATTTTGTAAGCCACTTCCAGGATAGCTCTGGCGTCCTCTTCGATGCCATCGAAGTCCATATCAGGGTAGTAGTTATCAGCGGGCTTATGGTATCTGTTGTCAAGATAGTCTCTTTCCTGTTCCGCGGCCCACTCTTTTCCGTATTTCCTGCTGTCACAGTTACCGCGGGCGAAGAGGGCAGGTACACCAACGCGTGCGAAGGGGAAGTGGTCAGAGCGAAAGTACATACCTGTCTCAGGATGGGGATCGGGCATAATATACCTTCCCTGGCGGTGGGCTGCAATAGCGAGCAGGTCATCCAGTTCCGACTGTCCGTAACCGGTCACCATGATGTCATTCATCCTTCCGATTGGCAGAAGAAGGTCATTATTAAGGGCGGCGATAATGTTTTTCACCTCAACGGGCGGGTGTGCTGCAAACCATGTTGATCCCAGCAGACCCTGCTCCTCTGCGGTAGGGAAGAAGAGGATAACTGATCTTGCAGGTCTCTTCTTCATTGAAGCGAAGGCTTCGCCGATTTCAAAAGCCCAGGCCATGGAGGTGCCGTTATCAACAGCGCCGTTATAGATGGAGTCGCCCTTCTCCTTTTCTCCTATCCCGAAGTGATCCCAGTGAGCAGAAATGATGACACATTCCTCAGCCGCGGTGGTACCGTGTAGAATACCTGCAACGTTCATTGAGCTGTTTCTGGTGTGGCTGTTGGTAAGCCTGAGAGAGATGGCTGCATCGGTTTCAAACCCTTTGTATCCCTGCTGACAGGCTTCTTTCCGAAGCGATTCCACATCATATCCGAGCAGGCCGAATAATTTTGAGGCTGCTTCGGCATTTATCCATCCGGTCACCGGGCAGGGTTCCTTATCGCCTTTCACCGGCTCCATGTACAGGCCCGGCGATAATGAGCTCTTACGCGGGATTGAGTAATCGTAACCTGCGCCAACTGTCTCATGGATAATGAGTATTGCTGCAGCACCCTGCCTGGCAGCCTCCTCGTACTTATAGGTCCACCGGCCGTAATAGGTCATCTCCTTTCCCTTGAACAGGGTTGAGTCACCGGTATAGAGTCCCGGATCATTGACCAGGACAACAGCGCATTTTCCCTTCACGTCAAGCCCGGCAAAATCATCCCATCCGTATTCAGGGGCCACAATACCGAAACCGCAGAAGACCATCGGGATCTCTTCGAGCTCCACATACTGGCTCATTGAGGGTGATTCAACGGCTATCTCATCGGGCGCTGCCAGTTCCAGCCTGTTCCTGCCGCAGGTTATGAGGGCCTTGCCGTCAACCGCGGTTGTTATTTCCACCATCGGAACCTCCTGGTACCAACTGTTGTCAAATGCCGGTTTAAAGCCGAGATTTTCAAGCTCGCCGGACAGATACTTAATGGTTATCTCCTCACCCGGTGTGAAGGGTTTTCTGCCCATCATGCTGTCGGCGCCCAGGATCCGGGTGTAGTCACGAAGCTCTCCGGCAGTGATTGTCTCCGAAGCTTCTTCCAGGGTCCGGTCTCTGTCACATGAAGCCGTAAGAAGGGCCATGACCGCCAGTGCAGTGATGGCCATTAATGTAAATGATCTCTTCATTTCTTAAATGTTTTTTCTGAGGTACACAGGTTGATTATTACCTCCACTGCCTTTTCCATGGACTGAAGGGGGATGTATTCAAATCTTCCGTGATAGTTGTGGCCTCCCGTAAAGAGATTGGGGCAGGGGAGTCCCATAAATGAAAGCCTGGCACCATCGGTGCCTCCCCTGACGGGTTTTATCACCGGCTCAATCCCTGCCTTGCGGTAGGCATCAATGGCCGCTTCGATTGTATGATAATTGGCTTCAATGATCTCCTTCATATTGAAGTACTGATCCTTAATGGCAACGGTGATGTCAGCGGAGGGGTACCTCCTTCTTATCTCTTCTGCGGCAGCGTTCATGATCTTCTTCCTTTCACTGAACTTTACCGGATCATGATCCCTGATGATGTACTTCATGTCTGTCTCCTCCACCGTACCCCTGAGGTCATAAAGGTGGAAGAATCCTTCGTATCCTGTCGTATGCTCGGGCCTTTCTTCTGAGGGAAGGAGTCCGTCCAGCTCATGGGCAAGCATAATTGAATTGATCATTGTATCCATGGCTGTGCCGGGGTGTACGCTACGACCCCTTATCGTAACGGCAGCGGCAGCAGCATTGAAATTTTCATATTCAAGCTCCCCTATGCCACCGCCGTCCAGGGTATAGGCCCAGTCAGCCCCGAACGCCTTGACATTGAAATTGTCGGCGCCTCTTCCAATCTCCTCGTCAGGTGTAAATGCAATCCTTATCTTTCCATGTTTAAGGGAAGGGTTCGCAATCAGATGCTCACATGCCGTTATTATTTCTGCTATTCCGGCCTTGTCGTCAGCACCTAGCAGTGTGGTGCCGTCTGAAGTGATAATTGTTTTTCCACCGTAAGCAGTCAGTTCCGGGAAATCAGCCGGCGAAAGTACAATGTTACGCTCTTTGTTGAGCACAAGGTCATTGCCTTCATAATTACTGTGAACCAGCGGATTGATATTGGCGGAAGGGGCCTCCGGACTGGTATCCATGTGGGCTATGAACCCTATGACAGGAACCTCAGTACCGTTGTTGGAAGGCAGAGTGGCCATTACATAACCATTGCCATCAAGGTTTACCTCTTCCATACCTATCTTTTCCAGCTCAGCTGTCAGACGCTCGGCGAAAAGCATCTGTTCCACTGACGAAGGAGATGAGGGATTCGTGTCGTCTGGCCTGGTCTCGAATCGGACATAGTTGAGGAATCTGTCAAGAAGCGTCTCCATCTGGTGATTGTTGGTTAAGAAGCTAAATTTAACCAATAATATGAAAGCAGCAGCAGGCCCGGGCAGTATTACAGTGCCGCCAGCTGAAAATAATGCTTCCCCGCAGCAGTGAGGGAGAATCAGACATGAAACAGCCGGCCCAGGCTACGGCCTCTTTTCAGGCGGTAGTGAATAAAGATGAAGAACATGGCAATGATAACCAGCGAGGCAGCTGCAACCACTGACCACTGGGGGTGGTAGGAAGCTTTCATGATGCGGTCAGTCAGGTATTCGGTTATCAGCACAAAGACAGCCAGGGCTGTCAGGATTGTTGCCAGCAGGTTGAGTCCCCTGTACCGCGAGAGGGAATTAAGGAAGAGCACTGCTGCAGTCAGTAGTGATGCCGCCACCGTCAGTGGGCATGCCATTGACCTGTACCAGTCCGGCCCGTTGGTAAGCAGATCCAGCAGCCACAGAAAGAGCAGAGTGGAAACCATTACAATTGTTATTGCCAGGTAAGGCCTGTGCCTGAGAAGATAGATTGATGATATCAGTATGATCAGGTAGGCAAGTGACAGGGTTGTCAGCAGTGACCATCCGAATCCCCGTGTAAAAACAGCATCAATAGCCAGTGTGATTATGGCCCCGCTGATAAGGAGCAGCATGGAGATCTCATAAAGGTGTCTCGTCTTCCTGATTTTTGACAGCCGGAAGAGGTCGGCTACCGAAGTTGCCCTGTTTGTAGGATTTTCTGATGGTTCGCAGAGAGGGCATGCCTCATTTCCTTCACCAAGATCAACGCCACAATTCTTGCATATTGCCATGGTTCTCTTATTCCTGTGTTTTATTGATTTTTACCTTCAGTCCTGCAGAAGTGAGTTTTGTAACGAACCCTCTTTCCACTTCCCTGTTTCCGGTAACTGATCCGAATGTGATTACAGTGTTTACTCCAAGTGTGATCAATCCTGCCGTGATCTTTATCTCCCTGTGCGGGGGAGGGGGGGTGACTGACATTGACAGCATAAGTTCAGAGGCCGGCCCTGTAGGGGTCACCCTGCCCATATTGGTTATAGTTGAAGTGAACTGGCTTGGTCCGAACCTGTTATAAGCCATCCGTAGCACCGGACTCTTTATAAAGAGCGGGATGATGCGGATCAGGGGATTCCTTTCCTTTGAAACGTTCCTGCTGATGATCTGTCTGATCCTCTTCTCATCAGTCATCATGTGCATGGTGATTTTTACTTCACGGAGTATCTCTTCGAAGGTGTACAGTCCCATTCTGATATCAATGGATGGCATAGCGAAGAGGGAAAAGTTGCGAAGTGTGTATACCCCGTAACGTCTGCGCAGGTCAAAGGGCACCTGTACCCGTATGTGTGGCGAGCCTTTGCCTGATGCGATACGTATATCCTGGAGGACGAAGAGAAGTGTGGCAGCAAGGTATTCGGTGATGGTGCTTCCTGATTCCCTGGCCAGTGCAGAGAGTTTTTCTGCAGGAACTTCAAATTCCGTTACCATGAACCTTGGAGCGTCACGCAATCTGAAAGGCAGATGCCATGCTTTTGGCATCACTGCCGGCGGTGGCATGCCCTTGCCATAGTGCTGTGTGAAGAGATCCTTACTACTGCCGGGCAGTGGCCCTTCCTGCACCTCGGGGAAGGGCAGGCTGGTGATACCAGCCGAGTGTATGAAATAATGGTTGAGAAGTGATTTTGTAAAAAAGAGGGCGCCGCCGCCATCAGTCAGTATATGGAAGAACTCCACGGACAGAGAGCTTCCCCTGACGAGAATCCTGTAAAGAAGCTCACCATTCATTGTGCGGGGGAATGGCTGGCAATGGGGACCGCTGTCAGCCATAATCCTCGGCGGTTTGCCATTGTATTCAAGATAATACCAGAAAAATCCCCTGCATAGTTCAACGCTGAAGAAGGGAAACAATCCGGAGACCTCCTCTGAAGCCTTAATCAGGGCCGGAAGGCTCACCGGAGAAGCAAGGGTGACGGTAATGCGAAATACTCCTGTCAGCTCTGACCCGGTAATGGCAGGATAGATCTTGGCAGCATTGTCAAGTTTCATCCAGTCTGCCAAAGGATTATTTTCCCCGTTCATCCCCGTCTTCATCTCGTATCAAAGATAATAATATATGTATGGCCATGTCAAATGTGTTCCTTGACAGCTTTCGGATCAGGAGCCGTGTATCTTTGCTATCTTTGTTTCCGTCAAACCAAATTTTAACCAGGAAAAATATCATGAAGCAGTTGTTCAGATTTATCCAGCCGGCTCTACTGCTGGTCTGTACAGTCACTCTTTCGGGACAGAGGCCGGGGCCGTCATACGGGCCGGGTTTTATAAAATGGATCGATGATAGCCGGATGCTCATCAGGTTATACGATGAGGAAAAGAAGCCCGGGGCCAGAAGTGAGGAGAACCTTGTCACGGTGGAGTACAATTGTAAAACGGGCAAGTCAGTCAGGGTGGAGCAGTACCGCACAGAGAGGCAGCAACTCTCTGATATGCTTCCCGATGATGTGACCTTGGGGCCTGAGATGGCAGTTGCCGCTGACAGGCAGTCTGTAGTGATTTTGCGCGATAATGACCTCTGGTATTATTCTTACAGCAACCGGGAAGGGAAGAGACTTACCGGGGACGAACCGGCTGAGATGAATGCCCGTTTCGCGCCCGGTGACAGGAAACTTGCATATACAAAGGAGAAAGATCTATATTATTATGACCTGGATACTGGCAAAGAGACAAGGCTCACCTTCGATGCCACTGACAGGATCTACAACGGATGGGCTTCATGGGTCTATATGGAAGAGATCCTGGGCAGAGCCTCCAGGTACGCTGCCTTCTGGTGGTCACCAGATGGAGAGCGAATAGCCTATCTCCGCACCGATGACAATCCCGTTCCCCTCTATTACCTCAACAGGCTTGAAGATAGTGACGGTCCCCGTGGCGAACTGGAGACAGCACACTATCCCAAGGCAGGTGATCCTAATCCTGAGGTGAAAATGGGTATCGTGGAACTGTCGACAGCTAAAACCACATGGGTGAAGACAGATGAGTCTGTTGATCAGTATATAGCCTGGCCTTCATGGACACCTGACAGCAGAAAGCTGATGGTGCAGGTACTGAACCGTGATCAGAATGATATGAAGTTCATCCTTGCAGATGTCTCAACCGGTGACTTCAAGGAAGTTTATCATGAGACCAGACCTGCCTGGATAGACTTCTTCGAGGATATCCATATAATGAATGACAACAGCGGATTTATTGTACGAAGCTACCGGAATGACTGGCATAACCTCTATTATTATGGATGGGACGGCAACCTTAAGTCGCAGATCACAAACTTCAACTGGAAAGTGACGGGGATAGTGAGAGTTGATGAAGCCAGGAAGGAGGTGTACTTCTCTGGCACAGGTCCTGAACTGCTGGAGAATCACCTGTACAGGGTAAGGCTTGACGGTACCCGGCTGCTGAAAATAACGGGAGGTGAAGGATTTCACAACGCGTCAGTCTCCCCGGGCGGATCATATTTCCTTGACACCTGGAGCAGCATCAGCAATCCCGGTGGCATTGACCTGATTGATCGAAGAGGCAGGATTGTAAGGAATATTCACAGAGAAGAGGTCCTGCCATATGATCCCTCAAAGCATCAGAGGTATGAGCTGGTCAGGATCAATACATCTGATGGTCTTTTTGCTATGCCTGCGCTCATTACATTTCCGCTCAATTTCAATCCATCAGAAAAGTATCCGGTAGTATTTACCATCTACGGGGGTCCTGATGCAGGCAGCATCCGTAACCGCTGGCAGAGCCCGCAACCCAGATGGTATGCTGAGAACGGAATAGTCACAATAAATGTTGACCATCGTGGCTCGGGCACATTCGGCAGGAAGGGTCTTGACTATGTTCACCGCTGTCTTGGCAAATGGGAGATATCTGATTATGCAGATGCCGTGAAATGGCTGCGTCAGCAACCATGGGTTGATGCCTCGAGGATGGGTATCACAGGAGGATCATACGGCGGGTATGTAACCTGCATGGCTCTGACGGCGGGTGCAGATTACTGGACCCATGGCATCGCCGATTACTCGGTGACTGACTGGCGTCTCTATGATAATGTTTACACTGAGCGCTACATGGATACCCCCGAGTCAAATCCTGAAGGATATAAGGATGGCTCTGCTATTACACATGCCTCAGATCTAAGGGGAAAACTGCTTATAAGGCACGGAGACATGGATGACAATGTGCACATGCAGAACACTATATGGATGGTGACAACACTGCAGGATCTCAACAAACCCTTTGAGATGATGATCTATCCGGGTGAGCGTCACGGCTGGGGAGGGCCCAAGCGGGTTTTCATGACACATGAAGGCAATAACTTCTGGATGAGACATTTTTTTGATAATTCACTCTATTGAAAAGCGTAGCGATGTCAGGACGAATATACAGGAAGAGGCTCGCAGAGGTGCGTGCCATGATGAAACTCAGGAAGACAGATGCTGTTATTATACCCTCATCCGATCCACATCTGGGCGAATATGTGCCCGATCACTGGAGAGTGATCAGGTGGCTGACAGGATTTACGGGCTCTGCAGGAACAGTGATCATCACAAGCACCTTTGCCGGCCTGTGGACTGACAGCCGATATTTCATCCAGGCTGAAGAGCAGTTGGCCGGATCGGGATATGAACTTGTAAGGCTCAGGATACCACATACGCCAGAGCATATTGACTGGCTCAAGGAGAAGGCTCATCAGGGATGGAAAGTCGGCGTTGACGGCAGGCTTATCTCCGTTGGTCAGATGAGACTTCTTACTGCTGCCATGAAAGATGCAGGGGTCCGTCTGGATCTGAAAGCTGACCTGATCACCCCGTTGTGGAGAGACAGGCCCGCCCTCCCGTCATCAGAAGCTTATGAGCTTGATGTGAAGTATGCGGGCGTAACACGTAAGCAGAAACTGGCCAGGGTAAGAGAGGTGATGGCAGGCATGAAGGTTGATTATCAGCTTCTGACAGCTTCTGATGATGTGATGTGGCTGCTGAACATAAGAGGCAACGATGTCAGATACTGCCCGCTGATGCTCTCTTTTGCCCTTGTTGGTCAAGAACAGGTTCTGCTCTTTGCGGATGAACATAAGGTCCCGGAATCCCTTAAGAGCTCCTTTAACAGAGAAGGGATTGTGTTGCTGCCATATGATACTGTCACATCAGTGCTCGGACAACTGGAGGAGGGGTCTGTTCTGCTTCTTGCTCCCGGCACCACATCAGCCGCATTATTCAGGGCCCTTGCCAGGAACGTAACCATTGTGGAGGATATCAGCATCCCTGCCAGGATGAAAGCTGTAAAGAATGAAACAGAACTGAAGAATGTGCAGGAGGTGATGGTCAGGGACGGGATTGTGCTGACACGTTTCTTCCACTGGCTGGAAAAGGCTGTTGCAGAATCAACTGTGACCGAGATGTCAGCAGCCGCCACCATTGACTCAATGCGTACAGAGCAGGAGGGATGTGCCGGCCCTTCATTCAATACAATCGCAGCTTTCAATGCACATGCTGCCCTGCCGCATTATGTTCCTGACCCGTCGACAGACATAAAGCTGGCAAAAGGAGGAATCTTCCTGCTCGACTCCGGAGGTCAGTATTTCGGAGGTACCACTGACATTACACGCACCATTGTACTGGGTAAGCCTGATGCCGCGATGAAGCGCGATTTCACACTTGCCCTGAAAGGTACAATTGATCTGGCCATGGCACGGTTTCCACAGGGCACAAAAGGATACCAGCTTGATATCCTTGCCAGAAAACCATTGTGGGACAACCGGCTCAATTACGGCCATGGTACCGGCCATGGTGTTGGTAGCTTCCTTAATGTGCACGAGGGACCTCAGACAATAGGTTCCGGTGCCACCGGCGATATGAAAACAAGCATTGAACCTGGTATGATACTGTCGGATGAACCTGCATTCTACAGGCAAGGTCAGTATGGCTTCCGGACAGAAAATCTGCTGATCTGCCGCAATGACGGAGAAACGGAATACGGGAGCTTCCTCTCATTTGAGACGGTGACCCTCTGCTATATAGACCCTGCTCTGATTGATGTGCCGCTTCTTGATGACAAGGAGCTGGAGTGGCTGAATGATTATCATGAGAGGGTCTACAGGTCATTGCGGGAACACCTTGAACCGGAACTGAAAGTATGGCTCAGGGAAAAGACCAAACGACTGGTGAAGAGTGTAAAGAGTAAAACTAACTGATAATCAAAACTATGAAATTGCAAATACTGTTTATAGCCTTTGTAGTCCTTATGGCTGCCGGCTGTGCAAACAAAACTATGACACTTGAAGAGCGCCTTGCTACTCTTCCGGCAGACACCCTCTTCAGGATTGAGGCTGACTCCGTTTTCAGTGAGGCATGGGAGATAAGGCTCCTGCAGCCTGTTGACCACCGTAATCCTGACGGTCCCACATTCACACAGCAGGTATTTCTTTATTATGCCGGAACCGACAGGCCTGTGGTGGTTGAAACGGAAGGATACGGAGCCAGAGGGGGCAGAAACGAGCTGGCATCACTGATGCAGGCCAACCTGATCAGGATTGAGCACAGGTATTTTGAAGAGTCAAAACCGGACTCCACGGTTGGATGGGAATACCTGAATACATGGCAGGCAGCCACGGATCATCACCGGATAATAGATCTGTTCAAGCCGGTTTTTACTGGCAAATGGGCTACAACAGGCATTAGCAAAGGTGGCCAGACAGTCATGTTTCATAGATTCTATTATCCAGATGATGTGGATGTTAGCGTACCTTATGTTGCCCCGCTCAATTTCGGACCCGAGGATGAGAGAATGTTCACATTCCTTGAGCAGGTAGGCAGCGAGGAGTGTCGCGACAGGGTTTTCCGGTTCCAGAAGCTGGTTCTCGAGAAATTTGACAATCTATTCCCACTGTTTCAGAAACAGGCAGAAGAGAGGGGCTGGACATTCAACAGGGTCGGCGGACCGGAGGTTGCCTATGAGATGACAGTGCTTGAATATGAATTTGCATTCTGGCAGTGGGGGACAATCCCCTGTGATTCCATCCCGCTGGAGGGCAGTGACGAGAAGCTCTTCAGACATCTGGCGGCAGTCGGTGATGCCCGCTATTTTGCCGATCAGGGCCTTGCATATTTTGAGCCTTTCTTTTACCAGGCTATGACCGAGATCGGCTATTATGGTTATGACTTTGAGAAGTTTGGTGATCTCCTGAAGCATGCACGCAATGGAGAGATGCCGGAGTTTATCTTCTCAGCACCGCAAGGTGAGAAGTATGTTTATAATTATGATTTCGGGAAAGAGGTAAGCGAGTTCATCAGAACTGATGCTGAAAATTTCATCTTCCTGTATGGTGAATATGATCCCTGGTCAGCTTCTGCTGCTGATCCGGGGGAGAATGACAGGTGTCTGAAGGTGGTCAGAAAAGGGGGCTCACA
This sequence comes from Bacteroidales bacterium, assembly GCA_012514255.1. The sequence goes on along the minus strand of JAAZAP010000374.1, from coordinate 395 downwards.
CGGCACGCGCATCATGAACCTTGATGAAGATCAGAAGCAGGTTGTGCTGACTACACTGGAGGAGTGGCTCGATTCCCCGGCCGGCAGGTGACGCTTTTTATTCAAGGATGCCCTCATACCATCATTTCCAAATATTTAAAATAATTTTGGAAATGTTAAAATTATTTAAATACATTTGTATAAGCTAAACCGTTGTGGGGTGTGGAATATATATACTTGCCTCGCTGTCAGTTGGCTGATTTAATTTTCTTTAATAACAGTTTAATTTATTTTCAGATGAACATTTTTGTAGCCAAGCTGAGTTCTGTAACCAAAGCAGAAGACCTTCAGGAACTTTTCAGCAAATTTGGGGAGGTAATCTCCGCAAAAGTCATTATGGACCGTGAAACCGGCTT
>JAAZAP010000373.1 GCA_012514255.1 Bacteroidales bacterium | reverse complement strand
AGGATAGACAAGCTTAATGATTTCCTCGGCACAGGACTGAGCATTGCAGAAGGCACCCGGCTCACCGGCCATTTCTGGTCTGACCGCCCGGAGATGATTGCCGAGGTGACATCAGATGCCATCACCTATTCCGGGGTCCGTCTGGGAAAGATGACCCTCACAGGCTCTTTTGCCGGCGCTGAGATGAAGGCTGAGATGAAAGTTGATACCGTATCTCTGCCTGACAGGTCAGAACTGGGTAATTTCATCCTTGAGGCAGGGAGCATGAATGACACTATTGACCTGGGGATGAGGTGGGATAACAGGGATGAAGGCCGCACCTTTGGAGAACTGAAGGCGAGTGGATTCTTCAGCCTCAATGAGCTGAACAAACCGGTAATGACTGTTGCTCTGCTCCCGGCCGGGTTCACTGTCAGCCATACGCCATGGAACATAAGTCCTGCACGGATTGTCATTGATTCCACCAGTGCATTGTTTGACAACATACTGATCAGCAGCAGAACCAGGTACATAAGGCTCGACGGCAAACTGTCAGGGTCACCCGAGGAGAGACTTACAATGAGTTTTGAAAACCTCAACATATCATATCTCAACAACCTGGTCAACAGGAATCCCGGGCAGAAGAATAACAATCAGCTGATGACATTTGAAGGATCATTGAACGGTAACATAACTCTCTCTGATGTATATAACAATCTTCTGTTTGAGAGTGACATGAAAGTTGAGGACTTCAGGATGAATGACAACAATTACGGCCTGGTCTCAATAAGCAGCGAGTGGGATCCGCGCAGACGGGTAGCTGCAATTGATGTGAGCAACAACTTTGAAGGCAGGAAGATGATTGACATTAAAGGCAGTTATGCTCCTTCTTCCAGGATGGCTGACATTGCCATCTCTGCATCTGACCTTCCCCTTGACGTAATCAATCCGTTCGTGCGTACCTTTGCTTCCGGACTGCAGGGGGCAGGATCAGGTACTGTCAGGCTCACGGGAAAGCCCAGGGAGATGGAGATTACCGGCTCGGTAATGGCAAGTAATGCTTCCATGAAGATAGACTTCCTTCAAACGCGGTACAGTTTTTCAGACAGTGTAAGGTTCACTCCTGCCGGGATATCTTTCAGGAATATCCATATCACTGACGAGAAAGGAAATACTGGTAGCATCAACGGGATGCTCACGCACCGGTCATTCAAGAATATGGGAGTAAGCTTCGACATTAATATGGACAGGATGCTGGTGCTAAACACCAGGCCGAAGGACAGCGACAGTTTCTACGGCACGGCCTATGCTTCGGGATATGCTGGTATCAGGGGTAACGATGAGAAAATTGTTTTCAATATCTCGGCACGCACGGCGCCAAACACCGAGTTTTTCATACCGCTCAACACTTCCGCAAGCGTAAGTGATTATCCATACATCACATTTGTCAATGTGGATGAGAAGGCTGATAAGGAGCAGGTGGCCTCAGACCGTAATGTGTTCATCAGGCAGGAGAAGGGGAGCAAGATAGAGCTCAACTTTGACCTGGAAGTCACTCCGGAGGCAGAGGTACAGCTTATCCTTGATGAGACATCAGGTGGCGTAATACGCGGCCAGGGTGAAGGGAAACTGAACATATCGCTTAACTCACGCGGTGATGTACGGATGGCAGGAAATTATGTCATTGATGACGGCGACTATCTATTTACCCTGGGTAATATCCTGAACAAGCGGTTTGCTGTGGAGGAAGGGGGCACAGTATCCTGGAACGGTCCCATAGAGGATGCAAGCCTGAACATCAGGGCTCTCTACAAAACCAAGGCAGCACTCTCAGAGATCTTCGGCGAAGAAGAATTTTCAGAATTAAAGGTAAAGCTGCCGGTTGAGTGTATCCTCAGTCTCTCGGGCAAACTGCTTAATCCTGCTATCAGCTTTGACATTAACCTCCCCACGGCTGACGAAAGGACACGTGAGTTGCTGAGGGTGGCCATAGACACCGAGGAGGAGCTGAGTCGCCAGTTCCTGTACCTGCTGGTAATGAACAGCTTCTATCCTGATCCGTCACTGTATAATTCAGGATCAACCATCGGAACTCCCATGGGACAGACCGGAGTGCCTGTTTCACCGAACGTAGGCTTCACAACCACCACCGAGATGCTCTCCAACCAGCTCAGCAACTGGTTGTCACAGATCAGCAACGACTTTGACATAGGGTTCAGTTACAGGCCCGGCAGTGAGCTTACCGACCAGGAGGTTGAACTGGCGCTCTCAACTCAGCTGTTGAATGATATGGTAACCGTCAACGGCAATGTGGATGTCAGAGGCAACCAGTCAAACACCACCGCCAGCAACATCAGCGGAGAGTTCACTGTAGAGGTGAGACTTACTGACATGTTGAGATTCAAGGTGTTCAACCGTTCCAACTACAACTTATACTATCAGGTCTATCCATATACGCAGGGAGTGGGGGTTTTTTACAGGCGCGACTTCAACACCCTTAAGGACCTCTTCATCAAGCCTGAGGAGAAGCGCCTGAGAGTTGATGCCGAAGATGAGGAGCCGGAGGAGGGTGAGAAGTAAAAATAGCTTTCAACAATGAACCCTATTTATCAACATAAGAATACTTACAGAGGTGATAAACCGTTTTTTACTATATTCGCCCGATGATAAAGAAGGCATGCAGAACAGTTAACATCTTAAATCACAGACAATGATATCAGCTAGCATTTTATTACAGGGTACAACAGCAGCCGCTGAGACAGCTGAAGAGGCAACAATGTCACTGGCTGACCTCTACCTGGCAGGCGGATGGGTTATGTACCTGCTCACACTTCTCTCATTTGTTGCATTGTACATTTTCATTGAAAGGTACCTGATAATAAAAAAGGCATCAAAGGGTGATGCCAATTTCATGAACCGCATAAAGGATTACATGTATGAGGGTAAGGTTGATGCCGCAATGCAGCTTTGCAGGAAGACCACCTCACCCCAGGCCAGGATGGTGGAGAAGGGTATCAATCGCCTTGGCAGGCCATTGGCCGATGTGACTGAAGCCATTGAGAACGTAGGGAAACTTGAGATACACAAGCTGGAAAAGCGGTTTCCTACACTGGCAACCATTGCCGGTGCAGCTCCCCTGATGGGATTCCTGGGTACGGTCATAGGTATGGTACAAGCTTTCTATGAGATGTCACTTGCAGGCAACAGCCTGGATATAAGTACTCTCAGCGGAGGAATCTATACGGCTCTCATAACCACCGTTGGGGGTCTGATACTTGGCATCCTTGCTTACTTCGGATACAACCTGCTGGTGGTAAGGGTAGAAAATGTGGTATTCCAGCTGGAGACAACCTCCACCGAGTTTCTTGACATCCTCAATGAACCTGTAAAATAGTGAGCGATGGCTATCACAAACAAGAATAAAGTCAGTGTTAACTTCGCCAATGCCGGGATATCTGATATAGTGTTCCTGCTGTTGTTGTTCTTCATGCTGACATCAACCCTGGTGCATCCGACTGCTCTGAAGCTGTTGTTGCCCAAGGGTACAACCCAGTCTTCAGCCCGTCCGATGACTACAGTATCCATCACAAAGGATCTTCAGTATTTCATTGAAGATCAACCCATAGAGCTCGAATACCTTGAGGCTGCGCTGCAGTCGAGGGTTGAGGATAGTCCCGAGATATACATATCAGTGCACGCTGACAGGAGTATTCCTCTTGAGTATGTTGTCAACGTAATGAACATAGCAGCAAAGAATCAATACAAACTGATACTTGCCACTACTCCTAAATAGCGCCAGAGAGCCACTCACAAAGGAAAGGCTGCTTGGGCTGATCTTCAGTGCCATTATACATGTTCTGCTTGCGCTGCTGATCATCTTTGTCACCTTCAGGATAGAGATTCCGGAGCCGGTTGAAGAGGGTTTGCTTGTCAACTTCGGTTTTGACGAGACAGGAAGTGGTCTGTTTGAGCCGGCGCCACAGCCGGTATCTCCTCCGCCTCCTCCGCCATCATCAGGAGATGAAGGGGGTGATGAGGCATTGCTCACGCAGGATTTTGAGGAGGCTGTGGAGGTTGAGAAGAAGGAACCTGATCCCGAGGAGTTGAAGAGGCAGGCCGAGGCGCGTGCCGCGGAGATAAGGCGCGAGCTGGAAGCAGAGGCGGAGAGAAAGCGGATTGAGCAGGAGACTGCCGAACGGCTGAAGCGGGAAGAGGAGCAGCGGCGTATTGACCAGGCAAACGCCAGGGCCAGGGGTGCCTTCAGCAAAACTGGTAATGTAGGCACATCAGGCCAGAGCCAGGGGGTGACAGGCGGGCAGGGCAACCAGGGTGTTCAGTCAGGTACCCCTGATGCACCCGCTTACGGGCCGGGAGGTGGTCAGGGAACCGAGGGTATTTCTTTTGACCTCGGAGGAAGAAAGGCTAAGTCACTCATCAAACCTCCCTATGACCTCCAGCAAGAGGGAATTGTAGTTGTTGCGATAACAGTTGACCGCAACGGAAGGGTCACCGATGCGACTCCCGGCATCAAGGGGTCGACGACACTCGATGGGGATCTCCTCAGGCTGGCAAAGGGAGCTGCGCTGAAGACCACGTTCGAAAGCAGCAATAATGCTCCTGTCATTCAGAAAGGTACCATTACCTATATCTTCAAGCTAAGATAACAATTCCTGAATCCGGAGTATTTGGACTGCCTGATACGGGCAGTATTGCTTTACCAGTGCTTTGAACAATCAGAACAGGCCTGTCACCAGGTCAAAGAAGCCCGTCAATTTCAGAGCCGAGGCCATAATGGCCACCAGGAGGATGACCCTGACCACACGTGGTCCCCAGCTTACTGCAACGCGTGATCCGAGCCATGCACCCACACCCTGGCCGGCAGCCAGCACAATACCATAAAGGTAGTGGATCTGATCACTGGCAATGAATACCACAAGGGCTATGGTGGTCATCACAGCCACAATAAAGACCTTGTGGGCATTGGCTTTGGTAAGGCCGAGTCCTGCACCCAGCACCAGGCCTCCCAGCAGAAAGAAACCAACACCTGCCTGAATGAAACCGCCGTAGATGCCAATAAGGAAGAAGATCACAGGCACCCACCAGCGGCGTCTCATTGTGGCTGATAGTGCATGATCACGGACCCACTGTTCGGGTTTGTAGAGGATGATAAAAAACATAATGATAAGCAGACCGCCTATCAGCAGTTCCATGATATGTTCATTGATCCTGACTGCTATCAGTGAACCCAGCAGGGCTCCGGCAAGAGCGGGCAATGACATCCGGAGACCCTCTTTTACCGTAAAGAGTTTCTGTTTTTTAAAGCTTGTGCTGCTTACCAGGCTCTGCACAAAGACACCTATGCGGTTCGTTCCGTTCGCCACATTGGCCGGCAGGCCGAGGAACATCAGCAGTGGCAGGGTAATCAGTGATCCGCTGCCGGCCAATGTGTTTACAAATCCTGCAAAGAGACCGGCGGCTATCACAGCCAGGTACATGTACCATTCCATAAGCAGAGGGGACTATCTTTCGAGGACCGCCTTGACTGACATCTGCAGATTGTCTATCAGGTCACTGTCTTTAATGACGTAGTCAGCTATCCCCTTTCGTGCGAATTCCAGCACCACCTCGCCTTTCTCCTGGGCAGAGAGCATAATGACGGGTATCTCCGGAGCTATCCTGGTTATCTCATCATATGCTTCCATTCCATTCATGGGGACTTCCCCCTCCTTCAGGAAATAGAAGTCGAGAATGATGAGGTCAGGCAGTTCTTCCCCGAGACCTGCAATACACTCCTCGGCATATGCAAATGGTCTGACCCTGTATCCGGCTGCCTCCAGGCGTGCAGAGACAAGGCCTGTAACCACAGGGTCATCATCAACCACATATATCAGGTTGTCAGACCGGGAGCTAACTTTTTCCATGACAACAAAAATAGTAAAGGGATTGGTAATTTCCTACATAACAAAGAGAGGATAATCTTTCATCATCTTTACCACTTTTTCGCCCACTTCCGAAATAACTGATTCGTTCTCAATATTGACGAGCACCTCATCTATGAAGCTGACAATCTTTCCCATATCACTCTCCCTGAGGCCGCGTGTGGTGATGGCCGGTGTCCCCACCCTTATCCCTGATGTCAGGAAGGGTGAACGGGAATCGAATGGCACCATGTTCTTGTTGACTGTAATATGCGCCCTGACAAGGGTATTTTCAACCTTCTTCCCGGAAATTTCCGGGAAGCGTGTACGAAGATCGATAAGCATTGAGTGGTTATCTGTCCCGCCTGAGATCACTTTATAGCCCAGTGAGATAAAGGCATCAGCCATCACCGCTGCATTTTTCTTTACCTGCTGCTGGTAGGTGCGGAATTCAGGTGTAAGGGCTTCGCCGAAGGAGACAGCCTTGGAGGCTATTACATGCTCCAGTGGTCCGCCCTGTATGCCCGGGAAGACAGCAGAATTAAGCATTGCTGACATCATCTTTATCTCTCCCTTGGGTGTAGTCACCCCCCACGGATTTGGATAATCTTTTCCCATAAGAATTATGCCTCCGCGAGGCCCCCTGAGGGTTTTATGAGTGGTGCTGGTAACAATATGAGCGTATTTGAGAGGGTTATCCAGCAGCCCTGCTGCTATCAGGCCGGCCGGATGCGCCATATCAACCATGAGCATTGCGCCAACCTTGTCAGCAACAGCCCGCATGCGCGCATAATCCCACTCCCTGGAATAGGCAGATGCACCTCCGATAATCATTTTTGGCTTCTCGGCCAGTGCCACTTCCTCCATCATGTCATAATCAACCCTGCCTGTCTCCTCCTTCACCCCGTAGGCCACCGGCCTGTACAGTATGCCTGATGAGTTCACGGGTGAGCCATGAGAAAGGTGCCCGCCATGTGACAGGTTCAGGCCAAGGAAAGTATCACCGGGTTTCAGCACTGTCAGGAAGACGGCCATATTGGCCTGGGCCCCTGAGTGAGGCTGTACGTTGGCATATTCAGCATTGAAGAGTTTCTTGAGCCGGTCTATAGCAAGCTGCTCAACCTCGTCTACCACCTCGCAGCCTCCGTAATAGCGTGCTCCCGGATAGCCCTCGGCATATTTGTTGGTTAGCACTGAGCCCATAGCCTCGAGAACCTGGGGACTCACAAAATTCTCAGATGCTATTAGTTCTATACCGTCAGTCTGACGCTTTCGCTCGCGGCTGATCATGTCAAATATAACGCTGTCTCTTTCCATGATAAGTAAGTTGGTTCAATTGATAATTATCCGGTCACCGGTAACGGTTCAGAACGGATGGTTCAGGGGCAAATATACATTTTAATCTTTATTCTGATCATGACCCGCGTTATACCCGGGAGGTAAAGAACAGAGTTTGGCTGAAGTGCCTGGAAGGAAATGAAATCACTCCTCTGAAAACTGTCTCAGAAGTTCGCGGTAAGCTCCGAAGATCCTTGACTTTGAGATGAATCCCACATACCTTCCCTTGTCCAGTACAGGGAGGTTCCATGCTCCTGTCTGCTCGAAAGCCTTTAGCACTACGTCACCTCTCTCATTGATATCTATATAGGAAGGCGGGATTGTCATCAGGTCTCTTACACTAATCTTCTCGTAGAGCTCGGGCTTAAACATCTTGTCACGGACATCATCCAGGAGAACCACTCCTTCGAGTATATTAAATTCATCGACCACAGGGAAGATATTGCGGTTTGACCTGGCTACCTGTTTCACCAGGTCGCCCAGGTTACCCTCAGGATTTACTGTCAGGAGATCCTTCTCCACCTCTTTTGTCCAGTCAAGCAGTGTCATCACTGCTTTATCCTTGTCATGGGTGATCAGTTCTCCGCTGAGTGCCAGCTGTTCATTGTAGATTGAATATTTCCTGAATGATCGTTGGGTGACAAACGCCACCGTGGAGGTCAGTATCAGCGGAATCAGCAGGCCATACCCTTCCGTTATTTCAGCTATAAGGAATATAGCCGTAAGAGGGGCATGCAGCACTGCTGCGAAGACGCCGGCCATGGCTGTCAGGGTGAAGCTGCTTTCCACCAGTGAAATGCCCAGCAGATAATTCAGGAGGCTTGACAGAAAGTAACCGGCTACTCCTCCCGTGAATAGTACAGGGGCCACCACCCCTCCTACTCCTCCTGCGCCGTTGGTGGAGGCCGTGGCCACCACCTTCAGTAGCAGCAATCCAGCCATAAGAATGGCAAAACCCCAGAACCCGGAAGCAATCCCTCCAAACAGAATTGTTCCCGGCGCTTTGCCCGCCTCAGCATTGAGGAGAAGCATCACAGTATCATATCCCTCGCCGTAGAGTGCCGGGTAGAAATAGATAAGAGCTCCGAGCAACAATCCCCCCAGGATCATTCTTGTCCAAGGATTACCTATCTTGCCGAACAGTTTCTCTATGCCGATTGTAGCCCTTGTAAAATAGAGCCCCACAAAGCCGCAGAATATACCAAGTATGAAATAGTAGGGCAGCTCGCTTAGGGTAAAACCATGGCTGACCTGGAAGGAAAAGAGAACATTGTCACCCATAAAAAAGAATGCCACCGTGGCGGCTGTTACGGATGAGATCAGCAGCGGCACTATTGATGACATTGTCAGGTCAAGCATCAGCACCTCAAGGGTAAACAGGATACCCCCGATGGGGGCTTTGAAGATGCCCGAAATGGCTCCGGCTGCTCCGCACCCCAGGAGCAGGGTAACATACTTGTAATTAAGCTTAAAGTAGCGGGCTATATTTGAGCCTATTGATGCTCCGGTAAGTACTATCGGGGCCTCTGCTCCCACAGATCCGCCAAATCCGATGGTCAGGGAACTGGCTAGTATTGAAGACCAGTTGTTATGTGGCTTAATGAAGCTTTTACGCCTTGAGATGGCATAGAGTACCTTGCTGACCCCGTGAGAAATATTGTCACGAACCAGGTACTTCACAACCAGTACTGTCAGCATGATCCCGAACAGAGGATAAGCCAGCGAAAGCACTCCCCCGGCGCCCTTCATCACTCCCTGCGTGAACAGAACATGGGTAAAGTGAATGGCATTCTTCATCACCACGGCAGCCAGGGCGCTCACCAGTCCAACAACGAAACTGAGCAGGTAAATCATGGTCTGCTGCTCGGTCAGGAAAGATTTCAGCTGTCTTATCTGCTTAAATAACAGAGCCTTCAAGATAACAGAAAAAAATTGGACAATATACAGGTCACAAATATATGATAAAATAGGGAGCAGATGCTAAATTTGGTAAGTTTGCCATATTTTGTATTTATGATCAGATTTGAACGGCACACGCTTGCCAACGGATTGAGGGTGATAGTCCACCGTGATGAATCCACTCCCATGGTCACAACCAACATCCTGTATGATGCCGGGTCACGGGATGAGGATCCGGGAGCCACCGGCTTTGCACATCTTTTTGAGCACCTGATGTTCGGTGGCACTCCTTCAGTCCCATTCTTTGATGTCCCGGTAATGATGGCCGGGGGGGAGAACAATGCCTTTACAAACAATGACATTACTAACTATTATATAACCCTGCCTTCCAACAACCTTGAGACTGCCCTGTGGCTTGAGGCTGACAGGATGAGGGGTCTTGACCTGAGGGAGGAGAAGTTGAACAACCAGAAAAGTGTTGTCACCGAAGAGTTCAGACAGCGTTATCTCAACCAGCCCTATGGTGACCTGCTGTTGCTTCTCAGGCCGCTGGCCTACAGGGTCCATCCTTACCGATGGCCTGCCATAGGCATGGATATCAGCCATATAGAAAAGGCTGACAGCAAATCGGCCAGAGAGTTTTATGACAGGTTCTACAACCCGTCCAACAGCATCCTCAGTGTGGCTGGCAGTGTTGATCCGGAGGTAGTTTTCATGCTCGCCGGGAAGTGGTTTGGCGATATCCCGGCCGGAGCACACAACGGAAGGCTACTGGAACAGGAACCTGAGCAGGATGAGAGACGCGAGCTGATTGTGCACAGGAATGTGCCGGCTGCTCAACTGGTAATGGCTTTTCACACAGGCCGAAGGAATAGTCGTGATTTTTATGTCCTTGATCTTCTGACGGACATACTGGCAGGGTATGACTCGGCCCGGTTCCCCTCACTTCTTGTCAGGGAAAAGGAACTCTTCAGTGATGCCGATATCTATCTCTCAGGAGAAACTGATCCGGGTCTTGTTCTCTTCAGCGGAAGAATAAGGGAGGGTGTTGATATAAAGAAAGCAGAGCAGGCGGTCACGACCGAGCTTAACCGTCTGGGAGAGGAGTATGTCAAAGCAGCAGAACTGGAGAAAGCCCGTAACAGGTATGAATCTAACCAACTGATGTCATACATGAATGTTGCCAACAAGGCATTTAACCTTGCCTACCAGGAGGTGCTGGGTGATGCAGAGGGTATTAACAGTGAGAAAGAGCAATATATGAGCGTAACAGCAGAAGAGATAATGGACGCATCTCAACGCACCTTCAGACCCGGTAATTGCAGTGTTATCCACTATCTGCCCGTGAAATGATGAAAGCAGGAGAATCAAAAACATCACCGGTGATCATCACACCCTCAGCAGGTGAGATTACCTTCCCCGGGATGGCACACCTGGGTAACGGAGTGCCTGTTTATCTTATAGACAATGGTACGGTTGATCTTATGAGGGTTGAGTGCGTCCTTCAGGCCGGACAGGTAATGGAAGAGGTCCACCTTTCAGCCCTGTCGGCCAGCGCCATGCTCACCGAAGGCACCCGCAGCTATGATGCCGCAACAATAAATGATCTCATTGACAGCACGGGTGCTGCACTTTATCATATTGCTGACAAGGACACTGCCTCACTCATGACGGTAACCCTCACAAGAAAAATGGAGGAGGTGATGGTACTGGCCGAGGAGGTGCTGTTCAGTCCCACGTTCCCTGATCATGAGTTCAGATTATTGACTGACAGGAGAGTACAGGCTTTTCTCACTTCCAGGCAGAAGACATCAGTCATCGCCAGGGAGGCCTTTTACGAAGCTCTCTGCGGAGCGGACAATCCTTACGGCCGCATTGCGCAGGAAGCTGATTACAGATCATTGACCACTGATGATCTGCGACGCTTCCATAAAAAGCATTATCTCCTCTCAAACATGTATATTACCGTTGCGGGCAGATATCCTGAACAGGCGTTGCCCCTGCTGGAGAAGCATTTCGGCACAAACGGCCGTAATGGAGCAGACAGACCGGAAAAGCCCAAACTGCATTTCGCAACTGCCAAACCGGTATCGATCTTTTGCGAGGTTCACGGATCGGTTCAGAGCACGGTGAGACTGGGATGGGATGGAATCACCCGAAGTCATCCTGACTACCAGGGGTTACAGGTGGCCACAACCATCCTGGGAGGTTATTTCGGTTCACGGCTCATGAGGAACATCAGGGAAGAGAAGGGTTACACATATGGTATCCATGCAGTAGCGGGTTCATTCCGCGAGAAAGGATACATAGTCATTATGACCGATGTTGCCAACGAGTACCGTGAAGCTACAATGAACGAGATAAAAAAAGAGATTAGTATTCTCCAGGAGACAGAAGTGACCGATGATGAGATGACACTGGTCAGGAACCATCTCATGGGCGAGACAGCCCGCATGTTTGACGGTCCGTTCACAACAGCAGAAACAATAAGAGGCCTTATTGACCATGAGGCAGGACACGATTATTTCAACCGGTTCACAGAGACTGTCAGAACTATCACCCCTGGTAAAATAAAGGAGCTCTTCAACACGTATTTCAATATTGACAATGCATTTGAGATAATTGCCGGTGCCAGATGAATCAGATGAAGCACATACTGTTCGTCCTGTTTGCCCTGCTGCTGCCGGTGGCAGTGACAGGACAGGACGAAACACAACCCCTGTCGCCTCGTCTTGATATTGTCACCGTTGATCCGGCCACTGGTTTTGCCCTATTGCGATGGCTTCCATCACCATCGCCGGATGTGGGGAGCTACGTGGTTTATATCTATTCTGAAGCCACCGCACTGGCCATTGACACTGTCCGTTCTCCCCACATCACCGAATACACGCATACGGCATCAGTTGCAAGATACCAGAGTGTCACCTATGTTGTTGCTGCCATTGATTCATCACTTAATGTCAGTCCCCTTAGCAATCCGCTGAGCACTGTCTGGCTCTCGGCAGTCAATGACGAATGCACGGGCAGAATCACAGTAACCTGGACCCTGTACGAGAATGAATTTCATCCTGCCACAGGCCATGTTTTACATATCACTGACGGTACAGGAACCATTATTGGGGAACCCTTTCTCTCTCCAACAGAGACCGGGTACATTTTCAGCGGGTATGAGCCAGACACCGAATATTGCTTTCATCTCACTGCCACTGACGGTGGCGGCCCCCTCTCCACTTCCAACAGGGCCTGTGTAACCACGGGCAGCGAGGTTGCGCCGGGATGGGTGACCATTGATGCTATTGTGGTTGAGAACGGAGGGCTGACGGTCACGGCCGTATATGACCAGGCTACCGATATGGTGAATTTCCGCCTGAAGCGCTATAACCCTTCCACCTCCGCATGGGATGAGGCTGGCCTTGAAACCGGATCATCCGGGAGGGTTACCTTCACCCTTCATGCTGCTGACACATCGGCTATTAATCTATACAGAGTCGCAGCCGTCAACATTTGCGGTTTTGAGTCCACCCTGTCAGAGCCGGCACGCAACATGGTGGCAGAGGCATCTGTCACCGGGACACATATTGATCTGCGTTGGAACAGGCCAGTAGCTGGCGGAAACGAGCTCTTCAGCGTCTGGCGTGACACGGGTGCCGGTCCTGAAGAGATTGCCGGATCACTCAGTGACACATTATGGTCTGATGATTATTCCCGCTTTGCCATGGAGGTAACCGCATCAGCCATCATCTACCACATTACTGCGAAGGATCCTTCGGCATCCACTGATCTTCCGGCACACCGTTCCGCGGCAGCAGTGATCAGGACCACTGAGAACATATACATGCCCAATGCCTTTACACCCGGCCGGGGTATAGAGAATGCCATCTTTAAACCAGAGTTTTCTTTCCTCCCCGGGCGATATGATTTCAGGATATATACCCGCAACGGAGCCCTCCTCTTCAGCACCACGGATCATGGTGAAGGATGGGACGGAAGGGATAGCGGAACCCCCATGCCACCGGGAGTTTATCTGTGGTCACTGAGGATCACAATGCCATCAGGTCGCACTGAAGTAATGAGCGGAACTGTAACAATACTGCCATGAGCACCAGATTGAGAATGACCCGATTTTCGTATCTTTGTCACTCCTTTGCAGTTGATTGCTGATGGTAAAGACTAAGACGAAAATATTCACCCAGGAAGATATAAACCGTATTGAGTCAGAATTCAGGCTGCTGACCGAAAATCTGTACCGGTGTGACAATCCCGGTGACAGGGAGTTGATAGAGAAGGCTTTCAGGTTTGCCAACGAAGCTCACCGTGATATGTACCGCAATTCCGGTGAGCCATATGTCATCCACCCTATCAATGTGGCGCGGATAGTTAATCATGAGATAGGTCTCGGGGCCAGGTCTGTTGCTGCTGCATTGCTCCATGATGTTGTTGAGGACACAGGCGTGCCGCTGGAAGAGATAACAAACCAGTTCGGGCCCAAGATAGCATCACTTATTGATGGCCTTACAAAGATCTCGGGCACATACAACAAGGAGACCAATTCACTCCAGGCGGAGAACTTCCGCAAGATGCTGATGACGCTTTCTGACGATTTCAGGGTTATCCTGATAAAGATAGCCGACCGTCTTCACAACATGCGCACCCTTGATTCGATGCCCGAACACAAGCGTATGAAGATCGCCGGTGAAACCGTTTATCTCTATGCTCCCCTGGCGCACCGTCTGGGTCTCTTCGCCATAAAGACCGAGCTTGAAGACCTGAGTTTCAAGTTCAGGCACCCGCGCATTTATGAAGAGATTGCCCGCAAGGTAAAGATGGATGAGAAGAAAAACCTGGCGCTCATAAACAGATTCAGCCTGCCCATCATCGAGGAACTCAACAACAACAATATTATTTTTGATATCTCCGGCCGGTTCAAATCAATCTATTCCATCTGGAAGAAGATGCAGTCAAAGAACGTCCCCTTTGAGGAGGTGTATGATCTCCTGGCGGTCAGGATAGTTTTTGAGCCCGGCCCGGAAATGAGTGAGAGGGCCCAATGCTGGCAGATCTACTCGCTTATCACTGATATTTACACCCCTAAACCCGACAGGCTGCGTGACTGGATCAGCAGGCCCAAGCCCAACGGGTATGAGGCTTTGCACCTGACGGTAATGGGCCCTGAGGGCAGATGGGTTGAGGTGCAGATACGCAGCCAGCGTATGGATGACATTGCCGAGAGGGGATTTGCCGCTCACTGGAAGTACAAGGGAGACCTCTCCCAGTCAGAGAGTGAGCTGGATAAATGGCTCAAGCACATCCGCGAGATGCTTGCCAATCCAATGTCTGATCCCCTTACCTTCCTTGACGAATTCAAGATGAGTCTCTTCTCCTCCGAGATAATGGTCTTTACACCAAAGGGGCTCCTTGTTAACCTGCCAAAGGGAGCTTCAGCACTGGATTTCGCCTATGAGATACACACCGATATAGGCAATCATTCCATTGGTGCCAAGGTAAACTACAAGCTCAGCCCTCTTTCTACCACACTGCAGAGTGGCGATCAGGTAGAGATTATCACTTCCAACATCGCAAAGCCTGAAAAGGAGTGGCTTGAATATGCGCATACGCCAAAGGCCAAGAACGCCATCAAGGATGCCCTCAGGGATCAGTCCACTGACCGCATACAGAAGGGTATGATCATGCTGGAGGAAAAGCTTAGCGAGCTGGGTATCCTCCCCAATTCGGACATCATCAAGAAGCTGCTTGACAATTATGATCTGCTTAACAAGGATGAGCTCTATTCCAGGATAGGCCTGGGACTGATAAACCTGGATGAGCTGCGCAAGGTACTGAAGAAAGCGCCAGAGGGAAGCCTGCGGAAATACTGGCAACTGGCCATCGGGGGTGTGACACGGAAGAGTACGGGAACAAAGGAATTGCCTCCCGTTCCTGAAGAGATTGACAAACACCATCCCTATCTCCTTCGGGAAAACGTTGACAATACCGGCAACTCGTACGTCATAGCCAGTTGTTGCCAGCCTATTCCGGGAGATGAGGTGCTGGGCTATCTTGACCACTCAAACTCCATCATTGTTCACAAGCCAAAATGCCCGGTGGCTGTCAAGCTGATGTCCAGTGAAGGTAACAGGATCATCCAGGTAAGGTGGACCATACATAAGCTCGCCTCCTTCCTTGCAAGGGTCAGTATCAACGGCATTGACAGGATCGGTCTCGTCAATGAGGTGACCACCATCATCTCCAAGGAGCTCAATGTCAATATACGAAACATAAATGTATCCGTATATGACGGGATCTTTGAAGGAACGATTGATCTGTTCGTGCATCACACGCGCGACCTCAACAATCTTATCATGCAGCTCTCAAACATCAAGGGTATTGCCAGTGTGAAGAGGATTGAGGAATTCATTGAGTAACAATTAGTATAAAGAGGAAGAAAAGGAAATATGTCAGATAATGATGCCCGTTCTGTGGTAAAACAGATCTTTACCGAATATCTTGTGTCTCACTCCCTGAGGAAGACTCCGGAGCGTTTTGCCATCCTTGATGAGATCTATTCAAGGGAGGGCCACTTCGATATTGAATTGCTCTTCAACTACATGAAGAATAAGAATTACCGGGTTTCAAGGGCCACACTGTACAATACGATTGAACTGCTGATAGACTGCAAGCTGGTCACCAGGCATAAGTTCGGGCGCAACCAGGCTCAGTATGAGAAGACTTACCGGTCAGGGCAACATGATCATCTGATAGATACCAGATCCGGAAGGATTATAGAGTTCAGTGATCCCCGTATCAATGACATCATCAGGAGCGCCTGTGAGGATAATTCCTTTGTACTGCATCATTATGCCCTGTACGTTTATGGGGAACAGGATAAGGGGAGCCGGTAACTCCTGCTGTCAGGTCCTGTCATGGCAGTCATGATCCTATTTGTTAACAATCGGTTTTTTCATGTCTCCGAGGAGGAATTATTTCGTAAATTCGAACCTGTTTTGCTAATCACGATTATCTGTACCAATGAAGATTGATATTTTGCTGGGACTCCAGTGGGGGGATGAAGGCAAGGGAAAAATTGTAGATGCACTGGCACCCGGGTATGATCTTATAGCCAGGTTCCAGGGTGGCCCCAACGCCGGGCACACGATAGAGTTTCACGGGGTGAAGCATGTGCTTCATCTCATCCCCTCGGGGATCTTTCACGAAAATAAAGTCAACATTATTGGCAACGGGCTGGTGGTTGATCCGGTAGTCTTCCGGAACGAAATTGAGAGTCTGGGCATGGAGACCGGCAGTATCAGGGAGAGGCTTCTCATCTCGGTAAAAGCCCATCTGATAATGCCCACGCATAAGCTTATTGATGCGGCGCAGGAAGCCTCCCTGGGTGATGCGAAGATTGGCTCCACCCTGAGGGGGATAGGGCCGGCATACACTGACAAGGCCTCGAGGAAAGGACTGAGGATAGGTGATCTGTTCAGGAAGGATTTCAATGAGATATACCGTTCACGGGTAAATGATCATTTGAGAATACTGCAGGGATACGGTTACAGCAGTGACCTGAAGGAACTGGAGGAGGAATGGTTTGCCTCGGTGGATTTTTTAAGGCAGTTCAGTACAGTGAATGCGGATTATCATATTGACATAGCACTAAAGGCCGGGAAGCGTGTTCTTGCCGAGGGTGCCCAGGGTACAATGCTCGATATTGATTTCGGCACTTACCCTTATGTCACCTCTTCCAATACTGTGGCTGCAGGAGCCTGTACGGGCCTGGGGGTAGCGCCCGGACGTACCGGTGAGGTCTTCGGCATATTCAAGGCATACTGTACCAGGGTGGGCAGCGGTCCGTTCCCCACCGAGCTGGATGATGATGCCGGACGCATGATGCGTGACCAGGGAAATGAGTACGGGGCCACCACGGGGCGACCCCGCCGTTGCGGCTGGCTTGACCTCCCGGCATTGAAATATGCCATCATGGTCAACGGCGTGACCCGGCTTTTAATGATGAAGGCTGATGTACTGTCAGGATTCAGTGAGATAAGGATGTGCAAATCATATACCGTGGCGGGTAAGGAGGAGACGGAGCTACCCTATTGCCTTGATGATATTGAAGAACCTAACTATGTCAGTTTCAGTGGATGGCAGTGTGATATCACAGGCTGCCGAAGCTGGGACGACCTGCCTGCAGAGATGAAGGAATATATCAGGTATATTGAAAAAGAGACCGGTGTTCCGATAGCAATAGTCTCCGTGGGGCCGGACAGGTCGGCCACAATTTACAGGTAGGGTTCAGTCATTCCTGTAGACCCAGGCCTCCCCGTCAATCCTGGTCTGTATGCTGCCAAGCGCATTATATGCCGCATGGATGTCAGGATATGCCTGTGCTGAGACCAGTTGCCATCTGCCTCCGTTCATTCCCACTATCCGGGCATCATAACCGAAGCTCCTGATGTGCTCAAGCCAGTCCTCGGCATAGGCAGGAGTAAGAAAACTGCCAACGATCACATGGTATCCGGTCACTGCCCGGGTCTGCTCCTCCGCCTCCACCGCAAATTCTGCCTGGCGGATACGCTCAGCTTCAGCCTCCTTTTCCCTTGCGACCCTTATGGAGTCGGCAACGCGAAATGCCTCTTGCTGCTGCCTGAGAGCTTCAGCCTCCCTGGCCTTCTTACCAAAAGGATTAATGCTCTTCATGAAATCACATGAGGGAGTCAAAAGCAGCACTATTGCAAGCAACATAAGTGGTAATTTCTTCATAAATGACAGTTTTTCACTATTTTGGATGATAAAGGTATAGAATACTCTACAAAAATGCAATGATTCTATCGGAATCCTGTCATTAAAAGCGATTTCTTTTTTATATTAGTTCGCTATTTAAAAAACCCTATAAATAAATCTGCGTAATGAAGTCACTTATCCGGTTTTTCGAAGAGAATGTGGAAAAGTATGCTTCCAATATTTACCTGTGGGAAAAGTTTCAGGACAAATATGAAGGCACAACCTACCAGGAGACCAGGCGCCAGGTACACGAGTTTGGTGCCGGCCTGATGCAACTGGGTATAAAGAAAGGAGATCGTGTCAGCCTTCTTGCTGATGGCCGTAACAGCTGGGTTATCGGTGAGCTGGGGATACTCTATGCAGGCGGCGTGAACGTACCACTCTCCATCAAGCTCAATGCGGAGGAGATAAGGTTCCGCATGACTCACTCTGGCTCCAGGATGGTAATAACCTCAAGCACCCAGGCCCGGAAGATACTGGATGTTATTGACAGATGTCCGGAATTGGAGAAGGTGATCTTCATGGATCCCAGGGAGGAGTACTCGGAAGGACAGATACACTTCAACGAGGTCAGGAAGGTCGGCCGGGAATGGCTGGAGAACCCTGCCAACAGGAAAAGCTTCGAGGAATTCACTGCTTCCATCACTCCTTCTGATTTTGCGAATATATGCTATACGTCTGGCACCACGGCTGACCCGAAGGGTATAATACTCACTCACGGCAATTATGTCACAAACGTGTACCAGTCGTACAGCCTGATGGATATACCTCAGTATTACAAGACACTTCTCATACTGCCATGGGATCACTCCTTTGCACATACGGCAGGAATATATGCCTTCATGGGCAAGGGTGCAAGCATAGCCTCCGTCAAGGTGGGCAAGACACCGATGGAGACACTGCGCAATATCCCGATCTGCATGAAGGAGATAAAGCCGAACCTCCTGATGAGCGTCCCGGCACTGGCAAAGAACTTCCGCAAGAACATCGAAAAGGGGATCAGGGAGAAAGGAAAGATGACAGAGACTCTCTTCAACTTCGCGCTAAACATGTCCTATTCGTACAATAAGGAGGGCTATAACAAGGGCAAGGGATTGCAGAAACTGAAGAAACCCCTTCTCCGGCTATTTGACAAAATACTTTTCAGCAAGGTAAGGGAAGCCTTCGGAGGCGAGCTGGATTTCTTCATCGGCGGCGGGGCCCTCCTTGACATCGAACTGCAGAGATTCTTCTATGCCATAGGGGTACCAATGTACCAGGGCTATGGTCTCTCGGAGGCATCACCCATTATCTCATCCAACTCGGCCAAAAGGCATAAGCTGGGATCATCGGGATTCCTGGTGAACAACATGGAGCTGAAGATCTGCGATGACAACGGCAATGAACTGCCTGCAGGCCAGAAGGGAGAAATAGTTATTCGCGGCGGCAATGTAATGCATGGTTACTGGATGAATGAGAGTGCCACTGCCGAGACCATTCGTGACGGTTGGCTCTTCACCGGTGACATGGGGTACATGTCTGAAGACGGATTCCTGTATGTCATGGGCCGCTTCAAGAGCCTCCTGATTGCTGATGATGGCGAGAAGTTCAGTCCGGAGGGAATTGAAGAAGCCATCAGTGAACAATCAAAGTACATTGATCAGTGCATGCTTTACAATAATCAGAAACCTTATACCGTGGCATTGCTTGTACCCAATCAGCATGCTCTGAAGCTCTATCTTGATGACCACAACATGTCAGCAACAACCGAGGAAGGCAAAAGGGCTGTGCTCAACCTCATTGAGAACGAGGTTAATGAATACCGCATTAACGGCAAGTACGGACATATGTTCCCGCATCGCTGGCTTCCTGTTGCTCTCGGAGTGCTCAATGAAAGCTTCAATGAAGAGAACGGAATGATGAATTCCACAATGAAGATTGTCAGGGGCAAGATCACGGAGAGATACAGTGATTTGATAGAGTGGCTGTACACTCCAATGGGTAAGATAGCCTATAATGAACGTAACATGGAAGAGGTTGAGAAGATGAAGCTCGGCTGATCCGCAAAAGTAAACTGACATGAGATCCAGATTGATTCCGGTTTTCGTCATCATCGCCGGAGTGCTGACTTTTTGCACCGGTGAAAAGAAACCCGGGTGGGTACCTGCAGAGAACCCGCTATTCACCACCTGGGGTGAGGCACTTGATCACGCAGAACCATGGCCTGAGTATCCTCGTCCCGCCATGAAGAGAAATGAATGGATGAGTCTTAACGGCCTGTGGGACTACGCCATCTGTGAGAAGGATGTTGACCGGCCGGCGCCGCAGGGTAAGATACTGGTCCCCTTTCCCCTGGAATCTGCCCTCTCCGGCGTGAGGGCCAGAATGACTGACTCACTGGCATTGTGGTATTCAAGGGAGTTTGTCATACCCAAAAACTGGAAAGAAAAACAGATAGTAATCAATTTCGAGGCCAGCGACTGGGAGACGACCATCTGGGTTGACGATAACCTTGCTGCAATGCACCGGGGCGGTTATGATCCCTTCTGGTGCAACATAACACCTTATCTTTCTGACAGTAAAAAGCATACCCTGGTTGTGAAGGTTACCGATCCTACTGACAGGGGTAAACAACCCAGGGGTAAACAGGTATTGAAGCCTGGAGGTATCTGGTACACGCCCACCAGCGGCATATGGCAGAGCGTCTGGCTGGAGCCGTTGGATAAAACATGGATAGGTGACCTGCGTATTGTGCCGGATATTGACAATGGTGTTCTGTACGTCACCGTCATAGAGGAACGTTGCCAGGGTCCGGAAGGTTGTCCTCCTGTTGATATGGCCCCCTCGCTGGCTGAGGTGACACTTGTCACAGAGGACGGGATGGCAGAAGTAAAATCAGGCATCACAGGAACAGCAATACCGTTGCCCGTACCCGACGCAAGGCTGTGGTACCCGGATGATCCCTATCTGTATGACCTGAAGGTACGGCTCATCACGGGAGGAGAGGTGACCGATGAGGTGAAGTCATATGCCGGCATGAGAAAGATCTCGCTGGGAGTTGACGATGACGGCTTTACGCGTCTGATGCTCAACAACGAATTCATCTGGCAGAACGGACCCCTTGACCAGGGATTCTGGCCTGACGGTCTGTACACTCCGCCATCAGATGAAGCAATGAGGTATGACATTGAGATGCTGAAGAAAATGGGATTCAATATGCTGCGCAAGCATGTCAAGGTTGAGAACAGGAGGTTCTACTATCACACAGACCACATGGGGATGCTGGTCTGGCAGGACATGCCCAGCGGTGACGAATATATCTGGGGTGACAAACCGGATATTGCCAAGAGTCCTGAAGATTCAGCGCTATTCATGACTGAGCTGACAAGGATGATTGATACGAAGTTCAACCATCCCTCAATAGTCATGTGGGTTGTTTACAATGAAGGCTGGGGACAGTATGACACCCCGGGGGTAACAGATTACGTCGCTGCCCTGGATAGCACCAGGCTGGTCAACAGCGCTTCGGGCTGGACTGACCGCGGCACAGGGCACGTTCTCGATATCCACCACTATCCGGATCCGGTTGCTCCTGAGGCCGAAAAGGAGAGGGCTTCCGTATTGGGCGAGTTCGGAGGCCTGGGCTTGCCGGTACAGGATCACACATGGGAACAGAAGAACTGGGGCTATGAGAAGATGGGTGACAGCACCGCCCTGCTAAGAAAATACGAAGAGTTTTACGCAGCGGTGAGGCAGATGGTGTATGAGAAAGGCATGAGCGCCTCGGTGTACACCCAGACAACCGATGTGGAAACCGAGACCAACGGCCTGATGACCTATGACCGCAAGGTGGACAAGATGGGATATGCCAATGTCAGGAAAGCCATGGCAGGCAATGGGAAATAGGCAGGAGGCAATAGGCAATAGTGTTGACAAGGTCATCAAACTCCAGAAACAAACAGCTTAGCTTAACTAACTGCCTGTTAGTCACATGACTCACTACTGCCTAATGCCTATTGCCTGCTGCCTGAGCAGACTGATCACACGATCAGCCTGCTCTTGAATGGCAGGAACGTCATAAAGTCAGCATGGTGAACAATATATGCTTCCGTGGTACGCTTCACCAGGTCTCCCTCGTGGGCATGTGCGGCAATGATATGGCACACCTCTGGCGGCACACCGCACTCCTCAGCCAGGCTTACACCTGAGAAGGGATGCCTGAGATACTGGCCATATTTTCCCTGCACAGCCTTACCGGATGCATCCAGTTCATATTCAAGCATTTTACCCACATCGGCCAGAATAGCACCTGCTATCAGCACATCCATATTGACAGGCAGGTCATTGCGGAAGAACTCATTCATCTTCAGCCCTGCCTCACGGGCCACATGCACAACACATCGCTTATGGTCCATGAAAGTGACTTTCAGGTCTGGTCCGCACAGGAGTGTGAAAGGTATCCGGTTCAGGTCATCGGGGGTAAGGACACTGCGTTCAAGTGCCAACTCCCATGTACGTGCTGTTTTTTCCCTCAGGTCATGGTCACTTATCCATTCGAGTTCCGGCCAAAGTTTTTTTATCTCCTCGGTCATGATCCTTTATTTTAATCGTGAAATGATTGCGTCAGTCATCTGGATGGTTGAAGCTGCTCCCATGGTCACCACCTCAGGCTTGCCGGTCATCTTCATCATGTCATAGGTCTTGACCCTGCCCTCTTCGATGACCTCGGCGACAGCCTTGCGTATCCGTGCGGCGATTTCCTTTTCATCTATATAGTCGAGCATCATACATGCAGATTCTATCATTGCAATCGGGTTCACAATTGAAACCTCGTAGCCGGCATATTTGGGAGCTGATCCGTGGGTAGGCTCAAATACTCCGATGCCATCTTCCGAGAACTGAGCGCTGCATGCAAATCCCAGTCCGCCAATGAGTCCGGCAAATGCATCAGAGACTATATCTCCGAACATATTGCCGGCAACTATAACACCGTAATCCTCAGGATTTTTTGTCAGCCACATCATTTGTGCATCGATGTTTGTATTCCAGAGCTGGACATCAGGGAACTCATTCTTCTGCATCTCCTTTGCTATTTTCCACATGAGTCCTGATGTCTCCCGGATGACGTTGGGCTTTTCGCAGACAGTCACTGATTTATATCCAAATTTAACGGCATGTTCGAACGCAGCCCTTACAATGCGTTCGGTATATTTCTTTGTGAATATACGTGTTGAGACTGCCAGTTCTTCTTTGGGGCACCAGCCGAAATTACTCCGGAATTTGGGATGGGTCATCAGTGCGTCATACACCTGCTGGGGAGGGTTGGACCACTCCACTCCTCCGTAGAGACCCTCGGTGTTCTGCCTGAAGATCACCACATCAACCATTGGTTCTTCCGGGTTTCCGTCCTTACCTCTGCGGATGAAGTTGAGAGGGTTGCCCCTGTAGCTGCGGCAGGGTCTGACGCAGATATCCAGTCCGAAATGTTGCCTCAGTCCTACGATGGGGCTGCTGTATGTGATGCCTTTACCCTGGAGAGCCGGGGAGAGCTCAGCGGCAGCATCATCCTTGGGTTTGGAAGTAATTGCTCCGAACAGTGCTATCTTATGCTCTGCAATGAGGTCGATGGTGCGTTGCGGGAGTGGATTACCCTCACGGCACCAGAAATCCCATCCAATGTCACCATAGACATATTCAGCATCAAATCCTGCCGCGTCAAGAACACGGACTGCCTGTTTCAGAACAAT
Organism: Bacteroidales bacterium; assembly: GCA_012514255.1. The sequence continues at coordinate 15,205 of JAAZAP010000373.1, read as the reverse complement.
AACCCCGATTCCGTCTCCGGGCAGGGCAACAATAGTACGTTTAGCCATAGTTTTATCTTTTAGTCTGTGTATTTTTTGTCTCCTGTAAAAATATAGCTTTTGTTGTGTTAAAAAAAAGAGATACAGCAGGTAAAATTCATTATTGATGCGAGGGAAAAAAGTTATATTTGCCGCCAAGCTATTGAACACATTATTAAATTCATATCAGCATGGGTGAACTGGGGGAGATGAAGCCGAGGAAGGTCTGGGGTTATTTCGAAGAGATATCCAGGATACCGAGAATATCCAAGAACGAAGGACGTATAAGGGCATATCTTCTTGATTTTGCGCGTAAGCACAGCCTGGAGGCGAAGGAAGACAGCGTTGGAAACATATTAATAGTCAGGGAGGCCGCTCCGGGAAAGGAGAAGGTCAAAACAGTAGTTTTGCAGAGCCACCTTGACATGGTGGGTGAGAAAAATGCCTCCCATCCGCACAACTGGAATGAGGATCCAATTATTCCCATGATTGACGGCAGGTGGGTTACTGCCAGCGACACCACTCTTGGTGCCGATGACGGCATAGGGATAGCAGCCCAGATGGCTGTACTGACTGATCCTTACCTGCAGTGCGGTCGTATAGAGTGCCTTTTCACCGTTGACGAGGAGTCAGGAATGACCGGTGCAATAAACCTCAGTCCGGACCTCCTGACAGGAAGCATACTGCTCAATCTCGATTCGGAGGATGAAGGCATTCTCTTCATAGGCTGTGCCGGCGGCATAGATACACAGGCATTGCTTCCCTACACTCCGGAGAAGGTTGTTTCGGGACACAGGGCAATGAATCTTTCCGTCACCGGCCTTCACGGGGGACACTCTGGAGACGAAATACACAAGGGCTACGGCAACTCCATAAAGATAATATCAAGCCTGTTACAGGATCTTGAAAAAAAATATGATATCAGGATCAGCAATTTTACGGGTGGCAATCTGCGCAATGCCATCCCCAGGGAAGCATTTGTGACCGTGACATTTAATCCCGCCCATGAAGAGCACATCCTTGCTGATACGGCAGCCTATAATAATCATGTCAGGGAGGAGTATGACGGTCTGGAGCCTGATCTGAAGGTAGCCGCCATACCTGCAGAGGTTCCGGAGACGGTGATTGACGGTGGTACACAACACAGGCTTCTCGGGGCGTTGAGTATAGTGCCTCATGGAGTGCTCGGATGGTCAAAGGAGATACCTGACCTGGTTGAGACCTCAAGCAACCTGGCCACCATACGGTTCACCGATGATAACATGATTCATGTTGTAACCACTCAAAGGAGCTCATCCGATGAGGCAAAGCACTATGCAGCCATGAAGGCTGAGACAAGTTTTGACCTTGCCGGTGCAAAAGTAACTCATTCTGATGGTTACCCCGGCTGGCAGCCTAACATGAATTCTGCCATCCTGCGGCTGATGATAGAGTCATACCGCAAGCTGTTCGGTAAGGTGCCGCAGGTAAAAGCCATACATGCCGGGCTGGAGTGCGGGCTGATACTTGAGAAATACAAGGGGATAGACATGATCTCGTTTGGCCCAACCATCAAGGGAGCACATACTCCTGAGGAGAGGCTTGAGATAGAGACTGTTCAGATGTTCTGGGATCTGCTTATTGATGTGCTGAGACACATACCGGAAGAAGAGGACTAGTCAAGCTCGTCAAATTCATCATGAGGGGCACCGCACACCGGGCAGGCCCAACCTGATGGAAGATCTTCAAAAGCTGTCCCGGGTTCAACATTGCCCTGCGGATCACCTGCCGCCGGATCATAAATATAGCCGCAAACAGGGCATCTGTATTTTTTGTTTTCCATATCGGGAAGATTATTTTTTCACTTTGTGAACGGCATCTATTACCGTGCCGTCAACCCACTTGATTGCTGCTACCACCCTTTCATCAAAGGCAGCCTTCTCAGGCCTGCCGCAGATCTTCTCTGCAGTCTCCTTAAGCTCCTCGATGGTCACCAGCGGCAATCCCTTGCCTCGTACGGCATCCAGCAGATCCTGTCTGCGCGGGTTGATTGCTATGCCTCTCTCGGTGATGATCACGTCAATGAGCTCTCCTGGTCCGCAAAGTGTTGTCACCCGGTCAACTATGACCGGTATCCTGTCACGGAACAAAGGCAGTGGTATTATCACGTTACGTGCGTGGAGGCAGTTCTGCCATCCGCCTATGCCGTGAAGCAGGAGGCCATCTGAATGGGTAACTACGTTTCCGTTGAAATTTGTGTCTATCTCCGTAGCGCCCAGGATCATGATGTCCATCATGGTAGTCAGGTTGCCCTTGGAGTGGTAGTTGTAGGCATTGAAAACGGGGTACTGTATATGATTCAGGTTCTTTTCAACCGACTTAACTGAATCAAGATCAAATGCCTGGGCATCAAGGATATATCCCATCTGGCCCTCCTCAAGCATGTCAACCATGTATTTTGTGCTTCCTCCGAAGCCAAAGCTGAGCTTCCAGCCTTTTTTCTTCAGCAGCTGATGCACATATACCGCTATTGCGAGGCTCGTCCCCCCTGCCCCGGCCTGCATGGTCGCCCCGTCGCGGAGCAATCCCGATTTCTCAAGGAACAATGTGGTCAGTTCAGCTATCAGCAGTCTGTCAGGGCTTTTGGTGATCTGCGTTGTACCTGAAACAATCTTTTCCGGCAGGCCTATCTTGTCAACAACCACAACACAATCCACATAATTGCCCTCTATCTCCATTGGCCAGCAGGGCAGGTCAATCAGGTTGTCAGTCACGATAATGACTTTATCAGCATATAGGTAATCAGGCTTTGCATATCCAATCACCCCTGTGGCGGAGGGTCCGCCTGTACCCTTTGCATTGCCGAAGGAATCTGCCGCAGGGGCTGCCAGCACAGCTATGTCTATCTTCACCTCACCGTCCTGTATTGCCTGTACTCGACCGCCATGGGAACGCAGGACCGCCATACCCTTCATTTTCCCCTCGGAGACGAACATGCCCAGCGGGCCGTTCATGCTGCCCTCAATGCGGTTGACAGTGCCATTTTCCAGGTATTTTATCACCGGGTTATTGCAGGGGAATGAAGCCGAGGGCAGCCATACGAGGTCTTTGACGCCTATTTCCGAGGCTATTTCAAATATCTGGTTGCTGATCAGGTCACCGTCGCGCAGATGGTGGTGAGTGGAGATTGTCATGCCATCCCTGAGGCCGCAACGCACCAGTGCTTCCTTCAGCGATCCGACAACCTTGTTATTGTCTTCAGGATAGTCTATACAGGTTGGTATGGGAGGTGCATATTTCCTTCCTGCAGGGCGGTGTTTGCCCACACCCCTGAATGGGATCGCATCCTGTCCGTTTATCTCATCCGGCACCATTCTGCCAGCAGCATTTTCCACGAGTTTCATGACCGGGTATGGATTATGATTTAGCCTTTTCCTCTTCTATCCAGTTCTCAGGCAGCAGGCCAAGCCTCACAGCCAGTTTAATTGTCTTTTCAGCCCTGACCACCACCGGGGCATCTATCATCTTGGTTCCCAGGGATACAACCCCCAGTCCCTTTTCGCGTGCATCTTGGTAAGCAATTACTATTTTTTTAGCCTTTACCATCTCCTCGTCCGAGGGTGAGAATCCTTTTCTTATCACTGCTATCTGGCGCGGGTGGATGCATCCCATTCCTTCAAAGCCCATGGCTTTGGCTGACAGTACATTTTCCAGCAGCCCCTCCATATCTCCCACGTCGGAAAAGACCGAGTCAATGGGCTGGATTCCGGCAGCCTTTGAAGCAACCACTATCCGGTTACGGGCGTATAATGATTCTCCCCCCTCCTTTGTGCGCTGCACGCCAAGATCAGCAGTGTAGTCTTCAAGACCTATGGCCATGGCTACAACTGACCCAGCAGCTGCAGCTATCTCCCCTGCATGTTCAACTCCCTGTGCGCTCTCTATGATAGGCATCAGGAAGACTGTTTCACTCTGTCCTGCTTTCTCTTTGATCTCCCTGATCTTGCTGTCAATGCTCCTGACAGTCTCAGCATCCTCACACTTGGGTATGAGAATAAGGTGAACATTATGAGGTATTACCATCTCAAGGTCCTCCAGGCCGCGTTCACCCTGGTTAATGCGTACCATCCTCTCGGCACCGTAGAAATTTACTGCCCTGAGGGCATTGCGGACGAGTATCCTTGCTTCATCCTTCCTGTCGGGCGCTACCGAGTCCTCCAGGTCAAGGATGACTCCGTCAGGCGAATGGAGCCCGGCATTAATGAACATCCCGGGATTGTTACCGGGAAGATAGAGTCTTGAGAACCTGAACCTGTCACGGGAGGAACCATAAAGACTTTCTTCATTCATTTCAGGAATGAAGCTCCTGGTGGTCTCTGTCAGGGCTTTTACCGCTGCTTCCATCCTGGCTGCTATAACAAACGGGAGTGCACCTGAATCATTCACTGAGAGCCTGGCATTTTCAATCTCAAAATAACTGAGTAGTGTGCGGCATTGATCCTCAATGGCTTTACCGTACATGGTCTTAACCTTTGAACGGATATTGAGTTCTATGCCTCCGGAATCAGTGAGTTCCAGCGTCACTTCAATGTCAGACCTCACCCTGGGTCCGGCATTACCGGTAATTGCCTGTTTCATATTCCTCTCCATGAAATTAAGTTCATGTCAAACTTAAGAATATTATCCCAGATAGCTTAACAGTATCCCCGCTGCGATAGCTGAACCTATCACTCCCGCCACGTTGGGGCCCATGGCATGCATCAGGAGGTGGTTCGTCTTGTCGGCCTTTAGCCCTTCTGCTTCTGCAACGCGAGAACTGTCAGGCACTGCGGATACGCCTGAGTTACCAATAAGAGGGTTGATCTTGTCTCCTTCGGGCAGGAAGAGGTTCATGCCCTTGGCGAAAAGCACTCCCGAGGTAGTTGCGATAGCAAAAGCGCCAGCGCCCAGGCCAAATATCAGAACTGATTCCTTGGTAAGGAAGACGTCCGCCTGGGTTGAAGCGCCAACAGTAAGACCTATCATTATTGTAACGATGTCTATCAGTGATGTGCGTGCAGTCTCAGCCAGTCTCTTTGTGACGCCTGATTCCTTCAGTATGTTCCCGAAGAAGAGCATCCCCAGCAGGGGCAGTGCGCTTGGCGAGATAAAGCAGGTAAGCAGCAGTCCGAATATAGGAAAGAGGATCTTTTCTGTCTTGGTGACGGCGCGGGGCGGTTTCATGCGTATCAGCCTCTCCTTCTTGTTGGTGAGGAGTCTCATTATCGGAGGCTGAATAACAGGCACGAGTGCCATGTAGGAGTATGCAGCGATGGCTATTGGCCCGATAAGGTTCTTCACCGGGGTGCCGTCAGCCAACAGGTTCACCCCGTTGGCGAGTCGTGAAGAGATGAATATGGCTGTCGGACCGTCAGCTCCACCGATGATACCTATTGCTCCTGCCTCCGGAGGTGCAAACCCCAGCAGCAACGCACCGATAAATGTTATGAATATCCCCACCTGTGCCGCAGCTCCCAGCAGAAGCAGCCTGGGGTTGGATATGAGTGAAGAAAAGTCGGTCATAGCTCCTATGCCAAGGAAGATCAGGGGAGGATAGACTCCCTTGAGAACCCCGAAATAGAGGTAGTTCAGTACGCTTCCCTGCTGGTAGATGCCTACCTGCAGGTTCATCCCGCCATCTGTAAAAAGGGGGATATTTCCGATAAGAATTCCGGTACCGATGGGTATCAGCAGCAATGGTTCATATTCATATCTTATGGCCAGGAAGATAAAAATAAGACCTATCACAATCATTATCAGGTGACCCGATGTTACATTGCGGAATCCGGTGAACGCCCAGAATTGCTTCAGACCTTCAATAAATCCCTCTTCTGTCTGGTTGTCAGGTTGGTACTGAGGGAGGGCGGCGCTGATTTCAATTCCTGATTCTGCCTGTGCCTTCTGCCTGTCATGTTCAGGCTTGACGAAAGCCAGCCATGCAAGCGAGGTTATCACCAGCAGGGCCAGCATGGTCCATGTCTTTCTCTTTGTCATCACTACCCGATTACAATTAGAACCTCATCCTGAAGAACAGACTGGCCGGGAGCGATATTTACAGCAGTAATCTTGCCAGCGCTCTCTGCCTTAATGGCATTTTCCATCTTCATTGTCTCGAGGGTACAGACTGTCTGACCGGCATTCACCTCGTCGCCTGGCCTGACAAGTACCTGGATTATAACACCCGGAAGGGGGGCTCTTACCTCAGATGCCTTCCCGGCAGTCCTGGCAGGGGCAGGTTTGGTCTCTTTTACCGGTCTTGCCTGTACAGGTGCACCGGTGACCACGGTCTTTATCCTGGGTATCTCGCGCTGCATCTCAACGTCATATACAGTGCCGTTCACCTCTATCCTGGCAAGGTTGCCGTCGACTTCCAGAACTTCAACCTCGTACTGGTTTCCGTTTATCTTGAATTTGTAGCTTTTCATTCGGTTATCAATATTAATTTTATTGGTCGAATTGAACTTGCATGATACTGATATTAATTCTTTTATGAGTTATTGATCATGCGGGTTTAAAATCATTGAAAGATTATTCTGGTCTTACAGGTTGTTCATGTTGTATAATTTGGAGCTCCATGGTGAGTAATGCCTGGAGACACGCTTGATTGTTATTACGCCACTTTCTATATCATGGAGCTCGTTGAAATATGAGTAGAGCGCCATTGCGATAGCCGCGTTTACCTCACCTGACTGTATTGTTTTGGCAGTCTGCATTTCAGTGGGATCAATGCCCTTTTTACGTGCAAAGCTCTTCAGCTTGAAATTCAGTATGAAGGTGAGGATGTACCTGAAGAACAGGTAGACGCACAACAGGGAGAGGAATACTATACCGACGCCCACCGCAACAACGGTCCAGGCGAGCGAATCGAGGGCTGATGCAGCCTCAGTAAACAAAAGTGAGTACATGATCATTTTTTATCAGAGTGGAATGTTGCCATGTTTCTTCATTGGTCCCGGATCTTTCTTGGTTGCGAGAGTCCTGAGGGCCCTGATAACCCTGAATCTTGTATTGCGGGGTTCTATAACATCATCTAGATAGCCATACCTGGCTGCCTCGTAGGGATTTGCGAACTTATCGCGGTATTCATGTTCCTTTTTTGCAACGTACTCCTTGCGTTCGGCCGGGTCAGCTATCTCGCTGATTGTCTTTCCTTCCAGCACTTCTATGGCTCCCTGCGGGCCCATTACAGCAATTTCAGCTGTCGGCCATGCGTAATTAATATCGCCTCTGAGCTGTTTTGAAGACATGACGCAATGAGCTCCTCCGTAGGATTTGCGGAGTGTAACCGTCACCTTGGCCACGTTGGCTTCGCCGTAGGCATACATCAGTTTGGCACCGTGAATGATTATTCCGCCGTACTCCTGGGTTGACCCTGGCAGGAAGCCGGGGACATCAACGAAGGTGACAATAGGAATATTGAACGCGTCGCAGAAGCGAATGAACCGTGCAGCCTTGCGCGAAGCTTCTATGTCAAGCACTCCGGCCAGGTATGCCGGCTGGTTGGCTACTATCCCGACGGGCATACCGTCAAACCTGGCGAATCCAACCACGATATTCTTGGCATAGGCCTCATGTACCTCCACGAAATCATTGTAGTCAACCACCCGAACTATTACATCCTTGACGTCATAGGGCTGGTTGGGGCTTTCCGGGATGATGTCATTGAGTTCATCCTCAAGCCTGTCAATAGGGTCATCGCAATCCATCTGCGGCGGCTCCTCGAGGTTATTCTGAGGCATGAATCCCAGTAGTTTCCTGATAAGGTCAAGACCCTCTTTCTCCTCATCAACGGCAAAGTGAGCCACTCCTGACTTGGTTGTATGGACACCTGCTCCGCCAAGATCATCAATGGTGATATCTTCGCCGGTGACTGTCTTTGCCACTTTGGGACCGGTGACAAACATGTAGCTGCTCTTGCGGCTCATGATGATATAGTCTGTCAGGGCAGGTGAATAGACAGCCCCTCCGGCACAGGGTCCGAAAACGGCTGATATCTGCGGTATCACACCGGAGGCAAGGATATTGCGTTCAAAGATCTCGGCATATCCGGCGAGGCTCCTCACTCCCTCCTGGATGCGTGCTCCGCCTGAGTCATTGATGCCTATGACCGGGGCTCCGGCCTTCATGGCCTGGTCCATGATCTTGCATATCTTCTGTGCAAATGTTTCCGAGAGAGAACCACCGAATACAGTAAAATCCTGTGCAAAGACATAGACCACCCTGCCGTCAATGGTGCCGTGACCCGTGATCACTCCGTCAGAGAGGAATTTTTTGTCGGCCAGGCCGAAGTCCTCGGTTCTGTGCGTGACAAACATGTCATACTCTTCGAAGCTGCCCTCGTCAAGCAACAGGGTAATGCGTTCCCTTGCCGTCAGTTTACCCTTGGCGTGCTGGTCGTCAATTCGTTTTTCGCCACCACCCTGGCGTGCTTTCTCCCTGTAATCAAGGAGTTGTTTGATTCTTTCCTGACTGTTCATTTAGTCTTATTATTTGTTGTTTTCGCTATTCTTGTCCTCGCACAATTCGGTAAGTACCCCGAAGGTTGATTTGGGATGTATGAATGCTATGCTCAGTCCTTCAGCGCCCTTCCTTGGAGTTGAGTCGATAAGACGTATCCCGGCAGCTTCGGCCTCGCGCAGTCTCTCCTCGATATTATCCACTGCAAAGGCAATATGGTGTATACCCTCTCCCCTTTTCTCTATGAACTTGCCCACCGGGCCTTCCGGATCAGTAGACTCCAGTAGTTCGATCTTGGTCTGACCGATCATAAAAAAAGCGGTCTTAACCTTCTGGTCAGCCACTTCCTCAATGTTATAGCATTTCAGTCCCAGGACCTTCTCATAGAATGGCAGTGCTTCAGCGATTGAATTAACCGCAATACCAATATGTTCAATATGTGTAGGTTTCATAAAACGAAAGTTAATTTAGGCACTAAAATTTGAGCATGCAAGTTAACCTTATTTAACTCTGCCTCACACGATAAAAATCATGTTTTTCAATACTCAGAACGGGAAATCGGAAGGTACTGCATCCAGCTCTTCTGTCTCGGGTTTTACAGCTGCCTCATGAACGGGGTTACCGTCAACGAAAATGGCCTTGTAGGGCTTTGTAGGACAGGCATACTCACATGCACCGCAACCGATGCATATCTCGTCCCTTACTTCAGGGATGAGAAGACCGTTCTCATAGGGTACCATGTGGCATGCTTTGGTGGGGCAATGTTCCGAGCAGGCGCCGCAGGCTGTCTTTTCAGTATGCACAATACAGTTCTCCTTTATAAAGACTGCTTTGCCTATCTGGGTCAGTTTCTTGGCTTCAATCATCAGGGGCATGATGGCGCCTGTAGGGCATACATCAGTACACCTGGTACAGTCATAATTGCAGAAACCGCTGTGGAAATCCATTCGGGGCTGCATGATACCTGCGAATCCGTACTCGCTTACCGATGGCTGAAGGACGTTTGTGGGGCATGCGCTTACGCATAGTGTGCATGCGGTGCACCTGGAAGTGAATGATTCTATACTGACTGATCCCGGAGGAGTTACAGGATAAAGCCTGTCTTCCTTTACAGTTGATTCTATGGTGGGTGCGGGTGTTGTACCCTGTGCCCTCAGCAGCTGAGAGCCTCCGGCAAGAAGCACCAGGGAGCCGGCAATGAATCCCCGGCGCGAGGAATCAGTGACGTCATCGTTGAACTGCTTTTGCTTCAGCCTGACAAGACCATAAGACATTGCGTTCTCCTTGCAGGCATCTATACAGTTAAAACAGCTGACACACCTGCTGAGGTCAACGTTCTTGTTAAGGAAGTCTATGCAGGATGATTTGCATGCCATGGCACACCTGCCGCAGCGGGTGCATTTATCTTCATCGAACCTGATCCTGAAAACTGATATCCTGCTCACCAGACCCAGGAGTGTCCCCACGGGACAGACGGTATTGCAATAGAGCCTCCCGTGACTGAAGGAGAGTATTCCCACCAGCAGCAGAAAAGCTGAAGGGATTATATAAGCCGCAAGCTGATAAGGCTTTATGTCAACATGGTAAATTGAGTAAATGTCAAACCTGCCGAGAATGGATGACAGCAGGTTGTTTAAGAGGAGAACCACCGGCTGAACAAAGTATGACATGAACCTGCCGAAGATGCTGTATGGATCAAAAATGGTAATGACGTAAATACCTCCAAGGGCCAGTATGCCAGCCGTCACCACAAGAATGAAATAACGCAGTATTGTGTAGGGTTTCTTGTAGCCATACCTGCGAAAGCGTCTCTTGACAAATCCCCCGATCCTGCTGTTGACATCCTGAAGAATCCCCAGGGGACAAAGGAATGAGCAGTAGGTCCTGCCGGTAAGAGCAGTCAATACCAGAACCACTATGAATCCTGTCGCGGCAGTGGCTCCCGCGATAATGAATTTCACCAGGGAAGGCAGGAACTGCAGATAGGTTATCGGACCGAAGGTCTTCTCCCCCAGCAGGCCCCTGAAGTCGAGGAACAGGAATGCAAAAAGAATAAGGACAAGGAGTGCAAATACGGTCCTTATATGTCTCAGGGCAGAGGATTTCATTAAAAATTACATTTTCAGCCTGTGAATGTTCAGGGTGGTGAGATCCATCTTACCTATGCCCATGCCTGCAGCCATGGCTATATGTTCAATTGATCCGGGCTCTTTGCCCATCATCTTTGCGCCGGCAGCATCAATGGCCACCCAGTCAGTGGATATCATCAGTGATTTCATATTTGAGAGATCAGCCACCGAGACGCCACGCGGACCGTTACGCATCATCACATTATATGCATCCATGACGTTAAGCTGCGGTTTCTTTGTAAAGAGCGCATAATCTGCGATGCACTGGTTAAGGTTGTTCCTGTGCCAGTAACCCCTGTCCCATACGACCCCCATCATATTCTTGAGCGCCCCGGTCATCCTGGTGGAACTGTGATGCTTCAGGATGGGCACATTAATGAAAACATCGCTCTCAAGCACCAGTTCGTGAACCTTGGCTTTTGTCAGTTTCTTGCCGTTGGGTATGGTAACCTCCTGGTAGTAGCTCTCGGAGCTTCCCGGAACAATCTTCGCACCGGCGTCCTTAACTGCCTGCTCAATGCCTGAATTCTTGTAGCACTTTATCCAGTTATCACATGTATTGTCAAAGACATAAACCTCTTTTGCTCCTGCCCTGTAGCAGTGTTCTATAATCCTTTTGACGAGGGCCGGATTGGTATTGCCACCCTTCTCGGGTACGACATCCCATCCCATATTGGGTTTTACCAGGACCTTCTGACCTTTTCTGACAAAGGTGCCCATGCCTCCCATTGCCTGTATTCCCATATCAAACATCGCGGCGGGCTCACCGCCCATTATTGCTATAAGATCATGATTGGCTGCAGGAGGAAGAGGTTTACCTGCAAATGCCTTCTCAAACCTGCCAAAACTCATGAACGCTCCTGCCGCCAGACCGGCGCCAAGTGAATTCCTTAAGAACAGCCTTCTTTTCATTCCCTTCTGATAGTTATTACCCCTGAAACGAGAAGGTGCAAAGTAAACATTTTTTTTTAATATATCGGCCCCGTATTCTTATATTAGCAGCCTGAGAATGCGAGCATAAGAGATTATGCGGCAGGCATACCGATTGTTAAAAAAACTAAAAGGAGATGAAGATACTTTACTATGACTGTTTTTCCGGTATCAGTGGCGATATGAACCTTGGAGCATTGCTTGACCTGGGGGTTAGCCCTGATACCCTTCTCAGCGGTCTTGAAAAGCTCAACACTGAAGGATGGCGACTGGAAATAACGCGTGACCAGCGTCACGGCATTACAGGGACAAAGGTCACGGTAATAACAGAAGAGGAATATCTCCATGCACCTGGTCCGGGTCATCACCATGACCATGATCGCGGCAGGTCACATGACCACAGTCATGAGCCAGAACACAGCCATGATAACAATCACGGCCATAAGCATGATCACAGTCATGACCAGGGCCACAGACACGAGCATACACATCATCATCCCCACCGTAACCTCGCTGATATTGAAGAGATTATCAACAAGAGCACTCTCCCCCTGCCTGTCATGGACCTCTCCATGAAGATATTCAGTCATATTGCTGCGGCTGAGGCTGCCGTGCATGACAAACCGATTGATGAGATTCATTTCCATGAAGTGGGTGCCCTGGATTCAATTGTTGACATTGTGGGAGCTGCAATCTGTCTTAATGATCTTGGCGTTGACAGGGTTTATACCTCCGCTATTGAGCTCGGTGGCGGAATGGTCAGATGCCAGCATGGTCTGCTGCCCGTTCCCACCCCGGCTACCGCACGAATAATCAGCGGTTTCCCGGTGCATAGCGGGGGGGTTGATTTTGAGGCAACCACTCCCACCGGAGCTGCTATAATAGCAGCCACGGCTGAACCTCTCCCTCCTGAAATAAGGTTTATCATCAGGAAAAGCGGCTATGGCATAGGACAGAAAAACAATCCTGCACGGCCCAACATGCTCAGGGTCTACCTGGCCGAGGTACCCGGTGAGCCGGAACGTGGCCATGAGGCAAGGCTCATAGAATGCAATATGGATGACATGAATCCGGAATTATCGGAGCACATTACCATGAAGCTTTTTGAGGCAGGAGCCGGCGACGTCTGGATTACCCCGATCATTATGAAAAAGGGAAGGCCGGCCCTCACCCTGAGTGTCATATGTGAGGAAGAGCAGGTGGATCCCATAAGGGAGATACTCTTTACTGAGTCAACAACCATCGGACTCAGGGTTATTCCCTGTGTCAAGGAGACCCTGCATCGTGAGTTCGAAGAGGTTGAGACCCGTTTCGGCAAGGTGATGGTAAAAAAGTCATACTTCAATGACCGACTGGTCTCCGTTAAGCCGGAGGCTGACAGATGTGCTGCTATTGCGGCAGCAACAGGACTGCCAATGAAGCAGGTAGTTCAGGAGATAACCGTACAGATCAGCGCAACAAAATGAGTGCTGCAAAGAAAGTGGAAGATCTGAAGGCCATTCTCTCGGGATCCGGCTCAGCGGTCATTGCCCTTTCGGGCGGCACTGACAGTACTTTTCTCGTGAGTACTGCCGCATCGCAGCCGGGACTGCGTCTGCTGGCTGTTACAGTAAGCACTCCATACATGTTCCAGGCTGAAGTAAAGAAAGCCGCCAGCTTTTGCAATGATATCGGAGTTAAGCATAAAGAGTTAAAGACGGATATTCCCGGGTCTGTGATATCCAATCCGCCTGACCGCTGCTATCTATGCAAGAAAGAGATAATGAAACTGATAACCTCGGAAGCCCGAAAAGGAGGTTACGCTGTTGTCTTTGACGGCACAAATGCCGACGATCTGAAGGAATATCGTCCCGGCCTCAGGGCACTGCGTGAGTCGGGTGTCAGGAGTCCACTGGCAGAGGCAGGCCTCACAAAAGAGGAGATCAGGCATCTGGCCCGCGAGGCAGGTCTGGATGTGAGTAACAGGCCTTCGAACACCTGCCTGCTGACGCGTTTTCCGCATGACAAATTAATCACACCTGAGGATCTGTTCAGGGCTGAAGAAGCTGAACGCCTGGTGACAGAAGCCGGGTTTGCCGGGGCACGGGTGAGGATCCATGGTGAACTGGCCAGGATTGAGATAAGGAGTGAGCAGTTTGAACTGATTGCCCTCAGTGAGGTCAGGATGAAGCTGGCAAGGGTTCTGCGGGGGATGGGATTCCAATATGTTACAATTGATGCTGAGGGGTACCGCAGCGGAAGCATGAATAAAACTGAAGAGGCATGAATGCATCAGAGCTTGAGAAGATACTTAACGGTATCAGGAACGGATCGGTAAGTGTGAATGAGGCCATGGAGAAGCTTCGCGACTTTCCCTATACTGATCTCGGCTTTGCCCGCATAGACAATCATCGTGAATTGAGAACAGGCTATCCTGAGATAGTGTATTGTGCAGGCAAGACACCCGGGCAAGTGCTGGCAATATTCAATGCCATGGAGAAAAATGGCTATAATATAATAGGTACAAGGGCGCGGGAAGAAGTATTCATGTTCATTGCCCCCACCTTCCCTGATGCGGTCTACTATGAAACGGCGCGGATCATAAGCATCAAAAGGAAGGAGATACCACCTCCGGCCACGAAGATAGCGGTCATTACCGCAGGCACCTCAGATATCCCCGTAGCCGAGGAGGCGGCCGTCACTGCCGAGCTGCTGGGCAATGATGTGGTAAGGATATATGATGCCGGGGTGGCGGGGATACACAGGCTGGTTGATAAGCTGCCCGAGATACGCGCCTGCCGTGTTTCCATTGTGATTGCCGGCATGGAGGGCGCACTGGCCAGCGTGGTGGGCGGTCTTGTCAATATGCCGGTCATTGCCGTTCCTACCAGCGTTGGTTACGGAGCATCATTTGAAGGCATCTCAGCCCTGCTTGCCATGATGACCAGCTGCGCCGCAGGTGTGACCGTGGTAAATATAGACAACGGCTTCGGGGCAGGCTTTGCCGCCAGCAGGATTAACAGACTCTGATCTTTATGAGCGGGAATGTTCTTCTCTCAACGGCATACTTTCCTCCAGCTGAATATTTCAGCCTGATAGCGCGTACAGAAGAGGTGATCATTGAACGGCATGAGAATTATCACAGGCAAACCTACCGGAACAGGTGCATCATCATGGGTGCAAACGGTCCCCTGCCGCTGGTAGTGCCTGTGCTGAGGGGCTCATTCCACAAGACAACCATCAGTGAGCTGAGAACAGATGAGTCCAAACGGTGGCGTGATCTTCACCTGCGTGGTATCACCGCCGCATATGCCACAGCACCTTACTTTGAGTTCTACTATGATCTTATCAGGGATATCATCACCGGACCGCACACCTTTCTTATCGATCTTAACAGTGCAGCGCTTGCTGCCATGTGTGAAGCCATCGGCCTTTCTGCAAGGATAAAATTCACTGAGAAGTTTGAAGCGGAAGGCAACCCGGAGAATGACTACAGGTATTCAATCACCCCAAAGAAGCCATCAGGTGTAACAGGTTATTTGTATCTGCCCTATACCCAGGTCTTTGGTGAAAGACATGGATTCATCCCCAGGCTGAGCATCATTGACATGCTTCTCAATAACGGACCAGGGACCCGGGCATTGCTGCGGGGGTCCCTGGAAGCAGACAACTGT
>JAAZAP010000372.1 GCA_012514255.1 Bacteroidales bacterium | reverse complement strand
ATGACGATGACGAACCTGTTCTTCTCTTCGTTGAGGACAATGAGGAACTGAGAAGCTTTATCAGGATCATCCTTTCTGACGGTTTCCATGTCATTGAAGCAGGAAACGGTATCGAGGGATTTGAGATAGCCCGGAACCAGCTGCCTGATATAATCATCACTGACCTCATGATGCCTGAGATGGACGGTCTGGAGCTGGCACGCCGCATAAAGCAGGAGACCACCACATCACATATCCCCGTCGTGGTGCTGACAGCAAAGACCGATCTTGACACCCAGGTGGAAGCGCTGAAGAGGGGAGCAGACGACTTCATTACCAAACCCTTCAGCTCAACTTACCTCAGGGCAAGGGTGGAAAATATCCTCCAGCAGCGCAGAAAACTGCAGGAGCTGTTCCTTTCTTCCCTTTCAGAGTATCCGCAATCAAGGAGCAGCAGGACTTATGAGATCACACCTTCCGAACCGATGGTGGAATCATATGATGACACACTCATGAAAAACCTCATGATGGTTATGGAACAGAACATTGACAACTCAGACCTCACAGTAGACGAGCTGGCATCGAGACTGTGCATAGGCAGATCAGTCTTCTTCAAGAAACTGAAGAGCCTGACAGGCCTTGCTCCCATTGAGTTCATCAGGGAAGTACGTGTGAAGAGGGCGGCGCAACTCATTGAAAGCGGAGAGTACACTATATCACAGGTGACATATATGGTAGGATGCAATGATCCCCGCTACTTCTCACGCATCTTCAAACAGCGCTTCGGGGTGACACCCTCGGAATACAGGGAGAAACACGCGAAACAGAAACAGGGAACTGACGCCACAAAAAAAGAAGAATGAACATGAAAACCATAACCATCATTTTGGGAGTGATCACAGCCTCCCTCCTGCTCTCCTGCGGGAGCGCCAACAAAAAGGGCCTTGAATCCCCTCTCTGGTCAGTGCGCATGGCAGAGTCGGAGATGATACGCAATCCCTCACTCTGGATGGCCGACTTTGTGAAAGCGAAGAAGTGGAACTATACCCAGGGCCTTATGGGACTCGCTTTTCTGCAACTCCATGAAGCCTCCGGCGATGAGCGCTACTATGACTATGCCAAAGGCTACGCCGACTCACTCATTGATGATGACGGTGTTATCTGGAAGTACAAGACAGAGAACTATAATCTGGATCATATCAACCCGGGGAAGATGATCTTCCTTCTGTTTGACCGCACGAAAGACCCCAGGTATGAGAAGGTGATACACTCACTGCGTGCCCAGCTGGAAACGCAGCCGCGCATAGCTGAGGGTGGCTTCTGGCACAAGAAGGTCTACCCCGATCAGATGTGGCTTGACGGGCTTTACATGAGCGCTCCGTTCTATGCGGAATATGCAATGAGATATAACCAGCCGCAGGATTTTGCCGATGTGGTGAACCAGTTCCTCATCGTTGCCCGGAACACCTGGGATCCGGCTACCGGACTCTACAGGCACGCTTACGATGCATCACGCCGGATGGCTTGGGCTGACTCCGTCACCGGCCAGGCGCCCCATGCCTGGGGACGCGCCATGGGGTGGTTCTCCATGGCCATTGTTGATGCCCTCGATTTTCTTCCGGCTGACCAGCCGGGGAGAGATCAGCTCATTGAAATTCTACAGAATATGATCAGCAGGCTGTCTGAAATACAGGACCCCGCCACGGGAGGATGGTACCAGGTGCTCGACCGCCCCGGCGGTGAGGGCAACTATATAGAGACCTCCTGCACTGCCATGTTCACATACGCAATATATAAGGGTGTGAGGATGGGTTACCTCGAAGCCGCGTACCTTGCCACGGCTGAAAAAGCCTACCAGGGCCTGATTGATAATTTCATCGTGACGGCACCTGACGGAGTTGTCTCAATGCAGAATATCTGTGGTGTGGCAGGGCTGGGAGGTGATCCTTACCGCGATGGATCATATGAATACTATATAGGTGAGGTGATCCGCGACAATGACCCGAAGGGCGTAGGGCCCTTCATCATGGCCAGCCTGGAGAGAGAGATGAGAATGAAATAAAAAGCTTAAACGTTATGATACGTAACATATTATTGCCTTCTGTCTGCCTGTTATTTATCCTCCCCGGCTGCGTGACCGATGACAGGTGGAAACTGGCCGAGGAGATAGAACAGTCAATTGAACGCACCTCCTTCCCGGCAGACACATTCAATATTACTGACTTCGGGGCAGTGGCTGACGACCCTGCCTTTCTCAATACTGATGCCATTGAGGCTGCCATCATGAGCTGCTACAACGGCGGCGGCGGGGTGGTTTACATTCCTGATGGCACATGGCACACCGGCCCTGTCACCCTGATGAGCAACATTAACCTGCATCTGTCAGAAAAGGCAACCCTCCTTTTCTCTACCGACTATGAGCTCTACCTCCCGCCGGTCCTCACCAGGTGGGAAGGAATGGACTGTTACAATATCCATCCGCTGATATATGCCATTGACGCATCCAATATTGCGCTCACGGGAAAGGGAACCATTGATGGCCAGGCATCCAACGAGGCCTGGTGGTGGATGAACGGCAACCCTGATTACGGCTGGCGCGAAGGTATGAACAACCAGAAGATTTCCGGACGGGCACAACTGCTGGCCCATGAGCAGAATCAGACCCCGGTGAGAGACCGGATCTTCGGACTGGAGGGAGCACTCCGGCCACAACTGATCAACTTCAACAATTGCAACACCGTCCTGATAGAAGACCTGACACTGAAAAACTCCCCCTTCTGGGTGGTACACCCTGTCCGTACCGACAACTTCATCCTCCGGGGAGTGAATATCATCAGCGCCGGGCCTAACTCTGACGGCTGTGACCCCGAATCATGCAAGGGGGTGCTGATAGAGAACTGCTATTTCGATACCGGCGATGACTGCATAGCCATCAAGTCCGGAAGGAACAATGACGGACGGAGATGGTCAATCCCGTCACAGAACATAATTGTCCGCAACTGCCGCATGGCTGACGGCCACGGTGGTGTGGTCATAGGAAGCGAGATATCCGGAGGATTCTCAAACCTCTTTGTGGAAGATTGTGAGATGGACAGTCCGGAATTGCTAAGGGTCATCAGGATCAAGACCTCGGAGTGCCGCGGAGGTATTGTGGAGAATGTGAATGTACGAAACGTCAGGGTAGGCAAATGTGACGAGGCCATACTGAAGATAAACCTGCTGTATGAGCCGCACGAAGAGTGCGACAGCAGCTTCCCTCCGTTTGTGCGTGACGTGACGCTTGAAAATGTGACCTCCCTGGAGAGCCGGCATGGCATATACATTGTTGGCCTTCAAGAATCCGTAAACGTGTCAGGCATCACATTGAAAAACTGCAGTTTCAAAGGTGTGGAAGAGGGAATATCCGTCACCGGGGCGGAAGCGGTTAAGCTGAAAAAGGTATTCATCAACGGGAAAAAGACAAGGATCTGAGATGCTATCTGACCGGAAGCCATCCGTCACTGCGGGCAAAGACATTCGCCAGGGTATATCTCTTTGCCTCTCTTCTGCCGAGCTGACGACTCCAGGGTACACGAGCTCCGGGATTTGCGCCGGGACCGGTATTGCGGTACTCGGCATAACGGGCAGTCTGCTCGTTGGCCGGATTATCCCAGTTGTGCCACCCTGCCGGGAGAATGTGACTGCCAAGCTCACACCTCATAAAGAGAGTGGCAGCAAACGGACGCCATGGCCTGCCGAGGTAAACCCTCTCAATCCCTTCCTCCGCCGTGAGCCTGCACCGGTTGAAGACATACCCATACTCATGGTCAGCCACGGTAGATGCAGCTGTAACATATGAATTCTTCTTGCTGTGAATATGACACCTCTCAAACCAGACAGTAGCCGGACCAAATATGAAATCAGTGGTTCCCTCTATGTAACACTCCTCAAAATACTGCCTGCTCTCCTGGTTGGCAGTGAGGAGAGTGTCCTGGTTCCCTATCAGCCTGCAGCGGCGAAATACAGCCCTGTCACCGTCAGCATGCACTGCCACCGCCTGCCCCACAGGCCCCGCACTGTTCTCAAAGGTGATATCCTCAGCCGTGAAGCCTGTCCCCTGTATCCAGATGGTATAGGTCCGGAAAGTGCCCATGTTGCGCAGACCGGCATAATCATCCCAGGTGATCACGGTATTCCCCGCCCCTTCTCCCTTCATGAAAAGATTGGTCACCCACGAGGGAATGACAATCTTTTCCCTGTACACGCCTGCCCTGATATGCATGTATGTAGTATCAGACATATAGGCTCTTATGGAGTTGACAGCCTCCTGCACGGAAGTGAATTCACCGCTGCCGTCAGCAGCTACAGTGATATGCCTGACCTGCCCGGTCATGGCAACCGATTGCAGGGTGATTATAACTATGAATGCGAACCTTCTGATCATGGCTGTTTAAATGTGTTTCCAGGACACTAATTTAGTTTTTTATTGCTAATTTGGCGACAAAGCAGAAAACCATTAAAAAAGATAAAGATGAAAGAACCGGGTAAATATTCATTCGGGATAGGCGACAGGTTTTCACACCAGGGCAGGGCACAGCTGGAAGCCCTCATGCAGGCTGCATCAGAACTTGGCATCGAGGTCACCCCTGTCTGGAACAAATCTAACAGGGAACATCTCATCGTCCATTCGGAACCGGCAGATGTCAGGGCCGAGGCTGATGCTGCCGTGAAGGCATTGAAATACACAGGACCTTACTTCGTTGATGCTGATCACATTAACCTCACCACTGTAGACAGGTTCATCGAACACTCTGACTTTTTCACTCTTGACGTGGCTGATTATATCGGCCGCAAGGCATCAGATACTGACATCGAGGGCTTTGTTGAGGCTCACAGGTCGTTCTGCGGCCAGTTACAGATACCCGGCATCAATGACAGTTTTACCATCACCGAACAGTACCTCAGGGAGTTCGCGGTGAAATTCCTCTTTGCCGTCAATGAGGCAGCTGCCATCTACAGGCATATAGCCTCGGCAAAGGGTGAAGGCAGTTTCGTCACGGAGGTCTCAATGGATGAGGTTGACCAGCCCCAGAAGCCTCTTGATCTCCTGTTCATCCTAAAAGCTCTTTCAGACCTGGAGGTGCCGGTGCAGACAATCGCCCCCAAGTTCACTGGCCGTTTCAACAAAGGTGTTGACTATGAAGGCGATCCCGAACGCTTCGCCAGGGAATTCGAGGAGGATATCCTTGTTATAAAGTACTCGGTCAGGCAGTTTAACCTGCCTTCCGGCCTCAAACTGAGCGTTCACTCCGGCAGTGATAAGTTCTCAATCTACCCGGTGATAGGCAACCTCATTCGTAAGCATGACTGTGGTCTGCACCTGAAGACCGCCGGCACCACCTGGCTTGAGGAGGTGATCGGACTTGCCCTCTCGGGCGGCAGGGGCCTCGAGATAGCAAGGATAATATACCGGAGAGCATATGACAGGCGTGAGGAACTATGCGGCCCTTATGCCAATGTAATTGATATCAGGCCTGAGATGCTTCCCTCTCCTGACATTGTTGATACCTGGGATACACTGAAGTTCGCCGCTACACTGAGGCATGTCCCGGGTGATCCCGACTATAATCCAGGGTTCCGCCAGCTCATCCATGTTGGTTATAAGGTGGCGGCCGAACTGGGGCAGGAGTACACTGATCAGCTGAAGGCAAACGAGCAGGTTATATCAACCTGCGTATGGGAAAATATATACAGGCGACATATCATAAGACTCTTCACAACCACATAACAACAATACAATGAAAGAGTATATAAACGAAGATTTCCTGCTGCAGGGCGATGCTGCCCGCAGGCTCTACCATGAATATTCAGAAGGATTCCCCATAATTGACTACCATTGTCACCTAAGTCCTGAGGCCATTGCCACTGACAGGCGGTTTGAAGACCTGGGGCAGCTGTGGCTTGAAGGTGATCACTATAAGTGGAGGGCCATGAGAACCAACGGTATTG
The DNA here is from genome assembly GCA_012514255.1 of Bacteroidales bacterium. The sequence goes on along the minus strand of JAAZAP010000372.1, from coordinate 10,449 downwards.
ATGAGCGATACATAACCGGGAAGGATACCTCCTTCCGGGAAAAATACGACCGTTGGGCAGAGACCGTACCCATGACCATGCGCAATCCACTCTATGCCTGGACACATCTTGAACTTAAAAGGGTCTTTGGCGTGGGCAGGCTGCTCAATCCGGCTACAGCCCCGAATATATGGGAGGAGTGCACTTCCCTTCTGCAACAGCCGGAATACTCGGCGCGCGGGTTGATGAAGAAATTCAACGTGGAGGTGATATGCACCACTGATGACCCCATTGACAGCCTGGAACATCATAAAGCACTCAAGGAAGAGGGCTTTGAGATAAAGGTGCTGCCGGCATGGAGGCCTGACAAAGCCATGTCTCCCGAAAATCCAGCCAGATTCATTGAGTACATCGGGAAGCTTGAAGAAGCCTCAGGCACCGAGATAAAGGGATTTGCCTCCCTGATAGAGGCCTTGCGCGACAGGCACCAGTACTTCGCTGACGCAGGATGCGTTCTGAGTGACCATGGCATAGAACAGTTCCATGCAGATGATTACACTGAAAAAGAGGTTGGCGCCATATTGCAGAAGGTCCTTGCCGGATCAGAGCTGAACCTGGAAGAAATCTCCAGATTCAAGTCAGCCATGCTCTATGAGCTTGCCGTCATGGACGCCGAGAGAGGATGGGTGCAGCAGTACCATTACGGCGCCATCCGCAATAACAACAGCAGGATGTTTGCACAGCTGGGACCTGACACAGGATATGATTCAATAGGTGACTTTACCATTGCCAGAACGTTATCAAGGTTCCTCAACCGTCTCGACAGCTCGGGCAAACTGACAAAAACGATTCTATATAATCTCAATCCCAGGGATAACGAGTTGATAGCCACAATGATCGGCAACTTCCAGGATGGCATTATACCCGGCAAGATACAGTTCGGAGCAGGATGGTGGTTTCTTGACCAGGAGACCGGGATGATCAATCAGCTCAATGCCCTTTCACTGATGGGACTACTCAGCAGGTTCGTGGGAATGCTCACTGACTCACGCAGCTTCATCTCCTATCCAAGGCATGAATATTTCCGGAGAATACTCTGCAACATGCTCGGCGAAGATATTGAGAAGGGTAAACTGCCCGCATCTGAGATGGAAACCATCGGAAAGATGGTGGAGATGATCTCCTATTACAATGCAAAAAACTATTTCGGATTCTGATAATATAATAAAGATGTCACGCTTCAGACGCATCAATGTTGCCCTTGCCATGGAAGATACCGGCCTGGTGCCGCTCTTCCGGCATCCTGACGTTCAGGTGTGCAGGGAGGTTATCGCCGCATGTCATGCAGGCGGAGCAAGGGTCTTCGAGTTTACAAACAGGGGCGACTTTGCCCACGAGGTCTTTGCCGAGGTCATGAAATGGGCCCGAACAGCATTGCCTGATATGATGTTCGGGGCAGGATCAGTATCTGACGCCCCTACTGCAGCCATCTTCATGCAGATGGGAGCTGACTTCATTGTGGCGCCATCACTCAACCCGGAGGTGGCAAGAATATGTAACCGACGAAAAGTGCTCTGGATACCGGGCTGCGGAACGGTGACAGAGATATCTCAGGCCGAGGAACTCGGAGCGGAGATAGTGAAGATCTTCCCTGGCAACGCCGTGGGAGGACCATCCTTTGTCAAAGCTGTCAAAGGTCCCTGCCCCTGGACAAGCATCATGCCCACAGGTGGGGTTGAGCCATCCGCAGAATGCCTTGAAAAGTGGTTCGCCGCAGGCGTAACCTGCGTGGGCATGGGATCTGCCCTGATAACTGACATGATGGTCAGGACAGCCGACTGGAAGGGACTGACTGCAACAGTAAGGGAAACACTTGAAATCATTGAAAAAATCAGATCATCGGCATCGTGAACAGCACACATGTTACGACAGAGCCACGATCTTTCATGTTAGTACTAATCTTTTAACCAAACAGTATGTCTTCAAAAGCCTCAGATGCGAAAATGACAAACTACCGGTGGGCAATCACCGCACTGTTGTTCTTTTCGGTAGCCATCAACTACATGGACCGTCAGGTTCTTTCCCTTACCTGGAAGGATTTTATAGCGCCCGAATTTCACTGGACCAACAATGACTATGGCACAATAACCGGCCTTTTCTCCATATTTTACGCCGTCTGCCTGCTCTTTGCCGGCAGGTTTGTAGACTGGATAGATACAAAAAAAGGATTCCTGTGGGCTATAGGCGTCTGGTCAGTCGGTGCTGTACTCCATGCATTCTGCGGCATTGCCACCTCGGGGATCACTGCCGGCAAATGGTTTGTGGGATTCGAGGAAGCAAGAAAAATAATAGGTACTGTTGACAATATCGGGATGGTGACCACGGTCAGTGTCACCCTCTTCATCTTTGCCCGGTTCGTGCTGGCCCTGGGTGAGGCGGGTAACTTCCCCGCCGCCATCAAGACCACCGCGGAGTTCTTCCCGAAAAAGGACCGCGCATTCTCAACCAGCATCTTCAACTCCGGCGCACAGGTGGGGGCGCTGATCGCCCCGGTAACCGTGCCGGTTATTGCCGCCAAATACGGATGGGAGATGGCATTCATTGTCATCGGGGCTATAGGTTTCATCTGGATGGGATTCTGGGTCTTCATGTACAAGAAACCACATCAACACCCTCTGGTGAACAAGGCTGAGCTTGATTATATAAACCAGGATGCCATCGCGGAGAAAATTGCAAACAATAATGTTGAAAAGCCTGAAAAGAAGATCCCCTTCCTGCATACATTCAAATTCAAACAGACATGGGCTTTCGCCTTTGGCAAATTCATGACTGACGGTGTATGGTGGTTCTACCTCTTCTGGACACCCGCCTACCTCAGTGATGTATACGGACTTACCTCCGACACCACGATGGCCAAGACACTCATCTTTGTCCTTTACGCCATTGTCATGCTATCCATCATAGGAGGATGGCTGCCCAGGTTCTTTGTTGACAGGCTGGGAATGAATCCTTATGCCGGCCGCATGAGGGCAATGCTGATCTTTGCATTCTTCCCCCTGCTGGCACTGCTGGCCCAGCCGCTGGGACACATCTCTTACTGGTTCCCCATCATTATCATTGGTATAGCCGGAGCTGCCCACCAGGCATGGTCAGCCAACCTCTTCTCCACAATAGGAGACATGTTCCCGAAATCAGCCATAGCTACCGTCACCGGAATAGGCGGCATGGCTGGCGGCATAGGTGCATTTATTATCAATAAAGGCTCGGGAGCATTGTTTGACTTTGCGTCAGGATCAACCCTTGTTGACGGCAGGGCCGAAGTGATGACCAACGAACTGCTGGCTTCCGGCGCACAGTACCTGAACGGCCCCATGAACCTACTGGGATTCGAAGGCATCAGGGCAGGATACTTCATCGTCTTCTGCATATGTGCAGTAGCATACCTTATCGGATGGATAGTGATGAAACTGCTGGTACCGAAATATAAACCAATAGTAATTGATTAAACCACAATAAGATATGAATAATTTCAGCGATCTGAAAGGAAAAGTGGCCGCCATCACCGGCGGCAGCGGGGTGATAGGCCTGACCCTCGTGAAAGGACTCTGCAGTGCAGGGGTGACAGTGATAATCCTTGATGTCAAACCTGCAAGAGGAACGGTAACAGCTGCAGAGATGACTGCCAGACCTGACTGCGGACTGGCTGTCAGCATCGGCGCCGACGTAACGGACAGGGATTCGCTCATCAGGGCACGGGAAGAGATCAGAGAAAAATTCGGATCTATAGATATCCTGATCAATTGCGCGGGAGGCAATAAAGCCTCCGCCACCACAGCCAGAGAGTGCATCGGCAGTGACAAAGAGCTGAGCGGAACCTTCTTCGATCTTGATATCGAAGGTTTCGACGGAGTCTTTGACCTTAACTTCAAGGGAACGGTGCTTCCTACAATGATACTGGCCGAGGATATGGTAAAAAAAGGCAGCGGTGTCATACTGAATATCTCATCCATGAATGCCTACAGACCTCTTACCAAGATCCCTGCTTACTCAGCCGCAAAAGCCGCCATTAATAACTTCACCCAGTGGCTCGCAGTCCATTTTGCCCCTGCCGGAGTCAGGGTCAATGCCATCGCACCCGGATTCCTGCTCACCAACCAGAACCGTTTCCTGCTTACTGATGAGCAAACAGGCGAGATGACCCCACGCGGGAAAAAGATAATTTCTGCAACACCAATGGGCCGGTACGCTGAACCGGAAGAGCTGGTGGGCACAATGCTCTACCTGCTCTCTGACACATCATCATTCGTCACCGGGGTGGTAGTGCCCGTCGATGGCGGATTCAGCGCTTACAGCGGCGTATAACGGGAACTTTTAAGGCTTCCGGTTGTCATTATTGTGGTAACCGCCAAAGAGAAACAACATGAGTCTTCTGGAACAGTTCAAACCGGAAAAGGATTATTTTATAGGGATTGACTCCGACGGATGCGTCTTTGATACCATGGAGGTAAAGCATAAGGAGTTCTTCTGCCCCAACACGGTGAAGCATTTTGGCCTTTTCGCCATTGCAAAATATGTCCGCGAGACATGGGATTTCGTCAATCTCTATTCCGTGACCCGGGGCATTAACCGTTTCCCCGCACTGATAAGGGTAATGGACCTGCTGGCTTTGAAGCCGGAAGTTCTTGAAACCGGGATCGCTCTACCGGATTTGGAACCTCTCCGTGAGTGGGTAAGTCAGGAGACCAGGCTGGGCAATCCGGCCTTCAGCAGGCATGTGGAGCATCACCCCCACCCTGCCCTTGAGCTGGTGCTTCGCTGGACGCTCGCCATAAATGAAGATATCGCCAGGTGGCTGCGCGATACCCCGCCATTCACCTACGCCCGCAGGTCAATAGAAAAAATAAGCTCTGTGGCTGACGCTATTGTTGTTTCACAGACACCCCTGGAAGCGCTCACCAGGGAGTGGAAGGAGCACTCAATTGACAGGTTCGTAAAGGCAATAGCCGGACAGGAACAGGGAACCAAGAGCGAACATATCGCCATCGCGGCAGCAGGCAAATATCCGCATGACAGGATACTGATGATAGGTGACGCACCGGGCGATCTCAAGGCAGCCACCGATAACGGGGCGCTCTTCTTCCCGGTAGTGCCGGGACATGAGAACGGATCATGGAAAACCTTTCATGATGAGGCACTTGACAGGTTTATTGCCGGCACCTACAGGGGTGAATACGAGGAGAAGCTGATAGACGAATTCCGCCGGTCGCTGCCGGAAAAGCCGCCATGGTCAGATCAGTAAGTTGGTCTTAAGGAGTTTGCTCAGCTGTTAGCAAGAGGCAAGGAATGATGTGTGACAGACAGTCGGAAAAATAAAGATGATATGATATACTATTCGGAAAGTGGTCCTGAAAAGGAAATGGACAGGGATCAGGTAAGAGCAGCCCTGGCTACAGTTCTGGAGGCCTTTGCCAACAGGAAGAGGGTACTGGTACTGCCGCCTGACATCACCCGCGCCCATTCCGGTGCCGGGATGATAACAGAGCTCCTGTGGGAGAGTCTGGGTGAGCGTGTGACGGACATCCTTCCCGCACTGGGCACACATACAGCGATGACCGGGACTGAACTCGGAAAAATGTTCGGCCGGGTGCCTCAGACACTCTTCCGTGAACACCGGTGGCGCACTGATATAGAGGAACTGGGAAGAGTGCCCTCCTCATTCATAGCCGGGGTCACCGAAGACAGACTGACTTTTGATTATCCGGTCCAGGTCAACAGGCTGCTCTCCTCCGGAGGACATGATCTCATTATCTCAGTGGGCCAGGTGGTCCCGCACGAGGTAACGGGCATGGCCAACTACAACAAGAACGTTTTCGTGGGGTGCGGTGGCAGCGAGGCAATCAACAAAAGTCACTTCATAGGCGCAGTGCATGGGATAGAAAACATTCTTGGCACCACGGACAATCCTGTAAGGGCGGTCCTGAACAGGGCATCGGAGATAGCAACACCACGATTGCCGCTGCTGTACATCCTTACGGTGGTGGCGCCTGACAGTGAGGGCAAACTGAAGATCAGGGGCCTGTTTGCCGGGGATGATATCGAATGTTTCAGACAGGCTGCAGCTCTCTCACGCGAGGTTAACTTCACCACCCTGCCTGAACGACTGAAGAAGGTTGTTGTATGGCTTGATCCTGAAGAGTACAAGAGCACATGGCTCGGTAACAAGAGCATCTACCGCACCCGTATGGCCATTGCTGATGACGGCGAGCTGGTAGTGCTGGCTCCGGGGGTTAAGACCTTTGGCGAGGACCCTGCTATTGACCGTCTGATAAGAAAGTATGGTTACCGCACTACGCCGGAGATTCTTGCTTTCACAGATGACAATGATGACCTTAAAGAGAACCTGAGTGCGGCGGCTCATCTTATCCACGGCTCGTCCGAGAACCGGTTCAGGGTGACATATGCCGCCGGGCATCTCACCCGGAAGGAGGTTGAGTCTGTCGGGTATGGCTTTGGCGAACTCGCAGCGCTAATGCAAGAATATGATCCGCTCAGCCTGCAGACAGGCTTCCACAGAAACGCTGACGGAGAAGAGTTCTATTTCATCTCCAATCCGGCCACGGGACTGTGGAGAGCAGCCAACCAGACCAATGAAGATCGTTATTGACGATAAGATACCCTTCATCAGGGGAGCCTTCGAGCCTTTTGCCGAGGTGGTTTATGCTCCGGGCCGCAGCATTGATGCCCGAATGGTTGCGGATGCGGATGCGCTGATAGTGCGTACACGCACGATATGCAACCGCAGCCTTCTGGAGGGCAGCCGGGTTAAGATAGTAGCTTCGGCAACCATAGGATTTGATCACATCGACACTGCCTGGCTGGAGCATAATGGCATAAAATGGGCGAATGCCCCGGGGTGCAACTCGGGCTCCGTGATGCAGTACGTCACCTCCCTCCTCTTCTTCCTGGCAGGGAAGCACGCGCTCCATCTACCGTCGCTGACACTGGGAATTGCAGGTGTCGGTAACGTCGGGGCAAAGGTTGAACGTGCCGCCCGCGCCCTGGGCATGAGGGTTTTACTGAACGACCCGCCCCGTCAGCGACGTGAAGAGGGCACAGAATCGAATTCAGAGGACAGCAGGGATGGCATTCAGTTCCACCCCCTGCCCAAGTTATTGCAAGAGAGCGATATACTGACACTCCACGTCCCTTTGACCCGTGAGGGCAGGGACAAGACATATCATCTCCTGGGGCACAATAATCTTTCGGAGATGAAGAGAGACGCACTCCTTATCAACACATCACGCGGAGAGGTAGTTGACAACATCGCTCTGCGCGAATCACTTGAAAAAGGATTGCTCAAAGGGGCTGGTCTTGACGTCTGGGAGGGTGAGCCAGTGGCTGATAACCGGCTGGTTGAGCTGGCAGACCTTGCCACTCCCCATATAGCTGGCTATTCGGTTGACGGAAAAGCAAACGCCACCATCAGCTCCGTGAGGGTGGTGGCGGAGGCACTGGGGATGCCGCTGAAAAACTGGACACCCGTGGAATTGCCGGTACCGGAAGTGCCGGTGATAGACCTGTCCGGATTGCATGACAGCAGCCTGGACCTCGTTGCCCGGGCTGTACAGCACACATATGCCATAACGGGTGATGACAGCCTGTTCAGGAACAAAAGGGAAAGATTCGAGTATCTTCGCGACAACTACAGGGTCAGACGCGAGTTCGGATCATTCAGCGTCAGAACGGATGATGCCCTGGCGGCACGGATAATGGAAGATCTTGGTTTTAAAATAATCAAATAACAAAATTCACAACAAATTAATATGAAAGCAGACATAGGACTGATAGGGCTAGCAGTGATGGGTGAGAACCTGGTGCTGAACATAGAAAGCAGGGGTTATACTGTTGCGGTGTTCAACCGCACAACAGACAAGGTCACGGCGTTCGTTGAGGGCCGTGGCAAAGGGAAAAGGATTATTCCTTCCTACTCACTTGAAGAACTCATCTCTAACCTCAGCAGGCCGAGGAAGGTGATGCTGATGGTCAAGGCTGGCCAGCCGGTGGACGACTTCATTGAGATGCTGATCCCGTTGCTTGATGAGGGTGATATAATAATAGAAGGAGGCAACTCGCACTTCCCTGACACCATCAGGAGAACGGCCTATGTAGAGAGCAGGGGTCTTCTTTACATCGGCACCGGCGTCTCCGGCGGTGAGGAGGGAGCGTTGCTGGGTCCCTCGCTGATGCCGGGCGGATCGAAGGCGGCATGGCCTCATGTAAGGGATATCTTCCTCTCCATAGCAGCCCGCGCCGCTGACGGCGCTCCGTGCGTCACATGGATAGGAGACAACGGCGCCGGCCACTTTGTCAAGATGGCCCATAACGGCATTGAATACGGTGACATGCAGCTGATCTGTGAGGCATACCACCTGATGCTCCATTCAGGAGCATTTACCTATGATGAGATGGCTGACATCTTTGACGGGTGGAATAAAGGTGAGCTCGACTCTTACCTCATCCAGATTACCGGTGAGATACTGCGGTTCAGGGACGAGGACGGGGAGCCTATGGTAACGAAGATCCTTGATTCTGCCGGGCAGAAGGGCACAGGCAAATGGACCGTCGTCAGCGCCCTTGATCACGGGGTGCCCCTCAGCCTCATAGGCGAGTCGGTCTTTGCCAGGTTCATCTCCTCCATGAAAAAGGAGAGAGTCAAGGCCTCTCCCCTCTTCAGCGGACCGGCGAAAAGTGAACCGCAGGATAAGCAGCAGTTTGTTGATGATATCCGCAAGGCTCTGTACGCCTCCAAGATCGTATCCTACGCCCAGGGATTCAACCTGCTGAGAAATGCGGCTGCCGAGTACAACTGGGATCTTAACTATGGCGAAATCGCCATGATATGGCGGGGAGGATGCATCATCCGCTCAGCCTTCCTCAACAAAATCTACGAGGCTTACAAACGTGAACCGGGGTTGCCCAACCTGATCATGGACAATTACTTCACCTCCATCCTCGGAGAAAACAGCGACAGCTGGCGGCGCGTGGTAGCCCATGGAGTCAGTGCAGGCATACCAGTCCCGGCAATGAGCGCCGCCCTGGCATGGTTTGACAGCTACCGTTCTGACTGGCTGCCGGCGAACCTGCTGCAGGCACAGCGCGATTACTTCGGGGCTCATACCTACCAGAGGACAGACAGACCGGAAGGTGAACATTTTCATACCAACTGGACAGGCCGGGGAGGTGATACCGCTTCCTCAACCTATAATGCCTGACCCGTGACCGGTTAAACTTTTTTCTCTATTTTTACTTTGTTATTAAGGCTTATACTATAATTATGACCAAAAACGTAAACGAACGCGCAGCAGACAATATTCGCATCCTTTCAATGGCAATGGTCGAGAAGGCTAACTCAGGTCACCCCGGCGGGGCTATGGGCGGAGCTGATTTCATTCATATCCTCTATTCCGAATTCCTGAGGTTTGACCCGGTTGACCCGGAGTGGATAAACAGGGATCGCTTCTTCCTTGATCCCGGCCATATGTCACCAATGCTCTACTCGGTGCTGACTTTCACCGGACATTATACTATTGATGATCTAATGCAATTCCGCCAGTGGGGCAGCCTCACACCCGGCCATCCGGAACTCGACGTCAAACGGGGAGTAGAGAACACCTCAGGACCGCTTGGTCAGGGTCATACAATGGCCGTAGGCGCCGCTATAGCGGAACGATTCCTGGCTGCCCGCTTCGGCAGGCTCTTTGAACACAAGATCTATGCATACATATCCGACGGCGGCATACAGGAAGAGATATCGCAGGGAGCGGGCAGGCTGGCCGGCCACCTCGGGTTGAACAACCTGGTTATGTTCTATGACTCCAATGATATACAGCTCTCTACAGAAACATCCGCGGTAACATCGGAGGATACTGCCGACAAGTACCGGGCATGGGGCTGGAGGGTGATGGAGATCGACGGACACAGTCATGACCAGATACGCGGCGCCCTCCGCATGGCAGTGGATGAAAAAGTAAAACCGGTGCTGATCATCGGCAGAACGGTAATGGGTAGGGGCTTGATAGATGAGGCCGGAAACAGCTTCGAGGGCAAAACATCAACCCACGGCCAGCCTGTGACACATGCCGGCGCCTCGTTTAAGAAGTCGGTTGCTGCCCTCGGTGGTGACCCGGAGAACCCCTTCCTGATCTTCAGTGATGTCAGGAAATTGTACGAGGAGAATCTGAGTACCAGAAGGGCTGAAGCTGAGGCATGGAGAGAGAAGCGTGATGCATGGGCAGCGGAGAATCCTTCAGTGGCAAGCCAGCTTGAGAGCTTCTTTGCAGGAAACGTTCCTGACATTGATTTCAACGCGGTGGCACAGAAGGAGAATGATGCCACTCGCAATGCCTCTGCAACGCTCCTCTCACTCTTCGCTGAGAAAATTCCCAATATGATTGTCGCATCGGCTGACCT
>JAAZAP010000371.1 GCA_012514255.1 Bacteroidales bacterium | reverse complement strand
TCCCGGGCATATGGTGAATTCAATTTTGTTTTATCTTTGCCCCCGCCCGGGACGTTAGCTCAGTCGGTTTAGAGCGCTTGCTTCACACGCAAGAGGTCACTGGTTCGAATCCAGTACGTCCCACTTTTTCATGGGGTCGGACCAAAATATAATTTTGATTACTAAGATGTTATAATGCCTTTATAGGTCGTTACGGCTCTTAGAATGCTGTTTTTAACGCAATATTGTCATTGTAAGGATAAGGAAAATCTCCTTCAGCAAGTGTAAATCCATCCGACGTCTGCGTGACTCTTCCCGGTGATGGCCTGATATTGAGCTGTAACCTTATCTTTTCGATGAAGGCCTCATCTCCCACAGCTATGCTTTCTGTCCATTTCGGCTCACGCTTGAGGCTATCCTTTCTTAAAGCTTCCTGTACCCATTCTGTTTGTAACCTTTGTAACTGGTCAATTGATTCCAGGCCCAGAATGCCCTGCAATGCTTTATAATCAATTATTGAGTAACGCTGTTTTGGATTTTCAATTTCATAATACCCAGACTCTTCCCATTTTATAGGATGTTCAACCATACCAGCCCTGACCATGTTCATGTGTATATATACCATACAGTATCGAAGATGCTCATCGGTCCCGATAGCAGTTGCATGATACCTGTCTTCCCAGTAAGCTCCTTTTCGACCTTTTCTGTTATTGTACTCCTGTGCAGTTCTGCCTTGTATCAATTGCATGAAAACTGGAATGCTTCTGGAAGGAGTATTGTCACAGACTAATAAATGAATGTGGTTGCTGGTAACAATATAATTCAATACTGAGATTCCGTAACGCTTCTTCGCTTCAAATAACCATTTTATCCACAGTTTCCTGTCCTTTGCAAATTTTAGAAGAAAATCCCTTTTGTGGCACCGGTGAGTAATATGCCAAATGTGACCTGGAGTGTATTATCTATTGGCCCTGGGCATTGTAAATCATTACTTAAACTTAGCTTTTTCTCTCCAAATTATCTCATTAAGATATCAAAATCACTTATATCAGCAGTTAATCATCTGATTATCTGCATTATAGTATGGTCCGACCCAGACCCACACTTAAGTAATCATCAAAATACCCGGCAATCTTTTCAAAGAGATGAACACGTGCACGGCCGGCCATGTTGTGCCCGGCACCGGGATACACGAAATAATCCACCTGGCGGCCTTGCATTATGCACTCATCAAGCAATGAGAGGCTGTTCTGCCATACTACAACGTCATCGTTAGTGCCGTGGATGAGCAGCATCTTTCCTTCAAGATTGCCGGCATACCCGAGAAGCGATGACCGTGCATACCCTTCCGGATTTTTCATCGGGGTATCCATGTAACGCTCCCCATACATCACCTCATACCATTTCCAGTCGATCACCGGTCCGCCCGCACAAGCCACCTTGAATACGCCGGGCTGCCTCAGCATCAGCGAGACCGTCATGAATCCGCCGTAACTCCACCCGTGCACACCTATCCTGTTTGTGTCAACAAAACTAAGCGATTTGAGATACCTTACACCAGCCATCTGGTCAGCCATCTCCACATCGCCAAGCTGCCGGTGGATGATACTCTCAAACTCAAATCCCCGGCCGGCTGATCCACGATTGTCAAGCGTAAAGACAACATATCCCTTCTGGGCCATGTAATTGAGGAAGAAGCCTGCCGAACCGGTCCAGGACTTATTGATCATCTGGGCATGCGGACCGCCATAAACATAGATCATCACCGGGTATTTGACTGACGGATCAAAATCAACCGGTTTGATCAGCCTGCACCATAGATCTGTAATCCCGTCGTCAGCCTTGACAGAAAATATTGACATCTCCCCCATCTTATAGTCCTTGTATGGATTGGCATCCTCAAGAAGAGTATCAATCATATTGCCTCTGCCGTCGAGAAGGTAAAAAGCGCGTGCCATGGCAAGCCCGCTGAAGTCATCAATGAAATGGTTCATGCTCCATGAGGCCGTGATTCGGTGCACACCCTCTCCGTCAGTCAAACGATCCGTTTTACCGGTTTTAATGTCGGTGGCGTAAAGGTGCCGCTCAAGAGGACTCTCCCTGGTCGCCTCATAATAGACTCTCTTTTTCTGCGAATCAAAACCCAGGAGCCGTGTCACCTCCCACTCGCCACTCGTAATCTGCTTAATAAGTACACCTTCAGTATTGTACAGATAGAGATGATTCCAGCCATCACGCCGGCTATGCCAGATGAACTCCTGACCGCCGGCAGCGGGAAAAAACAGCCCGCCACCCGGCTCAATATACCTGCTGTTCTGCTCCTCGAAAAGTGTTTTTACCAGGCCCCCGGTGGTAGCATTATACTTGTTCATCGACAGGTGATCCTGGTCGCGATTGAGAATGCCGGCATATATAAACCTGCCCGAAGGATCCCATGTTACCGATGTGATATACTGGTTTTCAGGACCGGAATTCTGCAGGTAAACAATCTCGTTAAGCTCATGGCTGAAGATCCCGAGTGATACTTTCTGGCTCTTCATCCCTGCCATCGGGTACCTGACCGGTGAGGGCTCTGCAATCCTGCCGCCGGTTTCAACCAGGGGATACTCGGTCACCTCGCTCTGATCAATCCTGTAGAAGGCAAGTAATCTGCCGTCAGGCGACCAGTACATGCCCGAATTTATCCCAAACTCATTCCGTGAGGGCACATGCCCGTATAATATATCACTGCCTGCCTCATTGGAGACCTGAATGGTTTGCCCTCCGGCGGCCACAAACAGATTGCTGCCCAGAGTATAGGCCACATTCAATGTTTGCTTATCGATAGTGACGTTCTGAGCCTCACTGTCATACTCATTTGCCACTGTCAGACTATTATCCTTAATATCAAAGAGGTATGCTTTACTGCCGGAGATGAAATAGAACCTGTTGGCATCAATCCATGATATCATCGGAAAGCGCTGCAGTCTCTCGCCTCTTCGTTCACTCATCTTCGCACTGAGAAGCTCGAGGGTCACCAGGGTGTCTGCCTCCGGTTCCCTTCCGGCCTTCTTCTGGAGGAGACAGTTGTTCTCCATATATGTATAGGCATCCATACCTCCCCGCCACGCCAGGTTGATAATGCTCTTCGTGCGAAGTGCGGGATTGAGATAGTCAGCTGCTGTAAACACTTTGTCCTGTGCTGTGACCAAGGATGCCCAGGTAACCATGAACAGTGCAATAAGGAATAATGATTTCTTCATGAATAATTTGATTTTTAGTATTTCTCTTATCAGTTACGTGAGTCCGGGGCGGAAGCACAATGATCCGTGAGGGAGGTCCTCCTTCGCCGTCACCCCTTCTTGCGGATCATCTTTCGCCGTCACCCCTTCTTCCGGATTTAAATATAAAGTATACCGGGATGCCTGCCAGTATAAGTGACAATCCGATCATTGCCTCGCGAGGCCGCGTTATTATTGTATTAAAAAACAATCCGACACAGAACAGAACGAAGATTGCCGTAACAACGGGATATCCCCAAACCTTGTATGGCCGGTGCACATCGGGCATACGGCGGCGAAGGATGAAGACTCCTGTTGCCATTGCCCCGTAGAAAATATAGACTGCGAAGATCAGCATGTCTGTCAGCTGGTCAAACGTCCCCGAGAGTACCAGCACCGATGCCCAGACACCCTGCCACAGCAGCGAATTGCCGGGCACGTTATGCCGATTCAGCCTGCCAATACTCCTGAAGAACAGTTTCTCCTGAGCCATTGCATAATATGGCCTAGACCCTGTGAGGATACTCGCATTGAGGCATCCCATCGTTGTGATCAGGATCAGGATTGATATAAAGAGCACTCCCCCGTGTCCCCACAGGCTCCTGATTGCTTCCACGGCAGCAATCTGGTTCCCGGCCTCATGAACCTGCACAAGCTCTGCGATCGACATGATGCGCATATAAGCCAGGTTGACCAGCAGGTAGACCAGTATAACCACAACCACACCTATGGCTATTCCTTTCGG
>JAAZAP010000370.1 GCA_012514255.1 Bacteroidales bacterium | reverse complement strand
TGGAAGATAAATGGCTGAAACAGGTCAGCATTGATTATATCTGAGAAAGTAGGCACCAGGCAATAGGCAGCAGGCAGTAGTGTTAATTTTATTTATAATCTGATACGTAAGTAGCCGGCAGGGTCGACTCTTTTACTCTCTGGTTCTCTAACTCTCTGACTCTTTGATTCTCAGACTTTCAGACTCCCTCCATGTCGCCTCGCCACCCTGAACAGGAATGACATCACCTCCGGCAATGACAGATTGCGCGGCCTTCTCCGGAATACCCTGACACTCTCTATCTCATCATGATCGGTCAGATCACCCAGTCTCTCCACCTCTGCAAAAAACAGCCTCCCGTATTGCCTCCCCTTTCCGGCATCAACAGAGTAGTATGAAACCGGTTCCATGACGAAGTCAATGGCACCTGTCTCCTCAATCAATTCCCTTACTGCCGCCAAAACACTGCTCTCCCCCTCATCAGGATGACCTGCCGGCATCTCCCAGCCTCCTCTTCTGCGGTGCCTGACGAAGAGCCATCCTCCGTTGTGGCGGACAGCTATCACAACATATGAAAGCTTTCCCCTGAACTCCTCTCCGGCTATCAGTTCAACCGTTACCATAACGTAAAAGTAACCCAAAAACAGAAGCGGGTATATTATTGTTTATGAAATGTTACTTTTGCTCAAAAGCCTGACAATGCTTTTATATCTCACATTGTTGCTTGCAGATCTGTTACTGTGGTTCATTCTCCTTCGGGAACTGAAGGAGAGGAACAATATCCTCCGGCTGGTAATAATGGCGTTCAAGGCATTGGTCTCTGCCATATTCATCTTTCTCTTCTTCAGTATCACACTCTATAACGGTGAGTTTGCCGATCCAGCAAATGCCTTCAGGCAGATACAGATGGGGGCAATCTCAATACTGCTACTGGTAACATCATCAGCATGTATCCTGATTTCAGTTATTCTAAGGCTCACTTCAGCATTGATAAAAGGAAGACACAGGGGAACAGGATTAGCCAACAGCATCATCTTCCTCCTGCTGACTCTGCTGATTGCTGACGGCTACTTCCGCCAGAGGCTCAATGTACGCACAATAAGGGAGGAAGTATCAGTTGACGGCCTTGATCCGGCACTTGACGGAATGAAGATTGCCCTTATTTCCGATTTGCATATATCCTCATGGTACGGTAGTTACGAAAAACTTGACAGGGCCATGTTGGCAATCAGCGGGGAGGAGCCTGATCTTCTTGTCAACACAGGCGATTTCATCACCTTTGGCTGGCAGGAGTTCGGCAGCAGCGATACCATCCTGAGAAAGGCCCGTGCTGCTGCCGGTGGTTTTGCAGTTGAAGGAAACCATGACGATGGAACCTATTACCCAGAGTATGATAAGGAGTACGGCAGGGTCTGCAGGGAGATGGTAAAGCAGAAAACTGAAGAATCGGGTTACACTCTGCTGCGAGACACTGCAGTTATCGTAAGGCACCGGGGAGCGGATATTGCTGTGGCCGGCGTGATCACCCGTGGTCACCGGCTGGATATGAGCTACGGAAATTTTGAGCAGGTACTGGCCCCGCTGCCTGATTCAATTCTCACAATTCTGTTGCTGCATGATCCCGCCGGATGGCTCATGTCATCCGTCTCCGGCCGTTTGCCAAACCTTACGCTCTCAGGGCATACACACGGTTTTCAGGCCGGGCTGCCTGTCACGGGATGGTCGCCTTCCGCACTGGTACAGGAGAGATGGAAAGGGCTTCATGAATTCAGGGGCAGACACCTGTACGTCACAACGGGACTTGGAACCATGGGTATGGCCGTGCGTATCTTCATGCCACCGGAGATAGTGATTCTTACACTTCGAACCCGCTGACCATGAAAGCTTTGCACGCCCATACAAATAGTGTGCCTT